>NZ_JAAVJC010000100.1:0-10993 GCF_012033785.1 Streptomyces bohaiensis
CCCCCCCCCCCCCCCCCCCCCCCCCCCCCCGGCCGCGTCCGGCCCCGCCCGGTCGCGTCCGCCGTCACCGGCGCGACCAGGCACGACGCGGCCCGCGGGTCGCTGGCGGGCGCCCCGGGAACGGGGCACGGGTGCCCTCTCCGCAGTGCCGGCTACCGACGGCCGGCGGTGGGAAGCCTCCCGTGCGCCCCGTTCGGCCCACCGGGCGCGGACCGGATAACTCCCCCGACGGGCACGGCAGGAGCAGCCGCCGCTCCGGGCGGCAGTAGGCTTCCGGCGGGGAGCCCCACGGGGGCTGCCGCCGACCGACGAGACCACCAGAGCGCCGACGTGCCGCCGGAGGAACGCCCGAATGAGCCTGACCCTGAGGACGATCAGCCGCGAGCAGCACCTGGCGTACATTCGCTCACTGCCGTCGGCCAGCCACATGCAGGTCCCGGCCTGGGCCGACGTGAAGTCGGAGTGGCGCAACGAGTCGATGGGCTGGTACGACTCCTACGGCAAGCTGGTCGGGGTCGGTCTGGTCCTGTACCGCCAGCTCCCGAAGGTGAAGCGCTACCTGGCGTACATGCCCGAGGGCCCGGTCATCAACTGGTACGCCCCGAACCTCGAGGACTGGCTCCAGCCGATGCTGGCACACCTCAAGGCGCAGGGCGCCTTCTCGGTGAAGATGGGCCCGCCCGTGGTGATCCGCCGCTGGGACGCCAAGGCCATCAAGGCCGGCATCCAGAACCCCGAGGTCAAGCGGTTGCGGGACGTGGAGGCGACCTTCCTGGAGCCGCGCGCGTTCGAGGTCTCCGACAAGCTCCGCCGCATGGGCTGGCAGCAGGACGAGGACGAGGGCGCCGGCTTCGGCGACGTGCAGCCCCGGTACGTCTTCCAGATCCCGCTGGCGGGGCGCACCCTGGAACAGGTCCACAAGGAGTTCAACCAGCTCTGGCGCCGCAACATCAAGAAGGCCGAGAAGGCCGGCGTCCAGGTGGTGCGCGGCGGTTACGACGACCTGCCGCAGTGGCAGCAGCTGTACGAGGTCACCGCCGAGCGGGACAAGTTCCGCCCCCGCCCGCTGGGCTACTTCCAGCAGATGTGGAACGCGCTGAACGCCGAGACGGCGCAGCGCGGCGACGAGCCCCGCATGCGGCTGTACTTCGCGCTGCACGAGGGCGAGGCGGTGGCGGCGGCGACGATGCTGGTCGTGGGCGGTCACGTCTGGTACTCCTACGGCGCCTCCGCCAACCACAAGCGGGAGGTCCGCCCCTCCAACGCGATGCAGTGGCAGATGCTGCGGGACGCCCACGCGATGGGCGCGCAGGTCTACGACATGCGGGGCATCGGCGACTCCCTCGAGGACACCGACCACCTCTTCGGGCTGATCCAGTTCAAGGTGGGCACCGGCGGCGAGGCCGCGGAGTACCTCGGCGAGTGGGACTTCCCGCTCAACAAGCTGCTGCACAAAGCGCTCGACATCTACATGTCGCGCCGCTGACGCATCCTGGACGGGGGGCACCGCCGGTGCCCCCCGTCGGCGCCGGCGCCCCGTGCGACGCGCGACCCGACTCCCGCCGCCCCACACGGTGCCCCCACACCAACCCCTGACGACCCGGAAGCAAGAGAGGTGTCCCCCGGTCATGGCGCTCACCCTGTATGTCGATACCGACCGCTGGCGGGCGCACCAGCGCGCGGTGGCCGCCGCGTTCCCCGGCCTGGTGCCCGTCTGCAAGGGCAACGGTTACGGCTTCGGCCACGAGCGGCTCGCGGAGGAGGTGGCCATGCTGGGCTCCGACATCGTCGCCGTGGGCACCTCCTACGAGGCCGCGGCGATGCGGGAGCTGTTCAGCGGCGACATCCTGGTGCTGACGCCGTACCGGCGCGGTGAGGAGCCGGTGCCGCTGCCGGACCGCGTGATCCGGTCCGCTTCCTCGGTGGACGGCGTGTACGGCCTGGTGGGCTCGCGCGTGGTCGTCGAGGTCATGAGCAGCATGAAGCGGCACGGTGTGGCACCGGAGGACCTCGGCAAGCTCCGCGCAGCGCTGGACGACGTGCGGCTGGAGGGGTTCGCCATCCACCTCCCGCTGGACCGCGCCGACGGCACCGACGCGGTGGAGGAGGTCATCGGCTGGATGGACCGCCTCCGCGCCGCGCAGCTGCCGCTGCACACCATGTTCGTGAGCCACCTCAGCGCCGACGAGCTGAGCCGGCTGCGGCAGCAGTTCCCGCAGACCCGGTTCCGGGCCCGGATCGGCACCCGGCTGTGGCTGGGCGACCACGACGCGACCCACTACAAGGGCGTGGTGCTGGACGTGACCGCGGTGACGCGCGGCGACCGGTTCGGCTACCGCCAGCAGAAGGCGTCCGGCGACGGCTGGCTGGCGGTGGTCTCGGGTGGCACCTCGCACGGGGTGGGGCTGGAGGCGCCGAAAGCCCTGCACGGCATGACCTCGCGGGCCAAGGGTGTCGCACGGGCGGGGCTGGCGACGGTGAACCGGAACCTCTCCCCCTACGCCTGGGACGGCAAGCAGCGCTGGTTCGCGGAGCCGCCGCACATGCAGGTGTCGATCCTCTTCGTGCCGGCGGAGGCGCAGGAGCCGAAGGTCGGCGACGAGATGACGGCGATCCTGCGGCACACCACGACGCAGTACGACCGGCTCGTGGATCTCTGACCGCGGCCGTCGGTCCGCGGGTGCGCCGCCGGTGCGGCGGCGCCCGGACGGACGAACGGCGAGGGGCCCGGCTCGCGGTGCGTGCTCACGCACCGCTCGCCGGGCCCCTCGCCGTCATCCGGACGTCGGCCGCTCCCCAGGGTGCGGCGGTCGTCGTCCCGGGGGCGCCGTGGTTCAGGCGTCGCCGTTGATGAAGTCCTCGACCTTCTGGCGGGCGACGTCGTCGAAGTACTGCTCCGGCGGCGACTTCATGAAGTAGGAGGAGGCGGAGAGGATCGGGCCGCCCACGCCGCGGTCCTTGGCGATCTTGGCGGCGCGCAGGGCGTCGATGATCACGCCGGCGGAGTTGGGGGAGTCCCAGACCTCGAGCTTGTACTCCAGGTTCAGCGGCACGTCACCGAAGGCGCGGCCCTCGAGGCGGACGTACGCCCACTTGCGGTCGTCGAGCCAGGCCACGTAGTCGGACGGGCCGATGTGGACGTTGTTCTCGCCGAGGTCTCGGTCGGGGATCTGGGAGGTGACGGCCTGCGTCTTGGAGATCTTCTTGGACTCCAGGCGCTCGCGCTCGAGCATGTTCTTGAAGTCCATGTTGCCGCCGACGTTCAGCTGCATGGTGCGGTCCAGGATGACACCGCGGTCCTCGAACAGCTTGGCCATGACCCGGTGGGTGATGGTGGCGCCGACCTGCGACTTGATGTCGTCGCCGACGATCGGGACGCCGGCCTCGGTGAACTTGTCGGCCCACTCCTTGGTGCCGGCGATGAAGACCGGGAGGGCGTTGACGAAGGCGACCTTGGCGTCGATGGCGCACTGGGCGTAGTACTTCGCCGCGTCCTCGGAGCCGACGGGCAGGTAGCAGACGAGGACGTCGGCGCCGCTGTCCTTGAGGACCTGGACGACGTCGACCGGCTCCTCGGCGGACTCCTCGATGGTGGCGCGGTAGTACTTGCCGAGGCCGTCGAGGGTCTTGCCGCGCTGGACGGTGACGCCGGTGCTCGGCACGTCGCAGATCTTGATGGTGTTGTTCTCGCTGGCGCCGATGGCGTCGGCCAGGTCGAGGCCGACCTTCTTGGCGTCGACGTCGAAGGCGGCGACGAACTCGATGTCCCGCACGTGGTAGTCGCCGAACTGGACGTGCATGAGACCCGGGACCTTGCTGTCCGGGTCGGCGTCCTTGTAGTACTCGACGCCCTGCACGAGCGAGGCGGCGCAGTTGCCCGCGCCGACGATGGCTACGCGAACCGAACCCATTCGGTTGCTCCCTAGTTGATCTCAGTGTTGTCGGCGATTTCCCGCGTGGTCACGGGGCCTTGGCGCGGTCGGCTCCGCCGGTTGGCGGCTCCGGCCGGGTGCCGTCCCCGTCGGGGGACGGGTCGTCCTGCTGCGGCGGGTCGGGGGCGGCGCCGTGCTGGTCACGGCGCTCCTGCCCTTCCCGCTCGCTCGCGATCAGCTCGTCGAGCCAGCGGACCTCACGCTCCACGGACTCCATGCCGTGGCGCTGCAGCTCGAGGGTGTAGTCGTCCAACTTCTCGCGGGTGCGGGAGAGGGAGGCGCGCATCTTGTCGAGACGCTCCTCCAGCCGGCTGCGGCGGCCTTGCAGCACCCGCATGCGCACGTCGCGGTTGGTCTGGCCGAAGAAGGCGAAGCGCACTCCGAAGTGCTCGTCCTCCCAGGAGTCCGGCCCCGTCTGGCCGAGCAGTTCCTCGAACCGCTCCTTGCCTTCCGCGGTGAGGCGGTAGACGATCCGCGCGCGTCGACCGGGCAGGGCCGCGCCGCGCGCCTCGTCGCTGTCCGCCCCGGGCTCCTCGGTCAACCACCCCTGGGTCACCAGCGTCTTCAGGCACGGGTACAGCGACCCGTAGCTGAAGGCACGGAAGACTCCGAGGGAGGTATTGAGCCGTTTCCGCAGCTCGTAGCCGTGCATGGGGGCTTCACGGAGCAGGCCGAGGACGGCGAACTCCAGTACACCGGATCTTCGGCTCACGGTCGCCGTCCACCTCCGTTCCCCTGCCGTCCACGACGATCGGTCACACGACGCAGGGCCGTGTGTTCGGTGCGTACGCCCACCGAGGGGCGAGAAGCGGCCGATACGTCGCCTCGATGTATCGAGTCGATACATCTGGACGATAGAGCAGTACCCAGGGGGCGACAAGATCAATCATCGTGAGGGGAGTCACATATCGGCCGCGCCCCGGAGAGAAGAAGGAGTATGCGAACTTCGCACCAATTGGCTGGTTTTGGCGCTGCGTACTCTGGGCGGATGCGGAGCACCACCGGGAACCCGGGCGCGGGAACAGGCGTCCTCTTTCACGGTGAGGTGTACCCGGTACCGTTCCGGGGGGCCGGGCTGTCGGGGGCTGCGGCCACACCAGCAGTACCCACCACCTTCAGACGCCTCCGTCTGTCCGAGGAGTAGCTGCATCCATGAGCGAGCACCGTCGCAAGCCGCCGTCGCGCGGCCGTCGCGCGAGCGGGTCTTCCGGCCGTAGGGCCGCACCGCCACCCGGCCCCCCCACCGGCCCCGGCCAGGCGGGCCCCCCGCCCGGCGCGGGAGGGCCGGCCTACGGCTCCCGCGCGGAGGCGCGGCGGGCCGCACAGCAGGGCGGCCGGCGCCGGCAGGAGCCGGAGGGCAAGAAGCGCTTCATCGACTACCCGCGCCACGGCAAGCAGGGCGTGCGCCGCTGGCTGCCGTCCTGGCGGCACCTGCTGGGCGCGGCGCTGCTCTTCATGGCCATGGCAGTCGGGCTCTTCGGGATCGCCTACGCCATGGTGAGCACGCCGAACCCGAACGAGGCAGCCCAGCAGCAGACCAACGTCTACTACTGGGCCGACGGCTCCCGCATGGTGGTGCACGGCGGCGGCGGGGACAACCGCCAGAACGTCGGATTCGAACAACTGCCCGACCACTTGGTGAACTCGGTCGTCTCGGCCGAGAACCACACCTTCTGGGAGGACAGCGGTGTGGACCCGATGGGTATCGCGCGCGCGGTGGTGAACATGGCGCGCGGCGGCGAGACCCAGTCGGGGTCGACCATCACCCAGCAGTACGTGAAGAACAACTACCTCAGCCAGGAACAGACGCTGGAGCGTAAGTTCAAGGAGCTGATGATCTCCATCAAGGTGGGTCGGGACGAGAAGAAGGAAGTCATCCTCGAGGGCTACCTGAACACCGCCTACTTCGGTCGCGGCGCCTACGGCATCCAGGCCGCCTCCCAGGCCTACTACGGCAAGAACGCGACCGACCTCGACGCCAACGAGTCGGCCTTCATGACCAGCCTGCTCAAGGGCCCCGAACTGCACGACCCGGCCGGCGGCACGCAGGGCGAGGTCAACGCGGAACGCAACACCAACAACGCCATCGAGCGGTGGAAGTACGTCTGGAACCGCAAGGTCGAGCTGGGGTACGCCACCGCGGCCGAGCGCGCCGAGAACGACGAGTTCCCGATGCCGCGGCAGCCCACCCCGGCGATGGACCTCGCGGGGCAGACCGGATACCTGGTCCAGATGGCCGACGCCTACCTGGTCAACGAGGAGCGCGTCACCCCCGAGACCCTTGCCCGAGGCGGCCTCTCCATCCACACCACCTTCGAGAAGGACAAGGTGGAGATGATGGAGGGCGCCGTGAACTCGGTGCTGGAGCAGCTCGATCCGGAGGAGCGGGAGGAGAACCAGCACGTCCAGTTCACCTCCTCGGCCGTGAAGCCGGGCGACGGCGCGGTGGTCGCCGTCTACGGCGGGCCCTCGGCCACCGAGCACTTCATCAACAACGCCACCCGCGCGGACGTCCAGGTCGGGTCGACCTTCAAGCCGTTCGTGCTCGCCGCGGCACTCCGGGACGGCATCCGCGACGCCGGCAAGGGCCCCGACCAGGGGCCGGAGGACCGCACCCGGATCTCGGCCGAGTCGAAGTACTACAGCGAGAACGGCCTGCTGATCCACAACTACGACGGATCGGTCTGGGAGGGCGAGGACGACGACGGCGAGCCCTTCACCTGGAAGCAGCGGAACTACGAGGACCAGTCGCAGGGCGACATCACGCTCCGCGAGGCCATGGAGGTCTCGGCCAACTCGCCGTTCGTGCAGCTCTCCATGGACATCGGCGTCAAAGAGGTCGGCAAGGCCGCCATCGACGCCGGCCTCCCCGAGGGGCAGCTCGGCGAGTACAACGACACCGTGCCGACCTTCGCCCTCGGTGTCTCCACCGTCAGCTCCATGAACATGGCCAACGGCTACGCCACCTTCGCCGCCCACGGCGAGCAGGCCGAGGTCTACACCGTCACCAAGGTGGACGGACGCGACGGCAACATCTTCACCCACGAGAAGCAGGTCAAGCGGACCTTCGACTCCGCCGTCGCCGACACCGTCACCGACGTGCTGGCCGGCGTGGTCGAGCGCGGCTCCGGCACCGCCGCACAGGAGATCGGCAAGCCGGCTGCGGCCAAGACCGGCACCACCGACAAGAACATCAGCGCCTGGTTCGCCGGCTACACCCCGCACCTCTCCACCGCGGTCGGCATGTACCGCTACGACCAGACGGACTCCGGCAAGGGCTTCCAGTCGATGCGGGGTACCGGCGGCATGGACAACGGCGTCACCGGCGGCAGCTTTCCCGCCCAGGTCTGGGTGGAGTTCATGAAGGGCGCCACCGCCGACGACGAGCCCACCGAGTTCGCCGAGGCGCGCGACGACGGTGAGGTCGTCTACGGCGGCGGCGCGGAAAGTCCCGCCCCGCCGCCGAGCGACCCGCCGGAGGAGGAGGAAGAGGAGAGCAGCGAGCCGAGCGACCCGCCGGAGGAGGAAGAGGAGGACACCCCCGAACCCGACCCGAGCGACGACCCGGACCCCTCCCCCGACCCGAGCGACGACTGCCGCCGCTGGGACCCGAACTGCAACGACGACGGCGGCCAGAGCGGCGGACCCGGCGGTCCGGGCGGACCCGGCGGTAACGGCGGACCCGGCGGCACCGGCGGGCCCGGCGGTGACAGTGGCGGCCCCGGTGGCGACCAGGGCTCGCCGGGCGACCCGGCCGACCCCTCGATGCCCGAGGACCCCGTCGACCCCGGTGACGACGAGGGCGGGGGCTGGATCCTCGGAGCCTCCGGCGGCGGGCGCGACTAGCGCACCTCCGCGGTGACACGGCTGAGGCCACGTTCGGTACCCCCGAACGTGGCCTCAGCCGCTTCCGGAACCGCGTACGGCAGGATGTGGGCATGGTGCACCCCGACGCACGACCGGCCGTACGGCCCTCGCAGCAGGACGAGGTGGCGGCCGCCGGCAGCGAACTCCTCGGTGGCCCTGCCGGGCGGCGAGCGGGGCCGGGCGGCCACCGGTGGCCGCCGGTGAGGATCATCGTCCTTGCGATGCTCGGCACCTTCGTCCTCGGGATGGTGCAGAAGCTGCCGTGCGCCCGACGCGGCTGGTTCGAAGGCGCGGCCACCCAGTACACCCACGCCTGCTACTCGGACATCCCCCACCTCTACACCGCGCGGGGCTTCGCCGACGGGTTGATCCCGTACTTCCAACGGATCCCCGAGGAGACCTCGGCGACCATGGAGTTCCTGGAGTACCCGGTTCTCACCGGCATGTTCATGGAGCTGGCGTCCTGGTTCACCCCGAGCGCGGGCCTGGTGGACCGGCCCGGTCAGTACTACTGGCTGGTCAACGCCGGGCTCCTGCTCATCTGCGCGATCGCCATCGCGGTGTGCGTCACCCGAACCCAGCCGCACCGGCCCTGGGACGGTCTGCTGGTCGCGCTGGCCCCGGCCTTCGCCCTGACCGCCACCATCAACTGGGACCTGCTCGCGGTGGCCCTCACCGCCGCCGCGCTGCTGATGTGGTCGCGCGGCCGGCCACTGGCGGCGGGGGTGCTCATCGGCCTCGCCACCGCGGCGAAGCTCTACCCGCTGCTGCTCCTCGGCCCGCTCCTCCTGCTGTGCTGGCGGGCGGCCCGGTTGCGGGCGTTCACCCGGACGCTGGGCGGCGCGGTCGGCGCGTGGGCAGCGGTGAACCTGCCCTTCATCCTCGGGGCGACGGAGGGCTGGGCGAAGTTCTACACCTTCAGCCAGGAGCGCCCCGTCGACTTCGGTTCCTTCTGGCTGATCCTGTCGCACCGGACCGACTGGCAGCCGGAGGTGGATGCGGTCAACGACTGGGCGACGCTGCTGATGCTGGCGGGGTGCGGCGCCCTGGCGGTCCTGGCACTGGGCGCGCGACGACGGCCCCGCCTCGCGCAGCTGGCCTTCCTTGTGGTGGCGCTGTTCATCCTGACCAACAAGGTCTACTCACCGCAGTACGTGCTCTGGCTCATCCCGCTCGCCGCTCTCGCGCGCCCGCGCTGGCGGGACTTTCTCATCTGGCAGGGCTGCGAGGTCGTCTACTTCCTCGGCATCTGGTTCTACCTGGCCGAGAACGCCGGCGCCTCCGGCCTCCCGCCCGGGGGCTACCACCTGGCGATCGTCGCGCACCTGCTGGGCACCCTGTACCTGTGCGTTCTCGTCGTGCGCGACGTGCTCCGCCCCGAGCACGACATCGTCCGCCGGGACGGCTCCGACGACCCGGGCGGCGGCGTCCTCGACGGAGCGGCCGACGCCTTCACGCTGCGGCGGCTGCGCCGACCCACCCGGGGGCCCGCCGCAGCCGCCGTGGGCGTGCCCGGCGCGTCCGCCCCTGCCGCCCCACCCGCCGACCGACCGTGACCCCACGGTGCCGCCGTTTCACGTGAAACACGAGAGTTCGTTGCTGCCTCGATGACCGTCATCCATGACTTCCGGACGCTCTGGGCGTTCCCGAACTTCCGCAAGCTGCTGGCCGTGCGCCTGCTGTCCCAGTTCGCCGACGGCATGTTCCAGGTCGGCCTCGCCACCTATGTGGTCTTCTCCCCGGAACAACAGACCACCCCTGCCGACATCGCCGCCGCCATGGCCGTCCTGCTGCTGCCGTACTCGCTCCTGGGGCCGTTCGCGGGGGTCATGCTGGACCGGTGGCGGCGGCGCCAGGTGCTGCTGTACGGCAATCTGCTCCGTGCCACCCTGGTGCTTCTGACGGTGACTCTGGTACTGGCCGCGGTCCCCAACCATCTCTTCTACCTGGCGGCGCTCTCGGTGACCGCGGTCAACCGGTTCATCCTCGCCGGGCTCTCCGCGGCGCTGCCCCGGGTGGTGGACGCGCGCCGGCTCGTGGTGGCCAACTCGCTCTCCCCCACCGCCGGCACCGTCGCCGCCACCGTCGGAGGCGCCTGCGCCTTCGGGGCTCAGGCGCTCATCGACGCCCCGGGAAGGTGGGCCGATGCGCTGGCCCTGGGGCTCGCGGCGGTGGTGTACCTGCTGGCCGCCTCGGCTGCCCTGCGTATGCACCGGGACCTGCTCGGCCCGGCCGCCGGCGAGCGGGTGAGCCACCTCGGTGCCGCACTGACAGCCACTGCGAGCGGCCTGCGGGAGGGACTGTCGCACCTGTGGTCGCGACATCCCGCCGCACAGGCGCTCGCCGGGGTCGGCGTGATGCGTTTCTGCTACGGCGCCCTGCTCGTCCTGGTACTGATGCTGGCCCGGTACGCCTGGGGGGACACCGACAGCGACGGTGTCGCCTGGCTGGGACTGGCGGTGGGCTTCTCCGGCGCCGGGTTCTTCGTCGCGGCGGTCAGCACCCCGTGGATGGTGGCACGGTGCGGCAGGTTCGGCTGGTTCGCCCTCTGCGCGGCGCTGGCAGCGGTGCTCGTCCCGGCGCTGGGCCTCACCTTCCGGCCGGTGCCCATACTCATCGCGGCCTTCCTGCTCGGGCTGGTCAGCCAGGGCGCCAAGATCGTCACCGACACCGTGGTGCAGTCGAGCATCGAGGACGACTACCGGGGGCGGGTCTTCTCGCTCTACGACATGCTCTTCAACATGGCGTTCGTGGGCGCGGCCGGCCTCGCCGCCCTCATGCTCCCGCCGGACGGGCGCTCCACCGCCCTGGTGATCACGGTGGCGCTCCTCTATCTGGGCACCGCCGCCGGAGTCTGGCGGCTGCACCGCCGCCTCGACCCCCTCCCCGCCGACGGGCCACCGGTGCACGGCGCAGCACAGCAGTCGGACGCGGACACGGCGAACCGCGGCGGCCGCCTCCTCGACCTCACGGAGGACGCCTCCGCCACGGACCGCACGCCCCCCACCGGCCGCGGTGCCAAACCGCGCCGAGGCCCGCGCGACACCGCCGACGGCGGTCGATCGCCGCTCGCGCCGCCGCACGACAGCGGGGCCCCGCCGGCGTCGCGCCCCCCGGAACCGGAGCAACCGACGAGCTGACCGCGTGTCGCGAGCACGAGCGTCGACCGGCGCATACGGCGAGGGGGGGGGGGT
>NZ_JAAVJC010000100.1:11003-15690 GCF_012033785.1 Streptomyces bohaiensis
GACAGCGGCGATGACCCGGGCGAGGGCGGTGGTTTCACGTGAAACCACCGCCCTCGCCCGGGTCATCGCCGCTGTCGACCCCGACTACCGGTCACGTGCGGCCCACCATTCCCGCAGCTCCGCCTCCGCCGCCTCCGGCCCGAGCGGGCCCTTCTCCAGCCGCAGCTCCAGCAGAAAGGCGTACGCCTGGCCGATCTGCGGCCCGGGCGGCACCTCGAGAATGCGCATGATGGCGTTGCCGTCGAGGTCGGGCCGGATCGCGTCGAGCTCTTCCTGCTCCTGGAGCCGGGCGATCCGCTCCTCCAGACCGTCGTAGGCACGCGAGAGCGCCGCGGCCTTCCGTTTGTTCCGTGTGGTGCAGTCGGAGCGGGTCAGCTTGTGCAGTCGGTCCAGCAGGGGCCCGCCGTCCCGCACATAACGGCGCACCGCGGCGTCGGTCCACTCCCCGCTGCCGTAGCCGTGGAACCGCAGGTGCAGCTCCACGAGGCGGGAGACGTCCTTGACGAGCTGCGTCGGGTACTTCAGCTTCGTCATCCGCGCCTTCGTCATCTTGGCGCCCACCACCTCGTGGTGGTGGAAGGAGACCCGGCCGTCCGACTCGAAGCGACGGGTCCGCGGCTTCCCGATGTCGTGGAGCAGCGCCGCCAGCCGCAGCGTGAGGTCCGGCCCGTCGTCCTCCAGGTCGATGGCCTGCTCCAGCACGATGAGGCTGTGCTCGTACACGTCCTTGTGCCGGTGGTGCTCGTCGCGCTCCAGCCGGAGCGCCGGCAGTTCCGGCAGCACCCGTGCGGCGAGGCCGGTCTCCACCAGCAGCGCCAGCCCGGGGCGCGGTCGGGGGGCGAGCAGCAGCTTGTTCAGCTCGTCCCGTACCCGCTCCGCGGAGACGATCTCGATCCGGTCCGCCATGTCGGTCATGGCGGCGACCACCTCGGGGGCGACCTCGAATCCGAGCTGCGCGGCGAAGCGGGCGGCGCGCATCATCCGCAGCGGGTCGTCGGAGAACGACTCCTGCGGCGTCCCCGGCGTACGGAGGGTCCGTGCGGCAAGGTCCTCCAGCCCGTGGTGCGGGTCGATGAAGACCTTCTCGGGAAGGGCCACCGCCATGGCGTTCACGGTGAAGTCGCGGCGGACGAGGTCGTCCTCGATCGAGTCGCCGTAGTGCACCGCCGGCTTGCGGGAGGTCCGGTCGTACGCCTCTGAGCGGTACGTGGTGATCTCGATCTGGAAGTCCTGTTTCTGGCACCCCACCGTGCCGAAGGCGATGCCCACCTCCCAGACGGCGTCCGCCCAGGGCCGCACCAGTCGCAGCACGTCGTCCGGGCGGGCATCGGTGGTGAAGTCGAGGTCGTTCCCGAGACGCCCCAGCAGGGCGTCGCGCACGGATCCCCCCACCAGCGCGAGCGAGTACCCGGCCTCGTTGAACCGCCTGGCAAGATCGTCCGCCACGGGGGAGACCCGCAGCAGCTCGCTCACCGCTTGCCGCTGGGCCGGCCCGAGGTCGTGGTGGCGCGGGGTGTCGGGGGTCGCATTCTGCTTGTTCGGCACAACAGGACAGGGTACGTGGCGGCATGTCCCGCCCTCCCGGCCGCCGCCCGGGTAGCGGGCACGCGGGCCGTTCGCGGGTCGCTACGATGAGCACAGCTGCACGACGGGACGAAGGATCGAGGCGTGTGCGTGGCTGAGGCTGCACCGAGAATGTCCCGCTTTCCCCTGAGCTGCCGACGGGCGCTGGTGCTGCTCTGTGCGGTCGTCCCGGTGCTCGCCGGGTCGATGGCGGCGGCCGCGCCGGGTGGAACGGCCGCGAGCCTCACGGAGAGCCGGACGTTCGACACAGGGACCGGCACCGAGACCGCGGCTGTCAGCGTCACCTCGGTGACGCCGGCCAATCCCACGCGCACCGGTTCCGTGACCGTGCGAGGCACCGTCACCAACAACGGTGACTCTCCCATCGTCGGGTCCTCCGTCGCCCCCCGGCAGGCGGTGCCGCTGCGCGGGCGCGGGGAGATCGACGAGGCGCTGGCCCGCGACGGCTTCGACGTCTCGCTGGACGGCGGCCTGATCCGGGGCCACGGGGTGGACGTCGACACGGTGCCACCGGGGCTGTCGCGCAGCTTCACACTGCGAGTGCCCGTGTCCGACCTGGAGCTGGGCGACACCGGGGTCTACCAGGTGGCGCTCTCGCTCACCGGGCAGACCGAGAACGAGCAGTGGGACCAGGTGCTCGGAGTGGGGCGCACGCTGCTGCCCTGGGTAGCGGACGACGACGATCTGCCGGACGAGCCCGGCACCAGCCTCACCGTGCTCTGGCCCTTGATCTCGACCACGCACCTCAACCCGCAGACCGACGAGGGCCAGGTCCCGATACTCAGCGACGACGCGCTGCTCTCGGAGATCTCCCCCGGCGGGCGGCTCTACCAACTCGTCACGCTCGGCGCCGACCTGCCCGTCACCTGGGTGGTGGACCCGGACCTGCTGGCATCGGTGGACGCCATGGCCGAGGACTACCTGGTGCAGGGCGCCGACGGTCCGATCCCGGGCCGCGGTCAGGAGGTCGCGCGGAACTGGCTGCTGCAGCTGCAGGAGGCGGTGGAGGACCGGGAGGTCGTGGCGCTCCCGTTCGCCGACCCCGACCTCGCCTCGCTGGCCCACCACGGCAAGGAGGTTCCCGGCAGCCTCGGTCAGTTGAAGGACGCCACCCGCATGGCGGCCCCGACCGTGGAGACGGTGCTGGGCGTCGAACCCACCACGGACTTCGCCTGGCCGGTCGAGGGCGCGATCGATCCCGAGATCGTCTCGGTGGCCACATCGGCCAACGCGAGCAACGTCATCACCCGCAGCGACTCGCTGGTGCCCGCCGACGAGCTCTCCCGGACCCCGTCGGCCCCCCGGCCGATCGGGGGAGGCATCACCGCTCTCGTCGCCGACACCACGCTCTCCCAGCTCTTCCAGGAGGACATGAGCCGCCCCGGCAACGTCGCACGCGCCCACCAGCTGCTGCTCTCCCACACGCTGGCCATTCACGGCCAGGACCCGGAGGCCGAGCGCAACCTGCTGCTGGCGCCGCAGCGCATGCCGACCAGTTCGCAGGTGCAGGCGATGGCCGAGTCCCTCACCTCCCTGCGCAACGACGGCCACTGGATCGAGTTCGCCGACCTCACCGAGACCGCGGCGGCTGCCCCGGCCCCCGGTGCGGGAGGACCGGTACCGTCCGCCGACGCGTACCCGGCGGAACTGCGCGCCCAGGAACTGCCCGTCCACGCCTTCCAGGCGATGCGGGAGACCCGCCGCACCCTGAACGACTTCTCGGCCATTCTCAGCGAGCCGGACCGCGTCGTCGTACCGTTCGGCAGCGCGGTCCAGCGGGAGATGTCCACCGCCTGGCGTGACCGCGAGAGCGCTGCGGCGCGGTACCGGACCTCGGTGCAGAACCAGCTGGTGCAGCTCACCGAGCAGGTCTCCCTGATCGACAAGACGAGGATCACGCTCTCCGGTCGCAGCGCGGTTATCCCGGTCACGGTCGAGAACGGTCTCCTCCAGGACGTCCAGGGTCTGGAGCTGCGGCTGACCTCCAGCCGCCGGCTCGGGTTGGAGGTCTCCGGGCCGCAGGAGGTCTCCGTCGGCGGCGGCCTGAGTCAGTCCGTGAAGTTCGAGGCCCACTCCCGCGCCAACGGCAAGGCGTTCCTGGAGGCGCAGCTCTACACCCCGGACGGCAAGCCGTACGGCGAGGCCATGCGGTTCCAGGCGCAGGTGACCTCGATCACCTCGACCGTGCTGATGGTCATCGGGGTGGGGCTGCTGCTGGTGGTCCTCGCCGGCATCCGGATGTACACCCAGCGCAAGCGCCTGGCCGCGGCCGGCGGGGGCGACGACGGCGAGGCGGGGACGACCGCCGTCGAGGAGGCGCCGGAACCGCCGGCCGCACCCTCGGCCGGCGCCGCGACCGGGACGGACCGCAGCGACAGCGCGGCCACTCGGGCCCCGAGCACCGCGCCGAAGGACGGTGCGACCGCCGGGCCGGGCGCCGGACCGGACGACGCCCTCCCCGCTGACGGGGCCGAGAAGGAGCTCCCGGCGGGTGAGTCCCCGGCCGACATCGGCGCCGCCGAACCGGACGGTGCCGACCGGAGTGAGAAGCTGGACCGCGGCGGAGCAGACCGCGACGGAGCAGACCGCGACGCATGACGTCCCGCCGCCGGCCGGCCAGCGGCCGGATCGGCGGCGGAGCGCCCGCCCGGGTGTCCCCGGCGGGCGGCAAGAAGACCGGGACCGCCGGTGCGGACGCACCGGTGCCACTGAGGGGTAGCGATGCAAGCGCCATACGACCGTGAGCACGGGCACGGGAACGGGAACGGTGCCTCCGACTCCGGCGGCGACGAGACCTCGTACCCTCCGGCGGACGGCCCGCTGTCCGGCGGCGACCCCTACGTGACGCCGAGCTACCGCAACGACCCGTATGCGCAGCGCGACCCCATGCGGCAGGACCCGGTCGAGGACCCGCGGTACGGGGGTCCCCCGCCGTCCGGGACCGGACGCGGCGACCTCTCCGAGCCGCCCCCGGGCGGCTACCCCCCCGGGCCCCAGGCTCCCCCCGGGGGCTACACCCCCGGCCCGCACGCCCCGCCCGACCCGCGACTGTGGGCCCGCCCCCGGGACGACCGGTCCGGTCCGCCCGCGGGCGGGCCTCGGC
>NZ_JAAVJC010000101.1 GCF_012033785.1 Streptomyces bohaiensis
ACCGGCGCCGGGCCGTGCCCGCGCGCCGCGTGCGCGCACCGCGCCCCGGTCGCGCGGCGGCCCGGGCAGTAACCCGGGACGGCGGCCACTCGTTCAGCCGCATGTGTCGACTCCTGCGAACCCCTCCCGACCCGACGGCCGCGCTCCCGGCGGCCGCTCCCCCGGTGCCCCCGCCCCGTTCCCCGGTGGTGCCGCGACCTCGGTGACCACGCGTCCCCGCGACGGTGGCACCGGGGGGCCGGGGCCGCTCGACACGGAGCGGGCCGAGGCCGCGATCGTCGAGCACTACCGGCGGCTCGTCCGGCTCGCCTACGTCGTCCTGCCGCCCTCGCTGGGCCGGCACCGCCGCGTGCTGACGGCCCATGCCGTCGCACAGCGCGCGCTGCCGCGCGAGAAGTCGGTGGCGGAGGAGGCGGCGGCGGTCCCCCGGCAGCGGGCCGCGAGCGGCCCCGCCGCCGACCCCGGCTACGCGCTGGTGCGGCTCCGCACGCTGCGGGGGGCGCTGGACACCGGTCGCCCGCCGCGCCTCGCGGGCCGCGAGCTGGGCCGGTTGCGCCGGGCGCAACCGGTGCTGCCGCGTGTCCTGGGGCTGCGGCTGCGCCCGACATCGGGCGCCGGGGAGGCCCTGGAGCTGGAGAAGGCGCTGGCCGGGGTCTCCAGCTCCACCCGTGCGGCGTTCGCGTTGCAGCGGCTGGAGGGGATGTCGCGCGAGGAGGCCCGCGCGCTGCTGGTCGCGGCCGGGATGAGCGAACCGCACGCGCACGGCGCGGTGACCTCGGCGGCGCGGCTGCCGGGCGCGGAGGAGGCGGAGCAGGCGGGCGCTGCGGCGGTGCCGCCGCCGCTGGAGGACCCGGCGGTGCTGCACCTGCACCCGACCGACCTCGTACGCCGGCGGCGACGGCTGCGGACCGCGGTCGCCGTCGCGGCGGCCGCGGTGGTGGGCGCCGGGCTGCTGGCGGTCGTGCCCGACCGTGGCCCCACGGGGAACCCGGCGGCGCTCCAGGCGCTGGACCCGTCGCTGGTGGTCAAGGCCCGCGCGGACAGCTGGGAGTCCGCGACCCGCCTGGACTTCACCGGCTGGCCCGCGCGCGGCGCCCTCACCGACGACAACGACCTGCTGCGCCGCGCGCTCGCCGTCTGGGCGGACCCGGACGACTCGGTGCGGGTGTCGGCGACGCCCGGGACCGCGGCGGGTCCGGCGGCGGGGCCGCCGCAGCTGCTGTACGCCGGGGAGGTGGGCGACGCCCGGCTGGTGATCCTGCACGACGGGCTGCGGCTGGTCCGGTACGGCGAGCCGCTGGAGGGCGAGGGGGCGGTGCTCGACTTCGCCCGCACCGACGGCGCGGACGGCTCGACCTCGGCGGTGGTGCTCAACCGCGACGCGGACACCACCCGCTATCTGACGGCGCCGTGGGTCTCCACCGCCGCGGCGCACGACCTGTTGACGCCGGGTGCGGAGCCGCGGGAGCTGGCGGTGGACGAGGAGGGAGTGACGGGCCCGGTGGTCAACGTCTTCAACCGCGAGAGCTGCACCACCTACCCCGTGGTGCGGTTCGCGGGCGGGGAGGGAGCGGACGCGGCGGACGGTGCACCGGCGGCCTCGGTACTGGCGGACATGGGCGAGTTGCTGCCCGCGCGGATCGGGGACGCGGGCGACTCCCCGCTGGAGGGTCCGGGGTCCGAGGTGTGGGCCCGCACGGCCTGCCACCTCTCCTCGGTCAACGGCGAGGGGGTGCGGTCCGTGACCAGCACGGCCTTCGCCGCCCAGGAGCTGCCCGGCGGCGCGGGCACGGCCCAGTGGGTCTGCACCCGCGCCGAGACCTGGCGGGGTGCCGGTTCCCGGGCGATGACGCAGTTCCAGGCGCCGCAGCCCGAGGGCGAGCCCCTCGCCCCGGGGGTGGTGACCGCCCGCGCGGAGGACACCGCGGCGTGCGGGGAGCGCGCCCCGGACGTGGTCGGCGGCATCCTGTGGCGGAGCGACGGCGACCAGTGGTACCTGCTGGCGGCGGGCAGCGAGGGGATCACCTCGCTCTCGGCCGAGGGCGGGGTGACCGGCAGTGTGCCCGGGCGTGTCGCGGCGCTGCCGGCTACCGAGGGCGCCGAGGCGGAGCTGCGCGGCACCCGCGCGGACGGCACCGCGGTCGAGGCGCTGGGCTGAGCCGCCGGCCGGGTCCGACCGGCCGCGGTGCCTGCGGGTGCCGCGGCCGGTGGGACACCGTGCCATGAAGGCGGGCATACCGATGGCGTGGCCGCCACGGACCGTATAGCGGCGTGGACCGGCAAGGGATCTACGCGCGAAGATGCCGTGCAGATGACTTCCCGCGACCTGCACGCGCTCGCATGTCATGTACACCTCACGACGGGGCACAACGCTGGCGACCACTGCGGCACCGCGGCTTCCCTCTCCCCCGCGCCGCCGTCGGCCGGGCGGTGTCCGGGACGGACGGCGGCACGGCGGCGAGCACAGGGTGCACGGGGACTCCGGTACCGCACACACCAGTTCGCTGGAGGAGCATTGTCCGGAAACACCTCGCGACGCGGTTTCCTCACCGCCGTCGCAGCGGCCGCCGGGGGCGCGGTCGCACTGCCCGTCATCTGCGCCGGCACCGCCGTCGCCGCCCCGGGGGACCTCCCCGTCGTCACCCACCCCGACCACCCTGCCGCCCGCTACGCGACGGGAGCGGCGGGCGAACCGCACGCCGAGCCGCTCAACGCCAGCGTGACGTGCGGACTGCACGGGAGGGCCGGCTGACATGGCGATCTTCGTGACCCGCGCCCAGTGGGGCGCCCGCGCCCGTCGTTCGAGCAACACCAACATCACCCCGCAGCACGGCGGGGTCTCGGTGCACCATGTGGACGGCGTCCGCGTGGCCCGGACCAACCACGCCGACTGCGCCGGGCAGGTCCGCGGCATCCAGAACTACCACATGGACACCAACGGCTGGACCGACGTGGCGTACAGCCACCTGGTCTGCGTCCACGGCTACGTCTTCGAGGGCCGCGGCGAGGGCCAGCGCACCGCCGCCAACGGCACCAACCCGGGCAACCAGAACTGGTACGCCGTCTGCGGGCTCACCGGCGGCACCGCCGCCAACTACGACCCGATCACCGCGCAGTTGATCGACGCCTTCCACATGGCGATCACCCGGCTGCGCACCTCCGGCGGCGCGGGCGGGGCGGTCAACGGCCACCGCGACCACACGTCGACGGCCTGCCCGGGCAACCTCTACCCCCTGGTGCTGGACGGCCGGCTCAACCCGGGCGGCGGCAGCCCCGGCACCCCGCCGTGGCCGGGCGTGTACTTCCGGCAGCCACCGGTGATGAACCACGCGAGCGTCGGGACGTGGCAGGCCCGGATGAACAGCGCACACGGCTTCGCGCTGTCGGTGGACTCCTCCTACGGGCCGGCCTCCGAGTCGGCCTGCCGGACCCTGCAGAGCCGGGCCGGGATCGCCGTGGACGGCGTCGTCGGTCCCGCCACCTGGAACGCCACCTTCGGCTGACCCGGCAGCAGCACACCCTCGCGTGCCGTCCTCGGGCCGGGGCTCGCACCCCGGCCCGAGGACGGGCGATCGGCAGTCGGCACAGCCGTCAGCCGTCAGCCGAGGGTGAAGACCGCCACGGTTCGGCCCGGCACCGCGAAGGTGCCCGCCTCCGCGTCGAAGGACGCTCCGCGCACCACGGGATCGGCCCCCGCCGCCTGCACCGGGTGCAGGGCGAACCCGGCGCCGCGGAAGGAGGGATGGTGCTGGCGGACCGTCTCCGGCGTGGCGTTGAGGACCACCACCAGGTCACCGGCGCGCATCGTGATGACCCCCGGCGCCTCGTGCTCGGTCCCGGAGAGCGGGAACGCCACGGTGCGCTGCACCTCGTCGAGAGTGCCGAGCCCGAAGGCGTCCTCGGTGGTGCGGATGGTGAGCAGGTCGCGGTAGGCGGCGTCGGTGGCACGGATCTCCGCGCACCCCACGCGCAGCGACTCCGCGGCGAGCAGCGGTGCCGCCCAGGGCCACTTGTCCTCGTTGTCCCACGCCGGCGGCAGGCCGCGGCCGAAGCCGTTGCCGGCCTCGCAGTCCCAGTGGATCGCGTTGAACCAGTCGCCCGAGTCGTAGCTGTTGCGGTCCAGCGACTTGGAGCGCAGCAGCTCCGCCCCGGCCTGTCCGAAGGCGGCCCCCTGCGAGAACAGCGCGGTGGCGGTGGCCAGCACCTGCATCCGGGCCCGGTCGGCGGGTGCGGTGCCGGCCGGGAGCTTGTAGGCGAGCGCGTCGAACAGCGCCTCGTTGTCGTGCTTGTCGACGTAGGCGACGGCCTCCCCGGGGGCGGCCGTGTAGCCGGCCGGGGAACCGTTGTAGTCCACCTCGGCGCCGGTCACCTCCCGGCCCCGGGAGTCGGTGAACCGGTAGTCGGCGAGGTTGCCGGTCAGTCCCACCTTGATCAGGTCCTGGTGGTCGAGGAGTCGACGGAGCTGCTCGTCGGGGCTGCCGTTGGCGGGAGAGCCGTTGGGGTCGCTCCACAGGCCGGAGCCGAAGCCCTGGACCCCGGGGTCCTCGTCGAAGGGGCCGCCGCCCCGCACGGCGTCGCGCGCCCGATCGGAGAAGGTGGCGATGCCGGTGCCGGCCATGTTCCGCTGGGTGGCCTGCTCGAAGCGGGCGCCGTCGGCGACCTCGCCGAAGTTCCAGCCCTCGCCGTAGAGGACGACGGCGCTGCCGTCCACCCCGTCCCGCTCCGGAGTGAGCGCGTCGAGGGCGGCGCGGACGTCGAGCAGGTTCTGCTTGGGGTGGTGGCCCATCAGGTCGAACCGGAAGCCGTCCACCCGGTAGTGGCGCGCCCAGAGCACGACGGAGTCGACGGTCAGCTTGCCCATCATGGCGTGCTCGGGCGCGGTGTTGGGGCAGCAGGTGGAGTCGGCGACGCTGCCGTCCGCCAGCAGCCGGTGGTAGTAGCCAGGGACGACCCGGTCCAGGATCGACCGGTCGTCCTGGCCGGCGGCGAAGGTGTGGTTGTAGACCACGTCGACCACCACCCGGAGGTCCCGCTCGTTGAGCGCGCGCACCATCTCGCGGAACTCGACCGTGCGGGCGGTGCCCTCGGCGTCGGTGGCGTAGGAGCCCTCCGGCACGTTGAAGTGCACCGGGTCGTAGCCCCAGTTGTAGGCGTCGCGGTCCCGGACCTGCCCGACGCACTCCTGCTGGTGCGGCGAGTCGGGGGCGAGGGAGGCGAGATCGCAGTCGGGCTCGCGCCGGTCGGCGGGGTCCTCGGGGACGGAGCCGATGTCGTTGGTGGGCAGCAGATGGAGGTGGGTGGTGCCCGCGTCCGACAGCCGCTGCAGCTGCCGCACCCCGTCGCTGTCCCGCTCGGCGAACGCCAGGTAGCGGCCGGGGTGTTCGGACGTCGGGTCCGCCACCGAGAAGTCCCGGACGTGGATCTCCTGGATCGCCGCCCCGGCCAGCGGGACCGCCTCCGGCTTGGCGGCGTCCGCCCAGCCGTCGGGGGCGAGCGCCGGGTCGGCGAGGTCCACGACCAGGCTGTGCCGGGAGTCGGTGGTGAGCGCGGTGGCGTACGGGTCGGTCACCTCGTTGGTGACGACGGCGCCGGCCTCGGGCGCCCAGACCGTCACGTGGTAGCGGTAGGCGGCGCCGTACCAGTGGGCGGACCCGGTGGCGGACCAGACGCCGGTGGCGTCGTCGCGCCGCATCGGATGGAGTTCGCCGTCGACCTCGACCGAGACCTGCTGGGCCGTCGGCGCCCACACCGCGAGGTGCGGCGCGCCGGAGGAGCGGTCGGCCCCGGCGCCTGCCCCGTCCGCAGGCGCGGCGTCGGGGAAGGAGGGGCCGAGGGTGGTGGCGGTCGCCTCCGCCGCGTAGAGGTCGTCCAGCACCCCGGGGATCTGCACCCCGGTGGCGTGCAGCAGGGTGCCGTCCGGGCCGCGGTGCTCGGCGACGAGCTGTCCCCGCAGCGCCTCGGCGGCGGTGCGCGCACCGGCCTCGTCGAGGGCGAAGGCGGGCTGGTCGGCGAGGTGGGGGAAGCGGTCGCGCTGCTCGTCGCTGAGGGTGGTGGGGGTCAGGGTCAGCGGGGTGCCGGAACCGGTGAGTTCACCGTCGGCAACGGTCAGGCCGCCGGTGGCGTCGTGCAGCAGCCGCCAGCCGGCCCCGTCCTGCACCGGCACCGGCCAGACGACGGTGGAGCGGTCGATCCAGTGGGCGCGGGCCGCGCCGAGGTCGAGGGGGTCGCTTTCGGCGGCCGGCGCGTCGGGGGTCGCGGCCGCGCGCGGCAGCGTTCCGGGGGCGGGCGCCGCCGGGGCGGGCGCGGTGTGGAGGAGCGTGGCCAGGACGCCCGCTGCGGCGGTGACCGCCAGGGCTCGTCGGGTCGAGGGGGTGCGCGGCACGGTGGGGGGTGCTCCTTCGCGGTGGGGGCGGGGTGAGAGCGGACGGGCCGGCCCGGCGCCGGCCGGGGCGGCCCGTCGCGGGCGGGGTCAGCCGCGCCAGGTGTCGGCGAGGTCGATCCGGCCGGTGGCGGCGGCAGTCGCGGTGCGGTTGGCACCGGACTCCCAGACGACGCCGCCGTCCTCGGTCTTGCGGAGGTACTTGTACTCGAACGCGGTGCCGCCGGGCAGCGTCACCTGGCCGCGCCACAGCGGGTAGTCCGCCGAGCCGAGCGGGACGGCGGCGGCGGGGTTCCAGGAGCCGAGCTGCGGCACGGAGCCGACGACGTGCAGCGACTCGCCCCAGCGGGTGGTGGCCTGGACGCCGAACGCGGCGGTGGACTGGCCGGGCTGCGGGGTGCCGGGGCCGCCGTTGCCGGAGCAGTCGCGGGCGCCGGCGTGCAGCGCCAGGGCGGTGCCGGCGGCGACCGAGGCGGTGAACCTGCCGGAGCCGTCGACGGTCACGGCGCGACCGGACTGCACGTCGCAGTAGGTGCCGCCGGGCAGCGAGCTCTGCCAGGTGCGGTCGACGGCCGCGGACTCGTGGTTGACGACGACGTAGCCGCGGTCGCCGCGGCCGAAGGCGATGACGTCGTTGCCGTTGTCCCACCAGTTGGTGACGGCGGCGTCGCCGACCGCGTTGCGGAACCCGACCATGGAGGCGATCTCGGGCCAGGCGTGCTGGCACTTCCAGTTGTCCTGGTAGCAGTCGCGCACTTCGCCGCCGCGCGGCGGGCCCGCGTCGTAGTCGGTGAACTCGTACCCCGAGTGGATGTCGGGGCTGCCGTAGTTCCACGCCAGCATGAAGACGTTGGCGAGGGTGTAGGCGGAGCCGTCGCGGTAGGTGAGGGTGGAGCCGTTGCGCTCGGTGTCGTGGTTGTCGACGAACACCCCGGCGCCGGCGGACGGCAGGTAGCCCCAGCTTTGGCCGAAGTCGTCCAGGTAGGCCAGGCGTTCGTTCTGGAAGATGCGCTTGAGGTCGAAGGCGTGCCGGAACTCCTGCACGTCGCCGGCGCCCGTGTACTCGTCGGGGTGGACCGCCTCCCCCGCCCCGTAGATCATCTCCTGCTTCCAGTAGACCGAGCCGTCGCCGACCCGGGCGCGGATCTGCTCCATGTGCTGGGCGGGGATGTGCTTGGCGGCGTCGACCCGGAAGCCGGCGACGCCCCAGTCGAGCAGGGTGTTCATGTAGTCGGCGATGGTCTGCTGCACGTAGGTGCTGCCGGTGTCCAGGTCGGACAGCCCCACCAGTTCGCAGTTCTGGACCCGCCACCGGTCGCCCGCGTAGTCGCCGGGGGCGATGTCCTGCCGGCAGTCGTTGAAGTCCTGGCTGCCGTACAGCCCGGGGTAGTTGTACTTGGTGTACGCGGTTCCCCCGGTGCCGGTGCCGGACCCGGCGGCCATGTGGTTGATCACCGCGTCGACCACCACCTGGACCCCGGCGTCGGAGCAGGTGTTCACCATCGCCCGGAACTGCTGCGCGGTGCCGAGCCGGCCGGCGATGTCGTAGCTGACGGGCTGGTACTGGGTCCACCACTGCGGGCCCTGGATGTGCTCCTGCGGCGGGGACACCTGCACGAAGCCGTAGCCGGCGGGACCGAGCCGGTCGGTGCACTCGCGGGCGATCGAGTCGAAGTCCCAGGAGAAGAGGACGGCGGTGACGTCCTTCTCCCCGGGGGGCGCCGCCTGGGCGGCGGGGCCGGCCGTCAGGGTCGCGGCGGCCGTCGCCGCCACGGTGGCGGCCACCGCGGCGGCTCGTGCCCTGCGGCGGGGTGCGGGTCTACCTGAGCTGGGGGACATGACGCCTCCGGTAGGAACGTGGGGAGGGTCTCCCACCGCCGTCCCAGCGCCGGGAGACCCGTGGAGCCTGGAGAGCAACGCGCCCTGCCCGCAGGGGCGATCACGGGCGACGACGCCCGCAGGGAGTCGTCGGAAATTTCTGCAACTCCTTGCACGCAGGACCGTAGATGTGGCCCACCCCGCGGTCAAGAGTTCTGACAGAACCACCCCACGGCCAGGAGTCCGCAGGAAGCCGGCAACGCAACTCCTTGCGCAAGAAGTTGCGTCCGGGGTTCGCCGACCGCCGCGCCCGCGCGCTGCCCGACCGCCCGGGCGCGGCCCGGGGCCCGGCGGTTGCCGGAAGCCCCGCGCCCGGCCGCGCGGAGGGGTACCGTCGTGCCATGTCCCGTGCGCCGCAGCCGGAATGGACCGTCTACGCCCATTCCACCGACCCCCAACTCCACCCCCTGGGCGCGCCGCCCGTGCCCCGGGCGCCCGAGGGCGGGCCGGTGGCGGCGCTGAGCTGGATCACGGGGGTCAGTCCGGACCACGGCGTGCTGCGCACCCTGGCGGTCCACACCGCCGCCGACGGCACCCCGGCCGCCCTGACGACGTGGCGGCACACCGGTGGCGGCGAGCCGGAGCTGGACCCGGTCAGCTGCCTGCGGCGGGACCTCCTCTTCCACGCCGGGCAGAGCGCGCGGCAGGTGCCGGTGGGCGACGAGACGCACGACCCGGGCGACGGGGTGCGGACCACCGCGACCGCCCGCACCCACGGGATGACCTGGCGGGCCTACCGCTCGGGCGGGCTGACCGTCACCCTCGCCCACCACGACGAGGACACCCCGGACTGGAGCGGCGGCCCGGTCGGCTGAGACCCCGCCGGCCGCGGTGGCCTCAGCCGGCCGGCGGCGCGGTGGAGCCCCGGACCACCAGCTCCGGTTGGAAGACGAACTCGTGGTGGTGCGCCGCGTTGCCCCCGGCCTCCTCCACCAGGGAGTCGACCGCTGCGGCGGCCATCGCCCGCACCGGCTGCCGCAGCGTGGTCAGCGGCGGGTCGGTGAAGGCGAACAGGTCGGAGTCGTCGTAGCCGACCACCGAGACGTCCTCCGGCACCCGCAGCCCCCGCTGCCGAGCGGCCCGGATGACGCCCAGCGCCATCATGTCGCTGCCGCAGACCACCCCCGTGCATCCCGCGTCGAGCAGCGCGCCGGCAGCGGCCTGGCCGCCCTCGACGCTGAAGAGGGTGTGCTGGACGCGCCCCGTGCGCCGCGCCTCGCCCGCGCTCAGCCCGGTCGCGTCGAGGAAGCCGGCGAGCTTGCGCTGCACCGGCACGAACCGGGTGGGCCCCACGGCGAGACCCACGCGGCGGTGGCCGAGGTCGCGGAGGTGTCCCACCGCCATCCGGGTCGCGGCCGCGTCGTCCGGGGAGACGAACGGCGCCGCGACGGCGGGGTTGAAGCCGTTGATGCAGACGAACGGCACACCGCGGCCCGCCAGTCGCGTGTAGCGGCCGGGGTCGGCGCTGGTGTCCGCGTGCAGCCCGGACATGAAGACGATGCCGGTGACGCCGCGTTCGACGAGCTGCTCCACCAGTTCGTCCTCGGTGGCGCCGCCGGGGGTCTGGGTGCACAGCACCGGCGTGTAGCCGTGGCCCGCGAGCACCTGCTCGATGACCTGCGCGAACGCCGGGAAGATCGGGTTGGTCAGTTCGGGGATGACCAACCCGACCAGTCCGGCGCTGCGTTGCCGCAACCGCACCGGCCGCTCGTAGCCGAGCACGTCGAGCGCGGCCAGCACCTTCTGCCGGGTCGCCGCCGCCACCCCCGCCCTGCCGTTGAGGACCCGGCTGACGGTGGCCTCGCTGACCGCCGCCTGCCCGGCGATGTCGGCGAGCCGGGCCGGGCCGGCCGGCGCCCCCCGCGGGAGGCGACCGACCGGAGCCTGCGTCACGCCCGCCACCACACGGTGGTGTCGGCCGGCAGCGGACCGCCCTCGTAAGGGCGGCTGGCGAGCAGCACCTCTCCCGCGGCGGGCGCGGCGGTGAGCTCCACGGGCGCACCGGTGGTGTTGGCCGCGACGACCACGGCGGAGCCGTCGGCGGCGGTGCGCCGCAGCGCGAGCACGCCCTCGGGGGCGTCCAGCCACTCCACGCCGGTCCCGGCGCCCAGCGCGGGGTGCTCCCGGCGGATGCGCAGCGCGGCCCGGTAGAGCTCCAGTGTGGAGGCGGGGTCGCCGGTCTGCGCCTGGACCGACAGCTCGCCCCAGGCGGCCGGCTGCGGCAGCCAGCTGCCGCCGGGGCCGAACCCGAGCGAGCTGCCCTCCCGGGTCCACGGCAGCGGCACGCGGCAGCCGTCGCGCATCCCGTCCTGGCCGTTGTCCTTGAAGAAGGAGGGGTCCTGCCGCACCTCGTCGGGCAGGTCGGTGACCTCGGGCAGGCCCAGTTCCTCGCCCTGGTAGACGTAGGCGGAGCCGGGCAGCGCCAGCATCAGCAGCGAGGCGGCGCGGTCGCGCCCCGGGGCCTCGCCGAGCCGGGTGCGGTGGCGGACGACGTCGTGGTTGGAGAGGACCCAGGTGGTGGGGGCCGCCACCGGGCGCATCGCGTCCAGCGAGGAGTCGATGACGCGCCGGAGCGCTGCGGCGTCCCAACCGGTGTCGAGGTAGTGGAAGTTGAACGCCTGGTGCAGCTCGTCCGCGCGGAGGTAGAGGGCGGTGCGGTCCTCGCTCGGGGTCCACGCCTCGGCGACGCCGATGCGCTCGCCGGGGTAGGAGTCGAGGATGCGGCGCCAGTCGCGGTAGATCTCGTGGACGCCGTCCTGGTCGAAGAAGGGCAGCTGCTGGTTGCCCAGCAGCTTCAGCTGCTCCGCGTGCCCCATGTCGGGCAGGCCGGGCGCCTTGACCATGCCGTGGGCGACGTCGATGCGGAAGCCGTCGACGCCGCGGTCCAGCCAGAACCGCAGCACCGCGCGGAACTCCTCGCGGACCTCGGGGCTGTCCCAGTTGAAGTCGGGCTGCTCGGGGGCGAAGAGGTGCAGGTACCACTCGCCCGGCGTGCCGTCCGGATCGGTCGAGCGGGTCCAGGCCGGGCCGCCGAAGATGGACTCCCAGTCGTTGGGCGGGAGTTCCCCGTCGGCGCCCTTGCCGGGCCGGAAGTGGTAGCGGGCCCGCATCTTCGAGCCCGGGCCCTCGGCCAGGGCCTGCCGGAACCAGACGTGCTGGTCGGACGAGTGGTTGGGGACGAGGTCCACGATGACACGCAGCCCCAGGCCGTGGGCGTCGTCGATCAGGGCGGTGGCGTCCTCCAGCGTGCCGAAGATCGGGTCGATCGCCCGGTAGTCGGAGACGTCGTAGCCGGCGTCGGCCTGCGGCGAGGCGTAGAAGGGGCTCAGCCAGACGGCGTCCACCCCCAGGTCGGCGAGGTAGGGCAGGCGGGCGCGGATGCCGGGCAGGTCGCCCATGCCGTCGCCGTCGCCGTCGGCGAAGGAGCGGGGGTAGACCTGGTAGATGACGGCTCCGCGCCACCATTCGGTGGCGGCGGTCTTTGCGGACTCCTCGGCGGGCGCGGTCCGCTCCGTGACGGGAGCGGCCGGCTGGGTGCGGTCGGCGAGGTGGTGGGTCATGTCTTCCCTGGGTTCGTCGGGTTCGTCCGGAGGTGGGGGCGGAGCCGTCCGCCTCCGGGCCGTGGGCCGCTGGCGCTGTCGATGGGTCGGGGCGGTCGGTGGGGTCGGGACGCCGTGGTGCCGGGGCCGCGCCGCGCGGCGGCGGAGCCGGCGGGTCGCGCCGCCGGCTCCGCGGAGGTCAGGACTTGGTGGCTCCCGCGGTCAGGCCGGCCTGCAGGTGTCTCTGCGCGTACCCGAAGACCAGCGCGGCGGGGACCGCGATGAGCACGGCGGCGGCCGTCATGTGGTGCCAGTCCTGGGTGTGCTGGTTGACGAAGGTCTGCAGACCGCCGGCGAGGGTCAGGTTCTGCTCGCCGGTCAGGAACGCTGTGGCGTAGGCGACCTCCGCCCAGGCGGTGACGAAGCTGTAGAAGGCGGTGACCGCGATGCCCGGCTTGGCCAGCGGCAGCACCAGCCGCCAGTAGGTCCCGAACGGCGAGAGGCCGTCGACCCGGCCCGACTCGTCGATGGAGACGGGGATCGTGTCGAAGAAGCCCTTCATCATCCAGGCGCAGAACGGCACCGCGATGGTGAGGTAGGTGACGATGAGGCCGACCGGCTGGTTGAGCAGGCCGTACCGCGACATCAGGTTGTACAGCGGCACGATCAGCACCGCCATGGGGAACATCTGCGTGATCAGCAGGGTCCACATCAGCGAGCGCATGCCGGGGAACCGGAAGCGGCTCAGCGCGTAGCCGGTGGTGGAGGAGATGAAGACCGCGAGGAAGGTCGTCACCACCACGATCAGCAGCGAGTTGCCGAACCAGGTGAGGAACGCCGTCTCGTTGATGACGTACTGGTAG
Organism: Streptomyces bohaiensis; assembly: GCF_012033785.1. Taxonomy (GTDB): domain Bacteria; phylum Actinomycetota; class Actinomycetes; order Streptomycetales; family Streptomycetaceae; genus Streptomyces; species Streptomyces bohaiensis. Next base: position 12,660 of record NZ_JAAVJC010000101.1, read on the forward strand.
TTGTCGAAGCTGAAGTCGGCGGTCAGCGACAGCGAGAACGACTCGCTGCGCGGCTTGAACGACGTCACCAGCAGCCAGAACGGCGGGAACAGCGCGACGAACGCGCCTGCCAGCAGCCCCAGGTGGAGGCCGAAGGAGGCCAACGGGCCCCGCTCGCCGCGGCGTCGCTGCCGCTTCCCGCCGGAGACGCCCCCGGCGGGTCCCGCCGCGACGGCGGGGGCGGCGGAGCCGGCCGGACCGGTGGTCCGGTCTGCGGGCACGGTGGACTGGGTGGCCATGGTCACCACGCCCCCTCTTTGTCGCCCTGCTGCCGCAGCGCCCGCCGGTAGACGAGGGCGAAGAGGATCAGCAGGATCAGGATGAGCACGCCCCAGGTGGCCGAGCCCGCGAAGTCGCGGGGGCTGCGCTGGAACGCCAGCTTGAACGCCTCGGTGACGAGGATGTCGGTGGAGCCGACCGGTCCGCCGCCGGTGAGCAGGAAGATCACCGGGAACATGTTGAAGGTCCAGATGCTGCTGAGCAGCACCACGGTGGCGCTGACCGACCGCACCCCGGGGAGGGTGATGTTCCAGAACCGCTGCCAGGCGGTGGCGCCGTCCATCTCGGCGGCCTCGTACTGCTCCGCGGGGATGGACTGCAACGCGCCGAGCATGGCGATCAGCATGAACGGCACGCCCAGCCAGACGTTGACGGCGATGACGGAGACCTTCGCCCAGAACGGGTCGGTCAGCCAGCTCATCGCGCTCAGCCCGCCGCCCTCCAGGGCGGCGTTGAGGATGCCGGACCGCTCGTTGTAGAGCATCCGCCAGGCGAAGACGGAGACGAACGCCGGGATGGCCCACGGCAGGATCAGGGCGATCCGGTAGAGCGAGCGGCCCCGCACCTTCCGGTTGAGCATGTTCGCCAGCGTCAGGCCGATGACGAAGGTGATGACGACGCAGGAGACCGTCCAGACGACGGTCCAGACGAGCTTGTCCCAGAAGTGGCCGCCGGTCAGCACGTCCACGTAGTTCTGGAGGCCGACGAACTCGTAGCTGGCGTCGATGGTGTTGACGCCGATCCGGCGCTCGACGTTGCTCTCGTCGGCGTCGGTGAACGTCAGGTAGAGGCCGCGGACCAGTGGCCACCCGACGATCACACCGATCACGGTGACCACCGGGGCCACCATCACCCAGGCGTACCAGTGCGTCGCCAGCCCGCGGCGCAGCCGCGTGACCGGGCCCGGCCCGGGGCGGCTCCCGGTGGGGGCCGGCCCCGTCTCCTTCCGCTCCGCCGGGAGGCCCGCGGCGGGGGCGGCGGTACCGCCCCCTGCCGCGGCCTTCGACGGGCCGCTCACGTCAGCCATGGTTGTCGGTCAGCTCCTCGATCTCCTGCGTCCTGCCGGGCCGTTGCCGGGCGCGCTCGTACCGCGCCGCGCCATCACTGCCAGTCCAGGAGCTCCCGGTAGCGGTCGGCGATGGCGGCGGTGGTCTCCTCGGGGGTGGCCCGCCCGAGGAGCATGGCCTCGGCCTCCTCCTTCAGCGGGTCGAAGAGGGAGTTGGCCTGCGGGATCCAGGCGCGCTCGTGCGCGACCTCGACGGCGGGCGCGAAGAACTCGACCATCTCGTTGGCGGCGACGCTCTCGGCCTCGTAGACGGAGGACCGGGTCGGGAGCAGGCTCAGCTCCTCGGTGATGCGCTGCTGGACGTCGGCGGAGGACATGTAGGCGACGAACTCCTGGGCGGCGGTCATGTCCGCCTCACCCAGACCGGCGTAGACGCCGTAGTTCCAGCCGCCCTGCGGGGAGCCCTGGGCGGCGGAGCCGGCGGGGACCGGGGCGACACCCAGGTTCTCGGCGCCGATCGCGTCGCGGGCGTCGTTGATGGCCCAGGGACCGTTGATCATCATCGCGACGTCGCCGTTGCCGAAGGACGACATCATCGACTCCCACCCGTCGGTGGTGTCGGTGATCGCGGCACCGGAGTCGAGCAGCTCCTGCACGGCCTGGAACGCGGCCACGCCCGCGGCGTCGTCGACGGTGACGGTCTCGCTGTCGGCGTCCACCAGGTCGCCGCCCTCGCCGTAGAGGTAGGGCAGGAACCAGTAGGCGTCGTCACCACGCAGGTAGAAGGGGGCCTCAAGGTCCTCGAACGCGTCAACGGAGTCCTGGATGTCGGTCAGGCTCTCGGGGACGTCCACGCCGGCCTCGTCGAGGAGCTGCTTGTTGTAGAACAGCGCGAGGGTGTCGATGACCTGGGGGACGGCGTAGGTGGTGCCGTCGTACTGGGTGGAGGCCCAGGCCTGCTCCAGGTAGTCGTCCTGGTTCTCCACGGCCGGGGTGCCGTCCAGCGGCGCGAGGTAGTCCAGGCTGGCGAAGTCCGAGACCCAGGCGACCTCGGTGCGCATCACGTGCGGGGCCTCGCCGGTCGGCGCGGCGTTCTTGAAGCGGTCCTGCGCGCCGTCCCAGCCGATGTTGACGTAGTCGACCTCGACGTCGTCCCGGCCCTCGGCGAACTCCTCGGCGACAGCCCGGAAGACCGTGGCCTCGGTCTCGTTCGAGGTGTCCCAGTAGGTGACGGTCACCGTGCCGTCGCCGCTACCGGCGTCGTCCCCGTCGCTGCCGCACGCCGTCGCGGTGAGTGCGAGGGCGGCGATGGCAGCCGTCGTCCCTATGCTGCGCCGCATGTGAACTCCTTCAACATGACTTCCACCCGTGGGAGGACGCGAGAAGCGCGCCCAGGGGGCGCCGCTCCGCTGCGGCGCCGGGCTGAGCAGGAACGTAACAGCGGCGCAATACTTTGGAAAGACCTTGCGGCAAGTTTCTGCAAGCGATGCCGGGCCGTGACCGGACGGCTGCCGCACCCCGGAAGCCCCGCTCCCGGCGCGCGCCGCGCGTGCCCGGCGGACCGCCGCCGACCGGGGGCGACGGCGGCGCACGGGCCGGGCC
>NZ_JAAVJC010000102.1 GCF_012033785.1 Streptomyces bohaiensis
GTGGAGGACGTGCTGCCGACGATCCGGTCGCGCTGCCGGCTGCTCGCGCTCCGCACCCCCTCGGTCGCCGCTGTCGCCGAGGTGCTCGTGCGCCGCGACGGAGGCCGACACCGCCGCCGACACGGGCGTACCGGCCGCGGACGCTCCCCCCGCGGAGCCGCCCGCCGACCACGCCGTCGACCAGCCCGCCGACCAGCCCGCCGCGACGCTGCCCGGTGCGCCGGCCCCGGTCCCGCCGCCCTCGCTGCGGCCGCTCCCGGCCTCCGAGCGGCTGTCGGCGACCTCCGCGGGTGCCGACGCCGCGGGTGAGGGGCTCACCCTCGTCAGCGAGACCCCCGCGACCCGGCTGACGGAAGCACGCGCCGCCCTGGCCGACGGCCCCGCGGAGCAGAACACGCCGCGGCTCGCCGTCGAGGGCGTCGGCTGGGCGACCGTCCTCTACGCCGAGACCCGGGAGGACCGCACGGGCGCGGTCGACGCCGCCGCGGGCGCCGGATCGCTGCGGATGGACCTGGGTTCCGCGACCGTCGAGCACGGAGCCGTCGACGCCCGCTGCACCGCCCGTGCCGACGGCACCACCGACGGCACCGCGACCCTGGTGGACGCCCGCCTCCTCCCCGGCTGGCTCCCCGCGCTGCGGTTGAGCAACGCGCCCGAGCCCAACACCGAGATCGAACTGCCCTCGGGGCTGGGCCGCGTCGTGCTCAACGAGCAGGTGCACGCGGCCGACGGTTCCCTCACCGTGACCGCGCTCCGCGTCGAGCTGACCGGTGAGAACCCCTCCCGGCTCGTCGTCGGCACCGTGCGATGCCTGCCGGGGGCGCACGCCGGGACCGGCGCGGACGCACCCCGCGAGGAAGCCGCCGGGCACGAGGAGGCGGACGGCACCGCCCGGACGACCGCGACCGTGCACGCCCGGGCGGTCGAAGCCGGCCGCGGCGCGGACGTCCCGGGCGTCGTACTGGAGCTCACCGACGCCCAGGACCGCGTGACGGGAGCGTGCGTGACCACCCGCGAGGGCTGCACCATCGAGGACGTCGCACCGAGCTCCTCGATGCTCTGTGTGGTCGACGCGCCCTCCGGCTACCGGCTCCCCCAGGAGCGGGACGAGCGCTGCGCGGGACCGTTCCGGGTGATGGCCGGTGACGACCTGCGGCTGCACGAGGCGTTCGCACTGGAGCGCACGGCGACCCGTTCCTGAGCGGGCACGTCACCGGCCGGGCGGCCACGGTCCACCGCGCACCGGCTGCCCGGCCGCCCCGCGCCCGAACCGCGGCCTGACCGCTGCCGGACCACCGCCGGACCGCCGCCGCGGCGCGAGACGTCGCGCGGGGTGGCCCCGTGCCGGACGCCGGGCTTCGCCGCCTCAGGCGGGAGCACCGTCCGAAAGCATCGGCGCGGTGACAGCCGGCCGCGGCGCCGCCGACGGATCGCCCGGCAGCACCGGCTGCCCGGTGAGCCCGAGATCGACCGGCGCCGGCTCCGGGGTGGCGGCGGACTCCACCGCCACCCCGTCGGCCGCGACGAGCACCACCGGCTCACCGCCGGTGGAGACCACCGACTCCCGGACCACCGTGCGGCAGGCGTGGCAGTGCTCGATGTGGACACCGGCCCCGGAGAACCCGGCGAACAGGGCGTGCTCCACCGTGCCGCGGCGCGCATGGCGGGCCGAGAGGCCGTGCTCGCCGTTGTCGTGCGCCGTCAGGTACGAGACGCGGTACCCGGCGAGCGGCCGCTCCGGGGTGCCGCGGAAGGCCACACCCCGCGCCCGGTGGCCGCGGACCGTCAGGTTCTCCACGGCCACCTCGGGCGCCGTGACCGTGACGCCGGTCGCGCGCTCGCCCTCGCCGTCGATGACGACCCGGTTGCGGTCGGCGCCGCGCACCACGATGCGCGGCGTCGTCACCACCACGCTCTCCCGGTACAGGCCGGGCCCGACCAGCACCAGGTCGCCGGGGACCGCGGCGTCGACGGCGCGCTGGATGGTCGGCGCGTCCCCGGGGACGGTGATCACCGCGCGCTGCCCCGGTGGCCCGGGGCGGGCGTCGTCCGTCCGGGGGCTCAGCGCCCCGCAGCCCGCGAGCAGCGCCAGCAGCGCACCGACCAGTCCGGACGCGGCCACCGCCGCCGCCGGCCGGGGGAAACGCACGACGGAGCGCGGCGGAGGGCTGTCGGCTGCGGGGCGGAGCGGGCCGGCGGCCGGGTGCGCGGTGCTGCGGGACGGACGACTGCGATGCCACATGGACGTCAGGTCTATCGTCGGATGGTCTGCTCAGGAACGGTGCGCCCCGCAGGCGATCGCGTTGTCACCCGGACGGCCCCGCCACGGCGGGCACTGTCGACGCTGCGGGAGCCGTCCGCCGTCGGGGCATGACCCGGGGCCGGAACGCCGACCGCCCGGCCCCTCGCGGGGACCGGGCGGTGCACGGCGGCGGGCCGCCGACGGGAACGGGGATCAGCGACGGCGCTTGCCGCCCCGGTCCTCGTCCTCGTCGTGCGGACCCAGCAACTCGTCGGCGAGCGTCGGCACGTCGTCCAGCGGGGTCTCCTCGGCCCAGGAGGGGCGGCCGCGGCGCGCGGCACCCTCGTCGAGCTGCGGGAGCTGCGCCGTCTCGTCGTTCGGTCCGTGCGGTTCGTCGCGGCCGATCGCCGGCAGCACCGCCGTCTCGTCGGCGTCGGCACCACGCGGCTGGTCACGACCCACTGCGGGCAGCACCGCCGTCTCGTCGTTCGACCCCTGCGGTTCGTCGCGGCCGACGGCCGGCAGCACCGCCGTCTCGTCATCGGCGGCCGCACCGCGCGGCGTGCCGTCGGAGCCGATTACCGGGATCGCGGTGGTGTCGTCCTCCGCGCGGCGGCGCTCCTCCTCGCGGGCGCGCCGGGCGGACTCCTCCTCGGCGCGACGGCGCGCGGCCTGCTCGCGCTCGCGGTGCTCGGCCTCCTCGCGCTCCTGCCGCTCCTTGCGCTCGGCCTCGGCCGCCGCCGCCTTGCGGGCGGCCTCGGCGCGGAGCAGCGCCTCCTCGGCCTTGCGCTGCTTCTCACGGCGGCGCTCCTCGGCCTCGGCGCGCAGCCGTGCCTCCTCCTCGGCACGGGCCTTGAGCCGCGCCTGCTCCTCCTGGCGGGCCCGCTCCTCGGCCTCGCGGCGCAGCCGCTCCTCCTCGGCGCGCTTGCGTGCCTCCTCGGCACGCTGCCGGGCCTCCTCCGCCTGGCGCTCCTCCTCGGCCTTGCGGCGAGCCTCCTCCTCGGCCTTGAGCCGCGCCTCCTCGGCGGCGCGCTGCCGGGCGAGCTCCTCCTGCCGCTCGCGCTCGCGCCGGGCCTCCTCCTCGCGGCGCTCACGCTCCAGGCGCTCCTCCTCCGCGCGGCGCTCGGCGGCCAGCCGCTCCTCTTCCTCGCGGCGCTTGCGCTCCTCCTCCGCCTTGCGGCGAGCCTCCTCCTCGGCCTTGCGGCGAGCCTCCTCGCGGGCCTCGATCTCGGCCTCGGAGAGCGGCAGCACCTGGTCGAGACGGTGCCGGGCGGTGGTGGTGACGGACTCGGCGTCCTGGCCGGCGTCGATGACGAGGTAGCGCCCCGGGTCGGCGGCGGCCAGCGAGAGGAAACCGGCGCGGACGCGCTGGTGGAACTCGGAGGACTGCTGCTCCATGCGGTCCGGCGCCTCGGTGAACCGCTCCCGGGCGGTCTCCGGGGAGATGTCCAGCAGAAGGGTCAGCTGCGGCACCAACCCGCCGGTCGCCCAGCGGGAGATGCGGGCGATCTCGGTGGCCGAGAGGTCCCGTCCCACTCCCTGGTAGGCGACCGAGGAGTCGACGTAGCGGTCGGAGATGACGACGGCGCCGCGGGCCAGCGCCGGGCGCACCACGGACTCGACGTGCTCGGCGCGGTCGGCCGCGTAGAGCAGCGCCTCGGCCCGGTGGGAGAGCCCGTCGTTGGCGACGTCCAGCAGGATCGACCGCAGCCGCTGGCCGACGGCGGTGGCGCCCGGCTCGCGGGTGACCACGACCTCGTGGCCCTTGTCGCGGATCCAGCGGGCCAGCGCCTCCACCTGGGTGGACTTGCCCGCGCCGTCACCGCCCTCGATCGCGATGAAGAACCCGGTCCCGGCCGCGGCCTCCCGCTGCTCGCGCGGGAGAAGCGCGTCGCGGAGGTCGGAGCGCAGCGGCACGCCCTGCCGGTCGTCGGTGGCACGCAGCAGCAGCGCGCCGACCGGCAGCAGCGCCGCGCCGACGATCATGAGCGTGAAGGCGGCGGCGCCGTAGTCGACGGCGAAGTCGCCGCTCTCGACCCGGTGGGAGCCGATGAGCGCGGCCAGCAGCGGGCCCAGCACCACGGCGGAGCCGACGGCGACGCGCAGCACCGCGTGGAGGTGCTGCGTCAGCCGGGGCCGGCGGAACTCCTCGACCTCCTGGTCGAGGAGGACGTGGCCGGTCCGGGCGGCGACGCCCGCCGCGACGCCCGCGGCCAGGGCGCAGGCCAGCACCGTCGCCGAGTCGGAGACCAGGCCGGTGGCCAGCAGGGCGAGGCCGGTGACGACCACGGCCAGCGGCAGCAGCCGGCGGCGGCTCAGCGCCGGCAGCGCGGAGGGCGCCCAGCGGATGCCGACCGCCGTGCCGCCGGTCAGCGCGAGCAGCAGCAGGCCGAAGTAGACGGGGCCGGCGCCGAGGTAGAGGGCGTGCAGCGCGGCGACCGCGCCCGCGGCGGCGATCGCCGCGGCGACGGCGGCGCACACCCCGACCAGCGCGGAGAGCGCGCCGGTACGGCCCTTCTCCGGAACACTGCCGGCGGAGGGCCGGCGCAGCCCCTCCAGCGGGGACCGGGCGCGGGCGCCTCCGGTCGCGGGCACCTTCAGGAAGTACAGCGCGGAGATGGACGCGGCGAACAGCCCGGCGGCGACGTAGGACGCGAGGGCCGCCTGGTGGGTCTCGAACCAGTCGATCCCGGTGGCCAGCAGGTTGCTGACGAGACCGGCGGCGACGAGGCCCGCGGCCGCGGCGGGAACGGCGAGGAAGCTCGCGCGGACCCACAGCGTGCGCAGCGCCTCACCGTGCGCCGGCAGCGGCCGCACGGCGGCGCCCTCCGGCGGCGGCGGAGGCAGCAGCCCCGGTGCGGCGGTGTCGCGGGCGATGACCCACACCCGCTCGGCGACCCCGAGCAGGAACGCCGTGACCAGCAGATAGACCAGGGCGGAGCCGGGGAGCCAGTTGATCCAGAGCGGGGCGACGATCAGCAGGGCCGCCCGGACGCCGTCGGCGCCGATCATGGTCCAGCGGCGGTCCAGCGGTCCGCTCTCGGCGAGCAGCTTGCCGACGTGACCCGGGAGGAGGGCCCCGACCACCCCGGTCGCGGCGACCCGGGCCGCGATCACCAGGACCACGGCGAGAAGCACGCCCCGTTCGCTGTCGCCGAGGGCGCCGGAGGTGAAGGCGGCCGGGATCACCAGCAGGACCAGGACCAGCATGGCCAGCACGTCGCCGGCGGCGCCGGTGAGCTGGGCCTCCCACAGGCGGCGCAGTGCGGGAACCCGCAGCAGGGAGCGCGGTCCGCGGTCCCGGGAGTCCGCGGCGAGCGCCTCGTCGGTGGCGTCGCTCGCGGGGTCGACAACCTTCGGTTGGTCTGCTCGCGTCATCCGGCCAGCGTAACGGTCCGTTCGGACAGCGCCGGTACCCGGCCGAACAATTGGCCGCCGCGTCGCACCCCGCGCGGGGGTGGCCCGGCCGGCCGCCGGTTGACGGTGCGGAGGACGGGCGGCGGGGCGCCGGACGGGTCGCCGACCGGTCCCGGCGGCCCCGTCCGGGGGCGCGCGGAGAGCGGGGCCGCGCCCGCAGCCGGGCGGGTGCGGGCCGGGAACGGGCCACCGCCGCCCGCCGACGGGCGGTGGGTACCGGTCGTCGGGCGGGCGGTGGTCGGTCGTCCGCGAGTGGACCGCGGCAGGAGGGCCGCGGCTACTCGGCGGTCTTGGTCGCGGCGGTCTTCTTCGCCGCGGTCTTCTTGGCGGCCGTCTTCTTGGTCGCCGTCTTCTTGGTGGCGGTCTTCTTGGTGGCCGTGGCCTTCGCCGTCTTCTTCGCGGCGGTCTTCTTCGCGGTGGTCTTCTTGGCCGTGGCCTTCTTGGCCGTCTTCTTCGCCGGTCCCTTGGCGCGCTTCTCGGCGAGGAGCTCGTAGCCGCGCTCCGGGGTGATGGTGGCGACGTCGTCGTCCCGCCGCAGGGTCGCGTTGGTCTCGCCGTCGGTGACGTAGGGACCGAACCTGCCGTCCTTGACCACCACGGGGCGCTCGGTCTGCGGATCGGTGCCGAGTTCCTTCAGCGGCGGCTTGGCGGCGGCGCGCCCGCGCTGCTTCGGCTGGGCGTAGATCGCCAGCGCCTCGTCGAGGGTGATGGTGAAGAGCTGCTCCTCGTCGGTGAGCGAGCGGGAGTCGGTCCCCTTCTTCAGGTACGGCCCGTACCTGCCGTTCTGTGCCGTGATCTCGACCCCCTCGGGGTCGGTGCCCACGACACGGGGCAGCGACAGCAGCCGCAGCGCGTCCTGAAGGGTCACGGTGTCCAGCGCCATGGAGCGGAGCAGCGAGGCGGTCCGGGGCTTGGGGGCGTTCTTCGCGGCCTTCCCGCCCTTGGCGCGCGCCGCCTCGACCTCGGGGATGACCTCGGTGACGTAAGGGCCGTAGCGGCCGTCCTTGGCCACGATGGCGTGGCCGGTCTCCGGGTCGGTGCCGAGCTCGGTGTCGCCGCTGGGCTTGGCCAGCAGCTCCTTGGCGAGTTCCAGGGTCAGCTCGTCGGGCGGCAGGTCCTCGGGGACGTCGGCGCGCTTGGCGGGGGTGTCGTCGTCGCCCTCGTTCGGCGCCTCGACATACGGTCCGTACCGGCCGACGCGGAGCACGATCCCCTCGCCGACCGGGAACGACGAGACCTCACGGGCGTCGATCGCGCCGAGGTCGGTGACGAGTGCCTTCAGCCCGCCGAGGTGGTCCGGGTCGGAGGCCGCGTCGGCGGCGTCCCCCGGGGAGCCCTCGGGCCGGGCGCCGGCGTCGGCCGCGTCCGTGCCGAAGTAGAAACGGCGCAGCCACGGCACCGACTCCGCCTCGCCGGCGGCGATGCGGTCGAGGTCGTCCTCCATCTTGGCGGTGAAGCCGTAGTCCACCAGCCGGCCGAAGTGGAGTTCCAGCAGGTTGACGACGGCGAAGGAGAGGAAGGACGGGACCAGCGCCGTGCCCTTCTTGAAGACGTAGCCGCGGTCGAGGATGGTGCCGATGATCGAGGCGTAGGTGGACGGCCGCCCGATCTCGCGCTCCTCCAGCTCCTTCACCAGCGTCGCCTCGGTGAAGCGGGCGGGCGGCTTGGTGGCGTGGCCGTCCACGGAGATCTCCCGCGCCGCCAGCGGGTCGCCCTCGGTGACCTGCGGCAGCCTGCGCTCGCGGTCGTCGAGGTCGGCGGCCGGGTCGTCGGAGCCCTCGACGTACGCCTTGAGGAAGCCGTGGAAGGTGATGACCTTGCCGGACGCCGAGAACTCGCAGTCACGACCGTCGCCGGCGCGCCCGCCGACCTTGACGGTGACGGACTGGCCGACGGCGTCCTTCATCTGGGAGGCGACGGTCCGCTTCCAGATCAGCTCGTAGAGCCGGAACTGCTCGCCGGTGAGCCCGGTCTCGGCGGGGGTGCGGAAGCGGTCTCCGGAGGGGCGGATCGCCTCGTGCGCCTCCTGCGCGTTCTTGACCTTGCCGGCGTAGGTGCGGGGCCGGTCGGGCAGGTAGTCGGCGCCGTAGAGCTGGGTGACCTGCGCCCGGGCGGCGCGCACCGCGGTGTCGGAGAGGGTCGTGGAGTCGGTCCTCATATAGGTGATGAAGCCGTTCTCGTACAGCCGCTGCGCCACCTGCATGGTGGGCTTGGCGCCCATGCCGAGCTTCCGCGACGCCTCCTGCTGGAGCGTCGTGGTGCGGAACGGGGCGTAGGGGGAGCGCCGGTAGGGGCGGGACTCCACCGAGCGGACCGCGTACTCCGTCTCCGCCAGGGCGGCGGCGAGCGCACGGGAGGCCGCCTCGTCGAGGTGCTGCACCTGGTCGGGCTGCTTCAGCTGCCCGTCGGCCCCGAAGTCCCGGCCCTGCGCGACACGACGGCCGTCGACCGAGACCAGCCGCGCGTCGAAGGCGGTGCCGTCGGCCTCGCCCGCCGCGCCGGCGCCGGGCGCGAAGGTCCCGGTCAGGTCCCAGTACTCGGCGGTGCGGAACGCGATGCGCTCCCGCTCCCGCTCGACCACCATGCGGGTGGCGACGGACTGGACGCGGCCGGCGGACAGCCGGGGCATGACCTTCTTCCACAGCACCGGCGAGACCTCGAAGCCGTAGAGGCGGTCGAGGATGCGGCGGGTCTCCTGTGCGTCCACCAGCCGCTGGTTCAGCTCGCGCGGGTTGGCGACGGCGGCCCGGATCGCGTCCTTGGTGATCTCGTGGAAGACCATGCGCCGCACGGGGACCTTCGGCTTGAGGACCTCCCGCAGGTGCCAGGCGATCGCCTCGCCCTCGCGGTCCTCATCGGTGGCGAGGTAGAGCTCGTCCGATTCGGCGAGGAGGTCCTTGAGCTTGCGGACCTGGTCCTTCTTGTCGCTGTTGACGACGTACAGCGGCTGGAAGCTCTCGTCGACGTTGACCCCGAGCCGTGCCCACGGCTCGCCCTTGTACTTGGCGGGCACCTCGGCGGCGCTGCTCGGCAGGTCGCGGATGTGCCCCACGCTGGCTTCGACCACATACCCGGGCCCGAGATAGCCCTTGATCGTCTTGGCCTTCGCAGGCGACTCGACGATCACAAGTCGGCGCCCGCCGTTCGCGGTCTCGCTGGTCGGGGACAACGTCTGTCTCTTCTCTCCGGTCGGCTCGGCCCCGTACGGGGGCTGCTCCCGGGAAGGTCCGGGTTCGGGGGTACTCGTGCGGAGTGTGACGCTACCTCCCGCCTGCGTGTCAAGCGGAAACACCCCACCACAGCTCTCTCCGCTGCCTCTCGACGGTAACCCGACGAGGCCGTACTCCGCCGCCGGATGGCGCGCAGTGGGTGCTCTGGCACTATGACGTCACCGGAGTACCGGCCATTCGGCGGTGCCGGACGGGGGCCGGTCACCGAGCCGGCCCGGTGGGTACGCGCGGGCCGCCGGGCGGACGCGAGCTATGGGGGGACGATGGGTGGGTCACGGCTCTCGGGCCGGGCGGGGCGCGAGATGCCGCCGCTGGTGGCGCCGCTGTCGGTCCTCGGCTTCGGCGCCGCCGCCTCGCTCTACCTGCTGACCACCGACCCGCACCAGGACGGGCAGTGGCTGCCCCGGTGCCCCTTCAACTGGTTGACCGGGCTGCTCTGCCCGGTCTGCGGCGGCACACGGATGGTGTACGACCTGCTCCACGGCGACCTCGTCGCCGCGTTCCACGACAACGCCGTCCTGCTGGTGCTCGGAGTGCCCGTGGCGCTGGCGATGTACGGGCGGTGGCTGGTGGCGGCGGTCCGGGGCCGACGGGAGCCCCCGCGGATCGGGAACCGCGGGGCGCTGGTGGTGCTGGCGGTGGCCGTGGTGTGGATGGTGGCGCGCAACGTGGTGTGAGCCCGCCGGCGCGGGCCGGCCGCGGTGCCCCGGCCGGCCGGCCCGCCACCGCGGTTCACTCCGCGAGGTGGAGGAAGCCCTGTTCGACGAGGGAACGCACCGTGGCAGGAGTGGCCTCGCGCAGCGGCCCGGGCGCCTCGCCGAGGAGCTGTGCGATGGCGTCGACGATGGGCCCGGCGGGCAGGGTGCCGTCGCAGCTGCCGACCAGTGCGGCCCCCACGGTGTCCACGGTGGTGGCCCGCATCATGCCGTGCCGCTGCCGCAGCACCACATGCTCGGGGTCCTCCTCCCCGGGCAGCCCGATCTGCTCCTGCACCACCCCGTCGGCCAGCACGAACCGGGCCGCCAGCAGCGCGGCGTCGTCGAGGTCGCGCAGCCGGTCGCGCGCCGCGAAGTGGCGGACGATCTCGGGGCCGAGCGGCTGCTCGACCGCGTGCGGCCACTCCTCGGCAACGACGGACGGCCGGTCGGCACCGGTGCGGCGCAGGGTGATCCAGCCGAAACCGATCGCCCGGGTGCCCCGCGCCGCGAAGGCGTCGAGCCAGTGGGAGTACCGGGCGCGGTACTCGGCGCGCGGGCCGCGGTGCGCGCCCGCATCGCGCAACCAGAGCTCGGTGTAGCGGGCGACGTCCTGTTCCTCGCGCTGCACGATCCAGGCGTCGCAGCCGGCCGGCACCCAGGTCGCGACGCGCTCCCGCCAGTCCTCCCCCTCGATGTGCTCCCAGTTGGCGAGCAGCTGGCACCAGCCGCCGTCGGTCAGCCGGTCGGCGGCCCCTTCCACCAGGGAGCGGCACAGCGCGTCGCCCTCCATGCCGCCGTCACGGTACGTCAGCCGGGCGCCCGGGTCGGCCGGCGGCGAGATGACGAACGGCGGGTTGCTGACCACGACATCGAACCGCTCGTCGTCGCGAACCGGCTCGTAGAGCGAACCCTGACGGGCCGTCGGCGCCGGCATCCCCGAGAGCTCCAGTGTCAGTCGCGCGATGTGGAGGGCGCGCGGGTTGACGTCGGTGACGGTCACGCGCGCTCCGCGAGCCGCGAGATGCAGCGCCTGCACCCCACAGCCCGTGCCCAGGTCCAGGGCACGGCCGGCCGGTGCGTCGACGGCGAGCTGGGTGAGGGTGGCCGAGGCGCCGCCGACACCGAGCACGACGTCCCGCGCCGCGCCCTCGGCCCCGGCGGCACCGCCGATGGCGCACCCCGCGTCGGAGACCACCCACCAGTCCTCGCCGTCCGGTCCGGCGAACGGACGGATGTCGACGGTGGCGCGCAGCGGCGCTCCGGGGTCGTCGGGGTCCGTCGGACGCACCCAGCCGGCGGCGCGCATCCCCGCCACCGGCAGGAGGTCGGTGAGCGCGTCGGCGGGCATCTCCTCGCACAGCAGGAAGAGGCGGATCAGCGTGGCGAGGGGCGTTCCGTCCCGCGTGGCGCGGAGGGCGGGGACGGTCTCACCGCGGGCCAGCGCCGCGTAGGCGACGCCGCCCAGCTGGTCCAGCAGGCCGTCGGCGGTGAATGTGGCGGAGAGCAGAGCCTCACGGAGCCGGTCCGTCTCCGGCCCCGGGTGCGGCAGGTCGTCGGTGATCACCGGTCCATTGTGGCCCGGGCACCGCCCTGCGGCCCGCCGTCCGCCGCGGGGCACGGCAGCGGTGCCCGTGCGGCGGGGCCTCGGCGGAGGCCGGGGAGCGGATCGCTCCCCGGCCTCCGGCCCCGGGCACGAGCCGAGCACCGCTGTGCCGCTGCGCCGCTGCGCCGCTGCGCCGCTGTGCCGATCAGGCGTCGGCCTCGGCCTCGGTCTCCTCGGTCGTGCCGTCCGCGGTCTCCTCGGCCCCGGCGTCGTCGCCCTCCGCAGGGGAACCGGCGTCGTCCTCGGCGTCGGCCTCGTCGGTACCGCTCGCGTCGTCGTCGCCCTCGGGGGCGGTGGGCGCCGGGCTCTGGCAGCCCTCCTGACGGGCCATGGCGTCCCCGAGGTCGCCGCTCTGCAGTTCGCTGAGCGCCTCGTCGCCGGACTGGCCGAGCTCGTCGAGCTGGCCGACCATCTCCCGCAGGCCCTCGGCGAAAGCGGCCCGGTCGGAGGTGTCGAGCGCGTCGCTCGCCTCCTGGAGGCTGGTGTAGGACTGCGAGAGTCCGTTCAGCTCCTCGACGGCGTCGGTCCGCAGCTCCTCACCGTCGTCGACCGGCGGGTCGCCCGCGTCGTTGACGGCCTTCGCCAGCGAGTCGAAGGCGGCGGCCAGCTCACCGTAGGAGTCGGAGTAGACCTCCTGGACCTCGGCGGGTTCCTTGCTGCCCTCGCTCGCCTCGGCCAGCGCCTGGTTGGCGGCCTGGATGCGCTCCACCTGCGGCTGCACCTGGTCGCAGACGTTCTTCGCCCACGCCTCGGTCTTCTCGCCGCTGTCCTCACCGCAGCCCGTCAGCGCGAGCGCGAGCATGGCGCAGCCCGCCACCGTCGTCGCGAACCTTCTGTTCACCGTTGTCCGGTCCTTCCCAGGCGATGGCCCCCACGGGGCGCTGACCACCGGCCCCGGGTGGGCCGGCCGCGGGGACGTGACGTCGTCGCCACGGCCGCCTCCGACCGGGCGCCGACCCCGGCGCGGCGGCCGTGGCGACCGGCCACGGAACGTGACCGCGAGTCACCGGGTGGCGCGGGTGCCGCGGCCGTGCCGGCCGCGGCGCCGCCGCGTGGGCAAGGCGTGTCCCCGGTTCGGGAACCTACCGCAGACGGAGGGGCGGTGTGCCTCGGCACACCGCCCCGTACTCCACCGCTGCCCTGCCCGGGCTACCGCCCTGCCCGCCCTCGGCGGGCAGGGGCGGAGCTACACCGGGTCGTCCGCTCCGCCGGGACGCCCCCGGTCAGGGGCGTCGTCACCCGCTGTGTCGCCAGGTGTGCGGACCGGGCCGCCGGGAGCGGCGACGGGCGGAGCACCGCCGCCGGCGCCCGTCTCGTCACCGGGGTCGCCCACCGCGATACCGCGCTGCTTGGAGACCACGACGGCGGCGACGACCACCGCGAGCGCCAGGACCGTGATGAGCAGCCGCACCGCACCGTTGGCGCCGTCCCCGACACTCAGCGTCACCACGGCCGGGGCGATCAGCAGTGCCACCAGGTTCATGACCTTCAGCAGCGGGTTGATCGCCGGGCCCGCGGTGTCCTTGAACGGGTCGCCGATGGTGTCGCCGATGACGGTGGCCTCGTGGGCCGGGCTGCCCTTGCCGCCGTGGTGCCCGTCCTCCACGAGTTTCTTGGCGTTGTCCCAGGAACCGCCCGAGTTCGCCAGGAACACCGCCATGAGGATGCCGGTGCCGATGGCGCCCGCCAGGAACGCGGCCAGCGGCCCGACTCCGAGGCCGAAACCCACCGCGATCGGTGCCATCACCGCGAGCAGGCCCGGCGTCGCGAGCTCCCGCAGCGAGTCGCGGGTGCAGATGTCGACGACCCGCCCGTACTCCGGTTTCTCGGAGCGGTCCATGATCCCGGGATGCTCGCGGAACTGGCGCCTGACCTCGTGGACCACCGACCCGGCCGAGCGGGAGACGGCGTTGACGGCGAGCCCGGAGAACAGGAACACCACTGCCGAGCCGATGATCAGACCGACCAGGCTGCTGGGGTAGGTGATGTCCGGGTTCAGCCCCGCCGCCCCGAAGGCGTCCACCACACTGACACCGGTGTCCTGCACCGCGTTGGCGATGGCGTCGCGGTAGGCGCCGAACAGCGCCGCCGCCGCGAGGACGGCGGTGGTGATGGCGATGCCCTTGGTGACCGCCTTGGTGGTGTTCCCGACCGCGTCCAGCTCGGTCAGCACCTGGGCGCCCGCGCCCCGCACGTCCCCGGACATCTCGGCGATCCCCTGGGCGTTGTCCGCCACTGGCCCGAAGGTGTCCATGGCCACGATGACGCCGACGGTGGTCAGCAGACCGGTACCCGCCAGCGCGACCGCGAACAGCGCCAGCATGACCGTGCCGCCCGCCGCCAGGAACGCCGCGTAGACGCCGAGCGCGACGACCAGCGCCGTGTAGACGGCCGACTCCAGGCCGAGGGAGAACCCGGCCAGCACCACCGTCGCCGGCCCGGTCCGCGAGGACCGCCCGATGTCCCGCACCGGGCGCCGCGACGGCTCGGTGAAGTAGCCGGTGAGCTGCTGGATCAGCGCCGCGAGCACGATGCCGATGGCGACCGAGGCCAGCGCGAACATCCGCGGGTCGGCGTCGTGCGCCAGGATCTCGGCGTCGTCCACGCCACGCAGTTCGGCGAAGCTGCCGGGCAGCGCGACGAAGGCGGCGATCGCCACCAGCACGAGAGAGATCGCGGCCGAGATGAAGAACCCGCGGTTGATCGCCGTCATGCTGTCGCGGTCGCCGCGTCGCGGCGCCACGACGAAGATGCCGGCCATCGCCGTCAGGACACCGATCGCGGGCACCAGCAGCGGGAACGTGAGCCCCGCGTCACCGAAGGCGACCGCGCCGAGAATGAGAGCGGCGACGAGCGTCACCGCGTAGGACTCGAAGAGGTCGGACGCCATTCCCGCGCAGTCGCCCACGTTGTCGCCGACGTTGTCGGCGATGGTGGCCGCGTTGCGGGGGTCGTCCTCGGGGATGCCCTGCTCGACCTTGCCCACCAGGTCAGCGCCGACATCGGCGGCCTTGGTGAAGATACCGCCGCCCACCCGCATGAACATCGCGATCAGTGCCGCGCCGAGACCGAAGCCCTCCAGGACCTTCGGGGCGCCTGCCGCGTAGACCATGACGACCAGCGCCGCGCCGAACAGCCCCAGGCCCACGGTGCACATGCCGACGACGCCACCGGTGCGGAACGCGATCCGCATGGCCTCGTGGCGCACCTCTTCCGGATCCCGCCCCAGGCGCTCCGCGCCGTGGGCCCCGGCGCCGGACGGGGACGGCGCGGCGGGGTCGGGAGCGGCGGCAGCGGCGTGGTCGGTACCGGCGGCACCGGGCGACGGGGGCGGTGCGGCGGGGTCGGGCGTACCGGTACGCTCCGGGCGGTCGGCGCCGGGACCCGACGTGTCGGCGGCGTCACCCGCTGCGGGGTCGGGCACAGCCATCGGCGGACCACCGGGACCGGTGCCCAGGTCCCCGCCGCCCGCGTCACCGTGGGACGCCGGGAATTCAGTGCCGTCCGGCGGATTGGCCCCGCGAGCCGCGGCGGCCACGCGCACATTGCTCCGCACCGCCAGCCACATTCCCATGTAGCCGATGGCGGCCGAGAAAGCCGCACCGACGAGGAAGAACAGGGACCTGCCGATGCGCTGACCCCAGTCGTCCGCGGGAAGGATCAGCAGAAGAACGAACACCGCGGCGGCGAATACCGACAGGGTGCGCAGCTGCCGCATCAGATAGGCGTTCGCGCCCTCCTGGATCGCCGAGGCAATCTTCTTCATCGCCTCGGTCCCCTCGCGCGCGGCGAGGACCTGGCGGGCCAGGACGACGGCGAAGCCCAGGGCCGCCAAGGCCACCAGGCCGATCAGCAGAACCAGGACACGGCTTCCCGTGGTGAGCTCGGCAGCCGAGTCGGCCGCTGTGACGTACGGATGCTCCCGGAGAGGGGATGCGAACCCCACCATTCGTCCTCCTTGACGCAGGATGATCCGAAACAGACGTGGCCGGAGTGTAGAGAGACGGGGGACATTCACAAAGGGGGTCGGTAGGTCGGAATTCTGCCGCCGGGCCGGAAATCTCGGTGCCCGGCCGAATCGATCACCTTCCGGGCGAAGAACTGCGATTGCCCGACAAGATCAAAAGAATACCGTCGGTCACTTCTGCGAGCCCGGCGACCGACCGGCCCCCGGGCGCCGGTCGGCGTCGTCGCCATCGCCGTCGTGCAGGCCAACACCCCGGTCGGTGGTGGGAGTCGGGGCGCGACGTGCCGGCCCGGGGCGGCTCGGGGGTGTGCGGAAGGTGACGGAACGGCGGTCGTCCGCCCGGGTGATGCGTGGCCGAGACCGGGTCGGCCCCCGGCCGGGCTCGGCCGGGGGTTCGGCCGGGCTCGGCC
>NZ_JAAVJC010000103.1 GCF_012033785.1 Streptomyces bohaiensis
CAGCGAGCGTGCTCGGCAGCACAGGTCGGGCGGTGCGCGGGCGCAGAGCCGTGGCGGAAGTGCCTCTCGACGGAGAAAACCTGCGGCTTCCGCGCCGGCCCGGAACGCATGCGGCTCTGCTCGGGCCGAGGTCAGGCCGTGGGCGGCGCCCACAGGTCGGTCACCAGTACACCGAGGCCGGTGAGCAGCTGTCGGAACAGCGGCAGCGAGAGACCGATGACGTTGCCGGGGTCGCCGTCCACGGAGTCGATGAAGGGAGCCGAGCGGCCGTCGAGCGTGAACGCCCCCGCCACGTGCAGCGGTTCCCCGGTGGCGACGTACGCCTCGATCTCGGCGTCGGTGGGCTCGCCGAACCGCACCACGGTGGAGGCGGTGGCGGAAGCGGTCCGGCCGTCGGCCGCGTCGATGACGCAGTGCCCGGTGCGCAGCACGCCGGACCGGCCGCGCATGGCGTGCCAGCGGCGGACGGCCTCCGCCGCGTCGGCGGGCTTGCCCAGCGCGGCACCGTCGAACTCCAGGACCGAGTCGCAACCGATGACGAGCGCGTCCGCCACCGCCGGCAGCGCCGCGACGGCGCCGGCCTTCGCCTCGGCCAGCACGCGGGCCAGCTCCTCGGGGGAGT
Source organism: Streptomyces bohaiensis (assembly GCF_012033785.1). GTDB lineage: Bacteria > Actinomycetota > Actinomycetes > Streptomycetales > Streptomycetaceae > Streptomyces > Streptomyces bohaiensis. Next base: position 623 of record NZ_JAAVJC010000103.1, read on the forward strand.
CGGCGCTCAGCGCGTCCTCGTCGACCCCGCTGACGACGACCTCCGGCGCGAACCCGGTCTGGCGGAGCAGCGCCAGCCGCGCGGGAGAGCCGGATGCCAGCACCAGGCGGCGGGCGGGCCGAAGCGCGGGCGGCCCGGCCGGGCCGCCGTCGGCGGTCGCGGTCGGGTCGGGGGCCTCGGGGGAGGCGGGGGAGAACTGGGAAACCATGGAGCCAGCGTAATGCGGTGGGCGGGGGAGGGAAGGGGGGGGGGGCGGGACACCGCCCGCCGCGCCCGGTACGGGGCGGGCCGGTCACCGGCCCGCCCGCACGTCACTTCGTGAGGTAGGCGTCGATGATGGTCTGGACGGAGCGGTTGCCGTCGGTGTCCTCGGCGGTGGCGCGCAGGGAGACGGAGCCGCCGGCGGCGGGGTTGTGGACGTACACGAGTTGGCCGGTGTCCTTGGTGTGGACCGTGAGCTGCTCCCAGGTCTCGCCGTGGTCGAAGGAGGCTTCGACGGTGAGGTGGGCGGCGTCGCCGCCGGTGACGGTGAGCGGGACGGTCAGCTTCTTCTTGGCGGGCGCGGTGGAGTCCAGGGCGAGGTCGGGGGAGTAGCGGACCGCGAGCGGGCCGGTGATCTGCTCGAACTCTCCACTCGGTGCGGCGGTGAAGGTGTAGTCGACGGTCACCTCGGTGCTGACGGTGGTGTAGCCGAGGTGACCGCGCTCCGCGGTGCTGACCAGCCGGTACTCCGCCTCGCCCTCCGGCATGCGGGTTCCGACGAACTCGGCGGGCTCGTCGAACTCGGCGAGCACCTCACCGTCGCGGTAGAGCGTGCTCGACCCCTCGGTGACCGCACCACCCGTGTTCCCCGGTCCGTCGATGAAGTGCGAGACCTGGCCGATCAGGTGTCCGGACTGCTGGAAGACGCCCGATCCCTCGTCGATCGAGGGTCCGAACACTCCGATGTTCAGGATCACGTCGTAGGTCTCGCCCCCCACCACCGTTTCGTCCGGCGTGAAGTAGGTCGCGACCCCGTCGCCGTCGGTGTCGTTCTGGAAGAGGATGAGGCTCCACACGGAGCTCTCCTGCACCCGGACGGTCGTCTCGGCCGGCAGGTCGAGCAGGGCGGACCCGGCGATGAAGCCGGTCTCCGGCAGCGCGCTCAGTTCGCCGGTGACGCCCGGCGCGGGGCCGCCGACGCGGGCGGCGAGTTCGGCCATCTCTCCGTCGGTCGGGCGGTTGACGAGGCCGGTGGGCCAGCCCTCCCCGGCGGCGTAGAGGTACGAGAGGCCGCCGTCGGCGTCGGCGTGGGCGGAGGTGAAGCGGTGCAGCAGCTCGATGCCCTCACCCGGGTCGCCGAGCGACAGCGTGCGGACGCCGCCGCTGTCCCCCGGGAAGTAGTTCCCCTGCCAGACGTTCAGGCCGGTCGCGGTGTTGGTGACGTCCCAGCTGGTGATGAGCGCCATCGGCTCGGTGGCGCCGGGGGCCGCGAAGTCGACCTCACCGGTGTCGGCGAGCGCGACGTCCACGGTGGTGTCGGACGACAGGCTCAGCGAGGGGTGTATCGCGAGGTCCACGCCGGCGCCCTCGTCCTCGTAGCCGTTCTCCACCTGCAGGAAGTACTCGCCTTCGGGGAGGCGCGTGGTGAACGAGCCGTCGACGGCCTCGCCCCAGACGAGCTCGGCCTCGTCCAGGTCGAACACCAGGATGTCGGCGTACTCGGTGGTCAGCCCCTCGCGGTCGGTGATGTCGAGGGTGAGGTCGAAGTACTCCGGTTCGAGTTCGATGGTTCCGGCGGCGGCGACCTGCTGGTCGTCGCCGGTGGCGGTCACGAAGACGCCGTAGTCGCCGACGGCGCCGCCGGCGGTGGCGGGGGCGGCGGTGACCTCGACGGTGGTCTCGCTGCCGGCGGGGACGGTCACGGAGTCGTCCGTGATCTCGAACATGCCGTCGGGGGCGGTGCCGTCGGGGCCGGTGGTGGTGAGTGCCAGGTCGAGGGTGACGGCGTCGTCGCCGGTGTTGCGGTAGGTGAGTTCGCGGGTGACCGGGTCGGCCTGGTCGCTCGGGTACTGGACCGCGCCGAAGTCGAGGGTGGTGGTGTCGGTGGTGACGGTCTGGGTGATCGCCCGTTCGACGTCGAGCCGGCCGGTGCCCTGCTGGATCGGTGCCGGGCCGTCGAGAACCGCGGCGGAGCTGGTCAGCGCGGTCTTGAGCTGTTGGCCGGTCCAGTCGGGGTGGGCCTGGGCCAGGATGGCGGCGGCTCCGGCCACGTGGGGTGCTGCCATCGAGGTGCCGTCGATGGCGGCGTAGCCGTCGGCGACGGGGGTCCCCACCTGGTCGATGAAACTGCCCTCGACGACGGCCGCGCCGATGTCCGAACCGGGCGCGGTGATCTCCGGCTTCAGCGCGCCGTCGGCGGTGCGCGGGCCGACCGAGGAGAAGTCGGAGATCTCGTCGTCCTTGGTGACCGAGCCGACCGTCAGCGCCGCGTCCGCGACGCCGGGCGTGCCGATGGTCCTCGCCTCGGGGCCGTCGTTCCCGGCGGCGATCACGAAGAGCACGTCCGTCTCGGCCGAGATGCGGTCGACGGCGTCGGCCATCGGGTCGGGCCCCTGCGACGCCGGCGCCCCGAGGCTCATGTTGATGACGTCGGCGCCGGAGTCGGCGGCCCACTCCATCCCCTCGATGATCCACGACTCCAGGCCCTCGCCGTTGTCGTTGAGGACCTTGCCGCTGATCAGGTCGGCGCCGGGGGCGACGCCGCGGTAGGCGCCGTCGGAGCGGGCGCCGGTGCCTGCGGCGATGGAGGCGACGTGGGTGCCGTGACCGTCGACGTCGTCGGTGCTCTCCGCGTCGGTGAAGTTCTCGGCGAGCTTCACCTTGTCCTCGAAGTCGCCGTGGTCGGCGGCGATTCCGGTGTCGAGGACGGCGATGGTGGTGCCGGTGCCGTCCAGCCCCTCGGCCCAGGCGGCGGGGGCGCCGACCTGCGCGGTGCTGGTGTCGAGCATGCTCCGCACGATGCGGTCGAGGGAGACCGTCGCGATGCCGGGAGCGGTCGTGAGCGACCCGTCCTCGGTGGTGCTCTCGGTGAGGGTCTCCCAGACGGAGGCGTCGTTCTCGTCGGCGAGGGTGAGGGCGTCGGCGTCCACGATGTCGAGGGCGGTGCGGAGTTCGACGTCGGGTTCGGCGCGCAGCTCGGAGCGGGCGGTGGTCCGGCCGTCCTCGTAGCTGACGATCAGCGGGGTACCCGCGAACCGCTCGTACTGCGGCCGGGAGAGTTCGCCGATGTCGAACAGCGAGCGGTCCAGCGTGCCGTCGGCGATCAGGGCGACGGCGTCACGCGGCAGCACCAGCGTGGTGCCGTCGTGCTCCAGCACCCGCACCGGGACGTCCTCCCGGCCGGGCGCCGGATGGACCGCGGCGACGCTGCCGTCGGCCCGCAGGGTCACGCGGTCCCCGGTGACGAGGGTGAGTACGCCTCCGGAGCCGGAGGCGTCGGTGACGCCCGCGCCGTCGGGGCCACTCGGCCCGCCGGTGGCGGCAGAGGCTCCTCCGAGCCCCGCGGTGAGCGCCAGCGCCACCGCCGCCGCGGAGACCGCTGTCACCGTTCTGTTTTGTCGCATGCTCAACTCGGCTCCCTGAAGGGCAGGTTGATGAAAGCAGAGAGGAAGCGCCCTCCTCTGCGCCGCGGAACATACCGAGTATGGAGGTCGCTGCGCCAGAGGGTGATCACCGTCGCGGCGCAGCCCCGGGTCGGGGGTCTCCCGGTCGGCAGGGCGGCGCCATGGTTCCCGAAACGCGGATTCAGGCTCGTTCTCGCCGTCACCCCTGGAGCTGGGTGTCAGTGCAGCCCCGGCCGTCGCCCCGCGTGGGAAGAGGGGGGATGCCGTCGGTGGGTGCGGCGGCCCGGCGGCCCGGCGCTGAGTCCATCCGGCGGGAAATCGGCCACGGAGTGGCGCTCGCGGCGGTGTGCCGACGGCCGCCGGGGGATCACATGCGCGCGCCGGCCGCGGCAGGTGTGATGCGGATCACTGCGGGTGCGGCTCCGGTGCGGACGGTGGGCCGTCCGCACCGGAGCGTGGGTCAGCGGGTCAGGTAGGCGTCGATGATGGTCTGGATGGAGCGGTTGCCGTCGGCGTCCTCGGCGGTGGCGCGCAGCGAGACGGAGCCGCCGGCGGCGGGGTTGTGGACGTACACGAGTTGGCCGGTGTCCTTGGTGTGGACCTTGAGCTGCTCCCAGGTCTCGCCGTGGTCGAAGGAGGCTTCGACGGTGAGGTGGGCGGCGTCGCCGCCGGTGACGGTGAGCGGGACGGTCAGCTTCTTCTTGGCGGGGGCGGTGGAGTCCAGGGCGAGGTCGGGGGAGTAGCGGACGGCGAGCGGGCCGGTGATCTGCTCGAAATCCTCGCTCGGCGCGGCGGTGAAGGTGTAGTCGACGGTCACCTCGGTGCTCACCGCGGCATAGCCCAGGTCGTGGCGGTCGGCGGTGCTGACCAGGCGGTACTCCGCCTCGCCCTCGGGGATACGCTCCGCCACGTACTCGGCGGACTCGTCGAGCTCGGCGAGCACCTCACCGTCGCGGTAGAGCGTGCCTGACCCCTCGTTGGCTGCTGCGCCCCAGCGGCCGACCGGTTCCACGAAGTGGGGGACATGCGCCAGCAGGTAGCCCCCTTCCAGGAAGACGCCCAGACCGTCGTCGACCAGCGGTCCGAACACCCCCACGTTCACGGTCCGCGTGTGGGAGCTGCCGGGCTCCAGCGACGTGGGTGGCGTCACAGACATGGCCACGGAGTCGCCGTCCGCCTTGAACTGCGCGAACTCCACGAACCAGTCGGTGGCCGCGGCCTGGAGCTGAAGCGTCACGTCACCGGGGAGGTCGACGACGGGGCCGAGGGGCGCCATCTCGTCTCCCGCGCCTGCGGCCACGCTCCCGAGCGTGCCGGGCACAGAGGCGCCCGCCGAGACCACCATCTCGGCCATCTCGGCCGCCGACGCGTGGTTGACCAGCCCGGTGGGGAAGCCCTCGCCGGCGCTGTGCAGGTACGAGGCGCTGTTCTCGCTCGCCGGGTGGAACGTGGTGAACGCGTGGGTGAGGTCGATCGCCGGTGACGCCTCGCCGAGGGACAGGGTGCCGATGCCCTCCGGGAGCCCGGGGAAGAAGAAGCCGGACTCGAAGCCCTGACCGTTCTCGTGCCTGATGGAGTAGCTGCCGACCAGCTCGTCGAGGGCCGACCCGTCCGGCGCGACGAAGTCGATCGGGCGCGCCTCGGCGAACGCCACCTCGACGGTGATGTCCTCGGTCACGGTGAGGCCGGGGTGCAGCGCGAGGTCCAGACCGGTCCACTCGCCGTCCGACTCGTGGTCGGCGTACGCCTCGACCACGTACTCGCCCTCGGTGACGCGCTGCTGGACGACGCCGTCCTCGGCCAGGCTCCAGAAGAACTGACCCGTGGTGAGGTCCACTCCGATGACCGAGCTGAACGGGGCGGGCTCGCCGTCGCGGCCGGTGATGTCGAGGGTGAGGTCGAAGAGCTCCGGTTCGAGTTCGATGGTTCCGGCGGCGCGGACCTGCTGGTCGTCGCCGGTCGCAGTGACGAAGACGCCGTAGTGGCCGGTCTCGCCACCCGCGACGCCCGGGGTCGCGGTGACCTCGACCGATGCCTCGCCGCCGGCGGGGACGGTCAGGGTCTCCTCGGCGGCGGTGAACATGCCGTCAGGGGCGGTGCCGTCGGGGCCGGTGGTGGTGAGCGCCAGGTCGAGGGTGATGTGGGTGTCGCCCGCGTTGCGGTAGGTGAGTTCGCGGGTGACCGGGTCGGCCTGCTCGCTCGGGTACTCCACCGCGCCGAAGTCCAGGGTGGTGGTGTCGGCGGTGACGGTCTGGCTGATCGCCCGTTCGACGTCGAGCCGGCCGGTGCCCTGCTCGATCGGTGCCGGGCCGTCGAGAGCGGCGGTGGCGCTGGTCAGCGCGGTCTTGAGCTGCGCACCGGTCCAGTCCGGGCGGGCCTGGGCCAGGATGGCCGCCGCGCCCGCCACGTGGGGTGCCGCCATGGAGGTGCCGTCGATGGCGGCGTAGCCGTCGGCGACCGGGGTGCCGACCAGATCGACGTAGCTGCCCTCGACGACTGCCGCGCCGATGTCCGAACCGGGCGCGGTGATCTCCGGCTTCAGGGCGCCGCCGGTGATCCGGGGCCCGATTCCGGAGAACTCCGAGATCTCGTCGTCCTTGGTGACCGAGCCGACGGTGAGGGCGGCGTCGGCGACACCCGGGGAGTCGATGGTCCCGTTGCTCGGGCCGGAGTTGCCGGCGGCGATCACGAAGAGCACGTCCGTTTCGGCCGAGATGCGGTCGACGGCGTCGGCCATCGGGTCGGGGCCCAGCGACGCCGGCGCCCCGAGGCTCATGTTGATGACGTCGGCGCCGGAGTCGGCGGCCCACTCCATGCCCTCGATGATCCAGGACTCCATTCCGGAGCCGTCGTCGTTGAGGACCTTGCCGTTGAGCAGGTCGGCGCCGGGGGCGACGCCGCGGTAGGTGCCGTCTGACCGGGCGCCGGTGCCGGCGGCGATGGAGGCGACGTGGGTGCCGTGACCGAACGGGTCGTCGGTGTCCGCCGCGTCGGTGAAGTTCTCGGCGAGCTTCACCTTGTCCTCGAAGTCGCCGTGGTCGGCCGAGATCCCGGTGTCGAGGACCGCGATGGTAGTGCCGGTGCCGTCCAGCCCCTCCGCCCAGGCGGCGGGGGCGCCGACCTGCGCGGTGCTCGTGTCGAGGCTGCTCCGCACGATGCGGTCGAGTGATACACCCGTGATGCCCGGGGCCGCTGCGAGGGAGCGGTCCGCCGCCCCCGCCTCGGTGAGGGTCTCCCAGACCGAGGCGTCGCCCTCCTCGGAGTGGGTGACGGCGTCGGCGTCCACGATGTCCAGCGCCGAGCGCAGCTCGACGTCGGGCTCGGCGCGCAGCTCCGAGCGGGCGGTGCTGGTGCCGTCCTCATAGCCGACGATCAGCGGGGTACCCGCGAACCGCTCGTACTGCGGCCGCGACAGTTCGCCGATGTCGAACAGGGAACGGTCCACCGTGCCCTCGGCGATCAGCGCGACGGCGTCACGCGGCAGCACCAGCGTGGTGCCGTCGTGCTCGATGACCCGCACCGGTATGTCCTCGCGGCCGGGCGCCGGGTGGATCGCGGCGACGGAACCGTCCGCGGCCAGCACGACCTTGTCACCGGTGAGCAGCGTGATCGCGCCCCTCGGGGTCGGCGCGCTCGTCGTCGCGTTCCCGTCGCTCCCGGGCGGGGCTGCGGCGGCGCCTCCGCCGAGGCCGGCGGCCAGCGCCACGGCTATGGCCGAGGCGGTGGTCGCCACCGCTGCCCTTCTCTTCTTCGTGCTCAACATGCCCCCAGGCGTGTGTGGTTGACGCGTGGCCGACACGGACGCCTGCCACGGCGCCGGTGAACATACCGAGTATGGAATGACACGGAAAGAGCGCCTGCGGCCTGGAAGTCAGTCGTGGCGCGCGAGGGGGCGCGCGGGGTTTTCGGCTGGAGGGGGAGGGGTAACCCGCTCGCCGTCATCGGAGGCGAGGACTCCGCTTCGTGGTGCGACGGCGACGGTGCGCGGAACGTACCCGCCATGGACCGCCGGTCAGCCGGCGCAGGGTCGGGGGGTGCGCGCGGAGCACAGCGTTCCGGGCGGGCGGATGTGCCGGGGGCGCCGGGGCTGTCGCCCGGGAAGGCCGCGGTGGCGGCGGGGCCGAACCCGGTCCACGGCGACGGGCGGTGTGGCCGGAAGGAAGGGTGCGTGGTCTATGTCACACCTCCGGGCGGCGCGCGGGGCGGCGGTCTCAGGCCAGCAGCAGCGCGGCCACCACCGACGCGGCGGCGATCAGCCACACCGCGCGGCGCAGCCGCTGCCGCAGCGAACGCTCACGGTCGGCGGAGCCGTCGCGCAGGTCGTGCAGGTCGTGCCAGAGCATGCTGCCGACCCTGCCAGGAGCGGCGCGGCCGCGCCTGAGTACCCGTACTCAGATCCGTGGCCGCTGCACCCGGGCCCGGCGTCGGCCCCGCGGCCACCCCGCCCCGCCGACCCGCCCCGCCACCCGGCGCCTGCCGCCCGTGGCGGGTCAGGTGGGCCAGTGGCTGGTGCGCCAGGTGTTCGGCCCGGGAGCGGGCGCCGCCCCCGGCAGGGCCAGCGCGGGCGCGCCCCAGGCCGAGACCGCTACCGGGCCGCCCGGCCCGCCCGGTGCCGCCGCCAGCCGGACCCGCACCACCGCGAGCGCCGCGGCCAGCTCCTCCGGGGTCGGGTTGCCCCGCACCACCCGGATGGTCTCCGGCTCGGCGCCGTCCTCCCGCGCCCGTGGTCCGTCCATCTCCGCCACCGCCTTCCTGCCGCCCTGCCTGGTCCGTCGTCCGTCAGCCGGTCCGAACGCCGCTGCGGGCGGGGGTCCCCGCCCGCCGCGACACCGGCGCCGAACCCGCTCAGAGCGGGATGTTGCCGTGCTTCTTCGGCGGGAGCTTCTCCCGCTTGGTGCGCAGCTGGCGCAGCCCGCGCGCCACCTGACGCCGGGTGTCCGAGGGCATGATCACCGCGTCCACGTAGCCGCGCTCGGCTGCCGCGTACGGGTTGAGCAGGGCGTCTTCGTACTCCTGGGTGAGCTGCGCCCGCAGCGCCTCGCGCTCGGCGTCGTCCGCCACGGCCGCCAGGCGGCGGCGGTGCAGGATGTTGACCGCGCCCTGGGCGCCCATCACCGCGACCTGGGCCGTCGGCCACGCCAGGTTGAGGTCGGCCCCCAGGTGCTTGGAGCCCATCACGTCGTACGCGCCGCCGAACGCCTTCCGGGTGATCACGGTGATCAGCGGCACCGTCGCCTCCGCGTAGGCGTAGATCAGCTTGGCGCCCCGCCGGATGATCCCGCCGTACTCCTGGTCGGTGCCGGGGAGGAAGCCGGGGACGTCCACGAAGGTCAGCACCGGGATGTTGTACGCGTCGCAGGTCCGCACGAACCGCGCGGCCTTCTCCGAGGCGTCGATGTCCAGGCAGCCCGCCAGCTGCATCGGCTGGTTGGCGACGACGCCCACCGAGCGGCCCTCCACCCGGCCGAAGCCGGTGAGGATGTTCGGGGCGAACAGCGGCTGGGTCTCCAGGAAGTCGCCGTCGTCCAGGACGTGCTCGATCACCTGGTGCATGTCGTACGGCTGGTTGGCGGAGTCCGGGACGATCGCGTCCAGCTCGCGGTCGGCCGCCGTCACCTCCGGCTCGGTCTCCTCCGGGTAGGCCGGCGGCTCCGACAGGTTGTTGGACGGCAGGTAGGACAGCAGCGCCTTCACGTAGTCGACGGCGTCCTTCTCGTCGCCCGCCATGTAGTGCGCCACCCCGGAGGTGGTGTTGTGGGTGCGGGCACCGCCGAGCTGCTCGAAGCCGACGTCCTCGCCCGTCACCGTCCGGATGACGTCGGGACCGGTGATGAACATGTGCGAGGTCTTGTCGACCATGACCGTGAAGTCGGTGATGGCGGGGGAGTAGACGGCACCGCCCGCGCACGGCCCCACGATCAGCGAGATCTGCGGCACCACCCCCGAGGCGTGCACGTTGCGGCGGAAGATCTCCGCGAACAGCCCGAGCGCGACCACGCCCTCCTGGATCCGGGCGCCGCCGCCGTCGTTGATCCCGATGACCGGGCAGCCCGTCCGCAGCGCGAAGTCCATGACCTTGACGATCTTCTCGCCGTAGACCTCGCCCAGCGAGCCGCCGAAGACCGTGAAGTCCTGCGAGTAGACGCACACCGGGCGGCCGTCCACCGTGCCGTACCCGGTGACCACGCCGTCGCCGTACGGCCGGTTCGCCTCGATGCCGAAGCTCACCGAGCGGTGGCGCGCGAACTCGTCCAGCTCGGTGAAGGAGCCCTCGTCCAGCAGCAGGTCGATGCGCTCGCGTGCCGTCAGCTTGCCCTTGGCGTGCTGCCGCTCCACCGCCCGCGCCGACCCGGCGTGCACTGCCTCCTCGGACCGGCGGCGGAAGTCCGCCAGCTTGCCCGCCGTGGTCTGGGGCGCCGCGTCGCCCGTCTCCGCGGCGGCGGCCACCGCGGCGTGGTCCGCCGGGACGGAACGGTTCTCCTGGTCGCGCACGGCTGCGGCTCCTACTCGTCATCGGGTTGGCTACCGATGCGTAGGTTAACGGCGGTTGCCGCCGAACCCCAGTGCGGCGTCGACCACAACCGTCCGCCCACCTGCCGCGCGGCCCCGCGGGAGGCGGTTGGGCGCCCCGGTCGGCGCGGGCGGCGACGGCGCCGAGACCCTAGTCTGAGCCCATGACCGCACGACCTTCCGCCGCCGCACGCTGGTCGGATCTCGACCGCCCCCCGTTGAGCGCCCCGGCGCTGCGCCGCGCGCTCACCGGCCCCGACGGACCGTGGACCTCACTGGAGGTCACCGCCTCCACCGGCTCCACCAACGCCGACCTGGTGGCGGCCGCCCGCGCGGGCACCGCTGCCCCCGGCGCCGTCCTGGTCGCGGAGGAGCAGACCGCGGGCCGCGGCCGGCTGGGACGCGGTTGGACCGCCCCGCCTCGCTCCGGGATCTTCTTCTCCGTGCTTCTCGCGCCGGAGCCGGACCCCGCGCGCTGGGGCTGGCTGCCGCTGCTCGCCGGTGTCGCCACCGCCGCCGCCCTGTCGCGCACCGCGGGGGTCGACACCGCGCTGAAGTGGCCGAACGACCTGCTGGTCACCGTCGAGGGGGCGGAGCGCAAGGCCGGCGGGATACTGGCCGAGCGGGTGGACACCGCCGACGGCACCCCCGCCGTCGTCATCGGCATCGGCATCAACGTCACCCCCCGCGACGACGAGCTTCCCGTCCCCACCGCCGCCTCGCTGCGGCAGGCCGGCGCCACCGTCACCGACCGGGACCCGCTGCTGCGGGCCGTCCTGCGGTCCCTGGCCGAGTGGTACGGGACCTGGGCCGATACCGGCGGGGACGCCTGCGAGGCGGGGGTGCAGGCGGCGTACGTCGCCGGGTGCGCCACGCTGGGCCGCCCGGTCGCCGCGCTGCTGCCGGGCGGCCGGGAACTGCAGGGCGACGCGACCGCCCTCGACGGCGACGGCCGCCTGGTGATCACCGACAGCGGCGGCAGCCGTCACGCGGTGGGCGCGGGTGACATCGTCCACCTGCGCGCCCGGGGCGACTGACCCGGAGCGCGCCCGTCGTCCGCACGCGGGGCGAACCGGACACCACCCACGGGAACCGGCCGAGCCGCCCGGGCGGCGGCGCCGGGCCGGTGGCCCGGTCCGGCGCGCGGGCGACCGACCCCGCCGGGCGGACACCAGGGCCGACCGGCCCGGCCTCCGCACCCGACCGGCCCGCCCACCCGTCCGGGCGGGTGCGCCCGGGGGCGGACCTGGGCAGACATCCGTGCGACGGGTCGGCGCTGCCGTAGGGTGGTGCGAGGACAGCGGCGCGCCGGGCGCGGCGGAGCGGAGCGGTAGGGCGAGTGAGCGGCGAAGGGACTCTCACACCGGAAACGGCGAGGCGGCGCCGGTGAGCGACACGCCAACGCCCGCCGGTGACGACGGTCCGGAGGACCACGACGACAACGTGGCGCTCCGGCTCGAACAGCTGATCATCGGGGCCGAACGCGAGTACACGCCCTTCCAGGCGGCCAAGGCCGCGGGCGTCCCCATGGAGATGGCCTCCCGGTTCTGGCGCGCGATGGGCTTCCCCGACATCGGGCAGGCCAAGGCGCTGACCGAGGCCGACGTCCTCGCGCTGCGGCGCCTCGCCGGGCTCGTGGAGGCCGGGCTGCTCAGCGAGCCCATGGCCGTGCAGGTGGCCCGCTCGACCGGTCAGACCACCGCCCGACTGGCGGACTGGCAGATCGACTCCTTCCTCGAGGGCCTCACCGAGCCCCCCGAGCCCGGGATGACCCGCTCCGAGGTGGCCTATCCGCTGGTCGAACTGCTGCTGCCCGAGCTGGAGGAGTTCCTCGTCTACGTCTGGCGGCGCCAACTGGCCGCCGCCGCGGGCCGAGTCGTGCAGGAGCAGGACGACGCCGAGCTGGTCGACCGACGGCTCGCCGTCGGCTTCGCCGACCTGGTGGGCTTTACGCGCCTCACCCGGCGGCTGGAGGAGGAGGAGCTCGGCGAGCTCGTCGAGACCTTCGAGACGACCGCCGCCGACCAGGTGGCGGAGCACGGCGGCCGTCTCATCAAGACCCTCGGCGACGAGGTGCTCTTCGCGGCCGACGATGCCGCCACCGCCGCCGGTATCGGCCTGCGGCTCATCGAGACCATGGCCGACAACCCGATCCTGCCGGAGCTGCGTGTCGGCATCGCCTTCGGCACGGTCACCACCCGGATGGGCGACGTCTTCGGCAACACGGTCAACCTCGCCAGCAGGCTGACCTCCATAGCGCCCAAGGACGCGGTGCTGGTGGATGACGCCATGCGCAAGGAGCTGACCGCGGCGGGCGCCGCCCCCGCGCCGGGGCCCGGCGACCCCGCGCCGGACGGCCGCGACCACCGGTTCACGTTGCGCCCGCTGCACCAGCGACCGGTGCGCGGACTCGGCATCATCGCGCCCTGGCAGCTCACCCGACCGGGCTGACCCCGCCCGGCCCGGCGCCCGACTCCTCCCGGTCGGGCCGACCGGGCACGAGCAGCCCGTCCCGCCCGGGCCCGACCCGGTGGACTCCGGCGCCTGGCGGGGCGCGGTGGCCCGTAAGCGCGCCCGGCGCGCACCCTCCCGCAGGCGGGCGCGCGGTGGCATGATGCGCTGCGTCGAGTGGTGAGCGAGCGTTAACAAGGGGAGCGGACCATGGCCTCGGTGACGGAGTCGGGCAACGGCGCGGACGGCGGAGCGCACGGCGGCGCGGGCGACGGCCCCGGCCGGGAGGGCGCGGAGGACCGCTACGGTGACTGGGTCGCGGTGCGTCGTCATGCCGGCAGGGTCGCGGAGCTGGTCCTGGACCGGCCGCGTGCGATGAACGCCGTCTCCACGGAGATGGCCCGGCAGCTCGGCGAGGCGTGCGCGGCGCTCGCCGCCACCCGGGAGATCTCGGCGGTGGTCCTGAGCTCCACCCACGAGCGCGCCTTCTGCGTGGGGGCGGACCTGAAGGAGCGCAACTCCCTGACCGATGCCGAGCTGGTCCGGCAGCGCCCCTACGCGCGCGCCGCCTACGGCGGGGTGCTGGCGCTGCCGATGCCGACCGTCGCCGCGGTCCACGGGTTCGCGCTGGGGGGCGGCTACGAGCTGGCGCTCTCCTGCGACCTGATCGTGGCGGACGAGACCGCCGTCGTGGGGTTGCCGGAGGTCTCGGTCGGCGTCATCCCCGGCGGCGGCGGCACGCAGCTGCTGCCGCGCCGCGTGGGTGCGGCCCGCGCCGCGGAGCTGATCTTCAGTGCGCGCCGGGTGGCGGCCGCCGAGGCCGGGGAGCTGGGACTGGTCGACCGGGTGGTGCCGGCGGGCACCGATCGCGAGGTCGCGCTGGAGCTGGCCGGGCGGATCGCCGCCAACTCCCCGATCGGCCTGCGCGCGGCGAAGAAGGCGCTGCGCACCGGCTGGGGGATGGATGTGACGGCGGCGATGGAGATCGAGGACGCGGCCTGGCGGACCGTCGCCTTCTCCGGTGACCGGGCCGAGGGCGTTGCGGCCTTCAACGAGAAGCGGACGCCGGACTGGCCCGGGGAGTAGCGTGCCGCCCCGCGCTGGGCCGGGTGGCGGGGCCGCTGTCCTCCGGGCTCGTGACTCCTCGCAATTGCACCCGGCGCGCCCGGCGAAAAGGTACAAACCGCAATAATGTGTCCGCATGGGAGAGGACGCTCGGCTGCGGGCCGTGGTGGAGCTGGCGCAGGCGATGGCGGCGGCGGGTGACCTCGCGGCCGCCGTGCGCACCGTGGCGGAGACCGCCCGGCGGGCGCTCGACGGCGGGTTCGCCGCCGTCTCGGTCTGGGAGCGGGAGCGGGGCCGGCTGCGCGTGCTGGTCAACAGCGGAGAACTCGCGCCCGGCGAGGTGGAGTTCCCCGTCGACGAGTCCTACCCGGTGCATGACTTCCCGGAGATCGCGGGCTTCTCGCCCAGTGGTTGGACGGCCGGGGTGGAGCCCCGCGCCTGGATCGAGACCGCCGACGACGCGGCGGCCGCGACCGGCGCCGCGGACGACACCGCGACCGGCGCCGCGGCGGGCGCCTTGGCCCGGTACTGCGCCGCGTCGGCGAGCCGGAACAGCCGGCGGGCGGAGACCACCGGCCCGATGCTCCGGCCGGTCGAGGCGACCCCGCAGGCCACCCCCTGTCCGAGCTCCAGCGCGTCCGCCCGGCGGCAGATCTCCCGTGCCACCCGGATCACCTCCGGGGCGGTGGAGCCGACGGCCACCAGGCAGAACTCGTCGCCACCGAGCCGGGCGGCGAGAGAGCCGGGGAGTTGGGCGCCGCAGAGCGAGAGCACCGAGGCGAAACGTTCAAGCAGGTGGTCGCCCGCCACATGGCCCAGTGAGTCGTTGACACCCTTCAGGCCGTTGACGTCGCAGACGACGAGACTGACGGCGGTGCCGTCCCGGCGGTGGTCGCCGACCGCGTCCTCCAGCAGCGCGTCCACGGCCCGCCGGTTGGCGAGCCCGGTCAACGGGTCGGTGTACGCCAGCTTCCTGATCTCCGCGAGCCGCTCGTGGTGCATCAGCCCACTGGCGGCGACCTCGGCGAGGACGGTGGCGAACGCCGCCTCGGGCGGCCCGAGCGGCAGCGCGTCCACCCCGCGCGCCACGTACAGCTCACCCCAGGCGCGACCGTGCACCACCACCGGCGCGACCACACAGCTGCCGCGGTGGCGACGGCGCAGCGCGGCCGCGCGATCCGCAGGAGAGTCGAGGGGACGGGGCGGCGCGAGCTGCCGCGCCGTCCCCACCGACAGTCCGAGGAGG
>NZ_JAAVJC010000104.1 GCF_012033785.1 Streptomyces bohaiensis
GACCCCGGCGCCCCGGTCGACCCGTCTCGCAGCGGCGACGATCAGTTCCGAACTGGTGCCGATGCCGCCGTCGCCGGCACCACCGGCCGCCGCGACCAGCCGTCCGCCGGCCCCGCCGCGTGGCGGGTCACTCCTGCGGCACGTCCGTCCCGAGCAGCACGAAGGCACCGTCCGTGATCCGGTAGAAGAACGCGCCGTTCCCGGTGAACCGCCCGTCGGCCGGTTCGAAGGTGAAGGTCTTGGTGATCCCCCGGTAGCGGGTCTCCCGGATCGACGGCACGATGTCCTGCCGGGTGACGGCGCTGAAGCCGCTTTCCTGGCGGAGCTCCGCCGCACAGGCCGCGATCACGTGGACGGCGTCGTACGCCTCGGCCGCGTAGGGCGGCGGCGACTCCTCGAACCGGTCGGTGTAGGCGGCGACGAACTCCGCGGCCGCCTCGAACTGTGTCGGGTCGACGACCGCGGCAACCAGGACCCAGCCCTCGACCGCGCTGCCGGCGCGTTCCAGCAGTCGCGCGTCGTAGGCGTCGTGCGTGGCCACGCGGTAGCCGTCCCAGCCGGTCTCGTCGAGCGCCTGCGCGAACGGGACCAGCTCCTCCCAGTCACCGCCGAAGATGATGCACTCCGGCTGCCGGGAGACGAGGTCCCGGACGGTGGCCCGGTGGTCGGCGGCGGTGGGGTCGAGCTGGACGGGGTGGACGGTCTGGGTGCGCGCCAGCAGGTTGCGGATGACCTGGGTGACCTCGCGGCTGTACTCGCTGCCGGTGTGCACGACGGCGGTGGAGCCCTGGTCGTGCTGGGTCACGTAGGTCATCACGCCGGTCATCTGGAGCTGGTCGCTGGTGCGCGCGGAGGCGAACACGGAGTCCTTGGGGATGGTCGCGCCGTCGCTGACCGTCAGCAGCGGCAGCCGCGCCTTGACGTAGGGGTCGATGGACGCCTTGAGCGCGGCGGGGCTGCCCGCGCCGAGCACGCCGATCAGGTCCGCCTCGTCGATCAGCGCGGCGGCGGCCTCGGCGGCGCCCGCAGCGGTGCCGCTGTCGTCAGCGGTGGCCAGCCGGTAGCGGAAGGGGTGGTCTCCGTCCGCGTTGAGATGCTCGACGGCGAGCTCGGCGCCGCGGATCTGGGCGGTGGCGACGTCGGCGCCGTCGCCTTCGAGATCGGCCTGGACGCCGACGGCGAGTTGCGGCCGGTCGTTGGCGGGCCGGCCGCGGCCTTCGCCCCCGGTGTCGGTGTCGCCGCCGTCGGCCCGGTCGTCGGGGTCGTCGTCCCCGGAGAACAGCACGGTGGCGCCGGCCCCCGCGCCGATGACGGCGAGGGTGGCCAGCGCGCCGAGGAGCACCTGACGGCGGCGGGGCCCGGCGGGGGCGCGGGTGCCGGGCGGTGGGGCGCTCGGACCGAACGTGCCGCTGCCGGGGGCGTAGGGCCCCGATCCGCCGGTGGAGAGCGGGGGGCCGAAGCCGCCGGACGGGGTGCCGGCGCTGTCGGCGGTGCCGGCCTGGCCCGTGTCGGCGCCGCCCGGGGGCGGGCCCGCGATCTCGGTCGGGTCGGCCGCCGGCAGCGCCAGCATCTCGGCGGAGCGGTCGGAGATGAGCCGGGTGACGGGGGCGGGCAGCCAGCTGTCCGGTGCGGGCTCGTCCCCTCCCGCTCCGCCCTCCCACTGGGCGCGCAGCGCCGCGGCGGTGAGCCGCTGGTCGGGGTCCTTGGTGAGCAGCGCCTCGATCGCGGGCCGCAACGGCTCGGGGACCGCCGCGAGTTCGGGCTCGTCGTAGACGGTGCGGAACAGCATCGCCTCCACCGGTCCGCTGCCGAACGGGCGTCGGCCGGTCGCGGCGTACGCCAGCACGCACCCCAGGGAGAAGAGATCGCTGGCCGGCCCCACGGTGCGGGCCTGCGCCTGCTCGGGCGAGAGGAAGCCGGGCGAGCCGACGACGACGTCGGTGGCGGTGAGGACGGTGTCGTCGAGCGCGCGGGCGATACCGAAGTCGATGAGGCGCGGGCCGTCGAGCCCGAGGAGGACGTTGCCGGGCTTGAGGTCGCGGTGGACCAGGCCGGCCTCGTGCACCGCCTCCAGCGCCTCGGCCAGCATCACACCGAGAGCGCGGACGCTCGGCACGGGGAACGGGCCGTGGTCGGCGATCGCCTCGTTGAGCGGGGGCCCGGGCACGAACTCGGTGGCGAGCCAGGGAGCCGCCGCCTCGGTGTCGGCGGCGACGACGGGCACCGCCCACCGGTTCCGCACCCGCCGCGCGATGGCGACCTCCCGCCGGAAGCGGGTGCGGAACGCGGGGTCGTCGGCGTACTCGGTGCGGATCAGCTTGATGGCGGCGAGGCTGCCGCCGGGCGACCGGCCGAGCAGCACCATGCCCATGCCGCCGGCGCCGAGCCGCCCCAGCGCCCGGTAGTCGGCGACCCAGGTGGGGTCGGAGGAGTGCAGCGGCTGCATCAGCGGGACGTCCTCCGCGCGGGACGGGCGGGCCGGGCGGGGCCGCCGCGGCGCCCGCGGGCGTGTTCGGCGCCCGGGGCGCGGCGGTGGGGCCCGTGGTTCACGACAGTTCGCGTTCGATGTTGTAGAGGACCCAGGCGGCGCCCTCGGCGGCGACCTGGAGCAGCTCGACGACGTCGTAGCCCTCGGCGCCCTTGACGGAGACGGCCGCGGTGACCGGACCGATCCGCGACTTCGACCAGACGAAGTCGTGAGGGGTCGGGTCGGCGTCGGTGGAGAACTGGCCGGCCTCGAACATGGAGGCGTCGGCGTTCAGGACGTCGTCCTCGGGCATCGGCATGGACAGCAGACCGCTGAGCCGCTGACCGCCACCGAGTTCCTGGTCGGGGCAGCGGAAGCTCTCCTGGACCACGGCGTCCATCTCGGCGACCGCGTCCTCGTCGCTGGTGTGGACGGTGACGGTGATCGCCGTCTGGACCAGCCCCTTGCCGTCGGCGGCGGGGATGTTGATGCGATGGGTCAGCGAGTCCAGGACGGTATCGGGCAGTTCGCCGCGGTCCCAGACGCAGTCGTCGCCGAGGAGGGTGAAGGTCCCCGCGGTGGCGAAGGGTTCGGCGGCGACCATGCCCTCCTGCCAGGTCTCCGGCGTCAGTTGGGCGTTGGTGGTCAGTTCCCGGGCCCGCTCGGCGTCCTGCGGGACGCGGTCGGGATCGGGGGTGAAGTCGTAGGAGTCGGGAAGCTCGCCGACGGTGTCGTCGTCCGGTCCGTCGCCCTCCCCGTCGTCGACCTGGTCGGCGTCGTCCCCCTCGTCGGTGTCGCCCTCGGCCTCCCTCTCGCCGGCGTCGACACTGCCGCCCTTGCCGCCGGCGTCGCCGCCGTCGGAGTCTCCGGAACCGCAGGCGGTCACCGCCAGGACGGCCAGCGTGGCAGCTGCCACGCCCAGACTGCGTGTGCGAAACATGCGCGTCCCCCCTCGCCCCGCGACCCCCGCAGGCGGCGATGTTGTGTCCCGACCGGTTGGATACCGCCAGGATTACCGGTCCTCGTGACCGAGTCTAGGCAGCGGCTGTCACGTGTCGATGCCTGCCACGTCACGGCAGCGCCACGTGCGGCCCGCTCCGGAGGGGATCATTCCATCGCCCACCCCATTCACCTGGGCTGATGACCCGACCCCGGGTTCCCAGGGGTTCTTTCCAACTGCGCGACGGTGTCGGAGCTGTGACATTCGCTCGGGTGGATCATGCCGGGGCACGGTGGTCGGCGCCGCGCGGCGGGGTGGCGGGACGGCCGGACCGGTACGGGTGGGTGACGCGAAACCGACGCCGCCGGGCCGGGCAAGCACCGGCAGAACTGGCCGAGCACCGGGCGAGCGATGCCGACAATGCCGGAGGGGGGCGGCGCACGGGAATCGTGCGCCGCCCCCCTCGGGAGCGCGGTGTGCCGGTCACCCCGCCGGGGCGGCCGAGCGGTCCGGGCCCGTCAGCACCAGGTGATCAGCCGCTTGGGGTGCTCCAGGACGGCCGCCGTGTCCGCCAGCACCTTGGAGCCCAACTCGCCGTCGACCAGGCGGTGGTCGAAGGAGAGCGCCAGGGTCGTGACCTTGCGCGGCTTGACCTTCCCCTTGTGGACCCAGGGCTGGTCCTTGATCGCGCCGAAGGCGAGGATCGCGGACTCCCCCGGGTTGAGGATGGGCGTGCCGGTGTCGACGCCGAAGACGCCGACGTTGGTGATGGTGACCGTGCCGCCCTGCATGTCGGCTGGGGCGGTGCGCCCCTCCCGCGCAGTCGCGACCAACTCCGAGAGCGAACGCGACAGTTCGGGGAGGGTCTTGGAACCGGCGTCCTTGATGTTCGGCACGATCAGCCCGCGCGGGGTGGCGGCGGCAATGCCCAGGTTGACGTAGTCCTTCTGGACGATCTCCTGGTTGGCCTCGTCCCAGGAGGCGTTGACCTCCGGGTTGCGGCGGATCGCGACCAGGAGGGCCTTGGCGACGAGCAGCAGCGGGTTGACCCGCAGCCCCTCCATCGCCGGGTCCTCCTTCAGCTTGCCGACCAGCTTCACGGTGCGGGTGACGTCGACCGTGACGAACTCGGTGACGTGCGGCGCGGTGAAGGCGCTGTGCACCATCGCCGCGGCGGTCGCCTTGCGGACGCCCTTGACCGGCACCCGGCGCTCCCGGATCGCGGTCAGGCTCTGCGGCTCCACGGCCGGAGCGGACGCCGCGGTCGCGTCGGCGCCCTGTGCGGCGGCGGGCGCCGGGGCCGACGCCCGGTGGGCGGCGTGGACGTCGTCCCGGGTGACGGTGCCCTCGGGGCCGGTGGGCGGGACCGTCGCGAGGTCGATGCCCAGGTCCTTGGCCAGTTTGCGGACCGGCGGCTTGGCGAGCGGGCGGGCGCCGTGGGCCCCGTTGACCGCGCCGTTGACCGAGCTGTTGGGGGCGACGGGGGCCGGCGGAGCCGCCGGGGCGGGGGCCGGCGCCGGAACGGCGACGGTCTCGACCGGCGCCGCCGCAGCGGCGGCCTTGCGCGGGCGGCGCTTGGCGGTACCGGTGGCGACGCCGTAGCCGACGAGCACCGGCTGCCGCTTGCCGCCCTCCTCCTCGTCCTCGCTGCCGGCCGCGGCGGATGCCTCGGCGGCCGGGCTCGCGGCGGCGGGCTGCGGTGCGGCGTCCGTCGGAAGGTCCCCGGCTCCCGGGTCGGTGTCGACGGTGATGATGACGGCGCCCACGTCGACCGTGGTGCCCTCCTCGAACCGGACCTCGGCGACGACCCCGTCGTAGGGGATGGGCAGTTCGACGGCGGCCTTGGCGGTCTCGACCTCGACGACCATCTGACCGTCGGCGACGGTGTCGCCGGGCCGGACCAGCCACTTGAGGATCTCGGCCTCGGTCAGCCCCTCACCGACGTCGGGCATCTTGAACTCGCGGACGCGCTGTACGGCGGTCACTGTCATGACTCTCCTCGGCCTTCTCAGTACGCCATGGCGCGGTCGATACCGTCCAGCACCCGGTCCAGGCCGGGGAGGTACTCCTCCTCGACGCGGGCCGGCGGGTACGGCGCGTGGAAACCGCCGACGCGCAGCACGGGCGCCTCCAGGTGGTAGAAGCACCGCTCGGTGATCCGGGCGGCGATCTCCGCACCGGAACCGAAGAAGACCGGCGCCTCGTGGACCACGACGAGCCGCCCGGTCCGCTCCACCGAGGCCTGGATGGTGTCGAAGTCGATCGGGGAGATCGACCGCAGGTCGAGCACCTCGACCGAGCGGCCCTCCTCCGCCGAGGCGTCGGCGGCCTGGAGCGCGGTGCGCACGGTCGGGCCGTAGGAGGCGATGGTCAGGTCGGTGCCCTCGCGGATGACCCGGGCCCGGTGCAGCGGGGCGGGGATGCCCTGGGCGACCTCCTCGCCCTTGCCCCAGTAGCGGGACTTGGGCTCGAAGAAGATGACCGGGTCGTCGCACTCGATGGCCTGCTGGAGCATCCAGTAGGCGTCCGAGGAGTTGGCCGGGGTGACGATCTTGAGGCCCGCGACGTGTGCGAACAGCGCCTCGGGGGACTCGCTGTGGTGCTCCACCGCGCCGATGCCGCCGGCGTAGGGGATGCGGATGACGACCGGTAGCTTGATCTTGCCGAGGGCGCGGGCGTGCATCTTGGCGAGCTGGGTGACGATCTGGTCGTACGCCGGGAAGACGAAGCCGTCGAACTGGATCTCCACGACGGGCCGGTAGCCGCGCAGCGCGAGGCCGATCGCGGTGCCGACGATGCCGGACTCCGCGAGGGGGGTGTCGATGACCCGGTCCTCGCCGAAGTCCTTCTGCAGTCCGTCGGTGACGCGGAAGACGCCGCCGAGCTTGCCGACGTCCTCGCCCATGACGAGGACCTTCGGGTCGTTCTCCAGGGCCTTGCGCAGCGAGCTGTTGATCGCCTTCGCGATGGGGAGCTTCTCACCGGGTGCCATGTCAGCGGCCCTCCTCGTCGGTGTCCGCGAAGGAGGCGGCGTACGCGGCGTACTGGGCGCGCTCCTCGTCCACGAGCGCGTGGCCGTCGGCGTAGATGTTGTCGAACATCGACATCGCGGGCGGGTCGGGCATGGTGCGGATCGACTCGCGGACCCGCTTGGCCATGGTGTCGCTCTCCTCGTCGATCGAGGCGAGGAAGGCGTCGTCGACGAGCTGTTCGCGCTCCAGGTAGGTGCGCAGCCGCAGGATCGGGTCCTTCGCCTCCCACGCCTCGCGCTCGTCGTCGGAGCGGTAGCGGGTGGGGTCGTCGGAGGTGGTGTGGGCGCCCATCCGGTAGGTGAACGCCTCGACCAGCATGGGACCCTCGCCGGTGCGGGCGCGCTCGACGGCGGCGCGGGTCACGGCGAGGACGGCGAGGACGTCGTTGCCGTCGACCCGGACACCGGGGAAGCCGTAGCCCTGCGCGCGCTGGTACAGCGGCACGCGGGTCTGGCGCTCGGTGGGCTCGGAGATCGCCCACTGGTTGTTCTGGCAGAAGAACACCACGGGCGCGTTGTAGACGGCGGCGAAGGTGAAGGACTCCGCGACGTCGCCCTGACTGGTGGCGCCGTCACCGAAGTAGGCGAGGACGGCGGAGTCGGCGCCGTCCTTGGCGATGCCCATGGCGTAGCCGGTGGCATGCAGTGCCTGCGAGCCGATGACGATGGTGTAGAGGTGGAAGTTGTTCCCGTTGGGGTCCCAACCGCCGTTGTTCACGCCGCGGAACATGCCGAGGAGCTGGGTCGGGTCGACCCCGCGGCACCAGGCGACGCCGTGCTCGCGATAGGTGGGGAAGACGTAGTCGTCGGGGCGCAGCGCGCGGCCGGAGCCGATCTGTGCGGCCTCCTGCCCCAGGAGCGAGGGCCACAGGCCGAGTTCGCCCTGCCGCTGGAGGGCGGTGGCCTCGGCGTCGAAGCGGCGGGTCAGCACCATGTCGCGGTAGAGGCCGCGCAGTTCGTCTGCGCCGATGTCGATGGCGTAGTCGGGGTGCTCGACGCGGTACCCCTCGGGGGTCAGCAGCTGCACCATCTCGGGGCGGTCGGCGC
This sequence comes from Streptomyces bohaiensis, assembly GCF_012033785.1. Classification (GTDB taxonomy): domain Bacteria; phylum Actinomycetota; class Actinomycetes; order Streptomycetales; family Streptomycetaceae; genus Streptomyces; species Streptomyces bohaiensis. The sequence goes on from NZ_JAAVJC010000104.1 coordinate 7,486, forward strand.
CGCCGGTGGCGGTGGCGGCGGTCCTCCCGGGCGCGGTCTTCCCTGGCGCGGTCTTCTTCGCCGGGGTCCGCTTCGCGGTCTTCTTCGCCGTCTTCTTCGCGGTGGTCGTCCCGGCCGGGGCGCGTTTGGCGGCCTTCTTGGCGGGGGCCTTCCCGGTGGCCGTCCTCGTCGACTTCGCGGCTGCGCCCGCCCCGGTGGACCGCTCCTCGGACGACGCGGCCGCGGCCGCCTCCGTACCCGAGGCCGTCTTCTTGGTGGTGCGTTTGACGCCGCTGCGGCGCGTCGTCGCGCGCGCAGTGCTATCCACGGTCACGTGTGCTCCTCCGTCGGTCCGGCCACCGGGGTCTTCCGGGTGGGCCAGTGCGGCTCGCCCGGTCCGTACGGCGCACGGGGTGGGTGCGCGGCGGACGAACCGAGCGTGACTGTCTGTCGCGTCGATGGCCCGCTACAGAGCACGGTACCCATAGCAACTGCGCCGAGATAAGCGCCCCTGACCTGCGAAAATACCTGGATGACCAAGTACCTCGACGCGGCGTCGGGAACGGTGCTGGTCACAGCCTCGCAAGCCGTCGAAGGACACGCGCACCGTAACCCGGCCAACCGGGTTACGGGAAGAGCGGCGGCGAGGCACGCGCTGTGTGACACTGGCAAGGTGCCGAAAGACGGAAAAATCACGGTATTCCTGGTCGACGATCACGAGGTGGTCCGACGCGGCGTTCACGAGATGCTCTCCCTGGAGGAGGACATCGAGGTGGTCGGCGAGGCGGGCACCGCGGCCGACGCGCTGACGCGCATCCCCGCGGCCCGACCCGACGTCGCGGTGCTCGACGTGCGCCTGCCCGACGGCAGCGGCGTCGAAGTGTGTCGGGAGGTCCGCTCGCGCGACGAGTCGATCGCCTGCCTGATGCTGACCTCCTACGCGGACGACGAAGCCCTGTTCGACGCGATCATGGCGGGGGCCTCCGGGTACGTCCTGAAGGCCATCCGGGGTACCGAACTCCTTTCCGCCGTCCGGGACGTGGCGGCCGGGAAGTCCCTCCTCGACCCGGTCGCCACCCAACGGGTCCTGGAGCGACTCCGGGACGGCGACGGGCGGGAGGACGATCGGCTCTCGCACCTCACCGAGCAGGAACGACGCATCCTCGACCTCATCGGGGAGGGGTTGACCAACCGCGCGATCGGCGAGCGGCTGCACCTCGCCGAGAAGACCATCAAGAACTACGTCTCCAGCCTGCTGGCCAAGCTCGGCATGGCCCGCCGCTCGCAGGCGGCCGCCTACGTGGCCCGACTGCAGGCGGAGCGCCCCCGCCGGGCGGAGTGAGCCCGGGGGCCGATCGGCGCGAGGAGCCGGGGCCGCCGGGCCGGGCACCGGGTGCCGGGCATGCGCCCCGTTTGGCCCACCGTGGCCGGTTGGCCCCAGATGACCGCATGTCCGTTCTGGGGCGGTTGCCCCAACAGCCTGATTGATCCGGGACCATCGTCCGTCGATCGAGGACTTTTCCGGTCCCGGTGGGCTGCTCCGGGCGGGCAGGGTGGGGTCATGCCCGCGTACCGCCCGTCCGACCAGCTCGCCGAGGCGCTGCGGCTGCTGCCGAGTGCGACGCACGGCAGGGCCGCGGTGACCCGGCGGGCGCTGCCGTTCGTCCTCGTCGCCCAGCACCTCGTCATCCGGGGCAGCGTCCTGCTGCGCATACCCGCCGCCCAGATCGAGGCCCGGGTGCTGGACGGCACCGTCCTCTCCTACCACGCCCACCCGCAGGGCGAGTGGGACGAGTCAGCGCCGGGCGTGCAGGTGGTCGGACCCGTCAGCACCGTGCGCCCCACCGACGCCGAACGCGCCGCCTTCGACCGCACCGGCAGCGCGCCCGCCGCGCTCGCGCCTGGCGCGGTGCCGGCGCCGCGCGCCGAGGACGCGGCCGAGCCGGCGGAGGAGGGCCCGCCACCGGCCGATCCGCCCGGCACGCTGTACGCACGGTTGGACCCGATGCTCGCCACCGTGCGGCTGCCGGACACCGACGGCGAGGACACGGAGACCGGTTCCGCGGGGACGGCCACGCCCCCGGTCGCCGAGGACGACACCGCGGCCGCGCCCGACCACCGACCGGGGGCCGTCACCCGCTGAACGCGTCGCGGACCGCGGCGGCGTTCCGGGTCCACCACACGATCAGCGAAGCGGCGGCCGCGAACTGCGGGTCCGCCCGGTGGTCCCGCAGCTCGTAGTGCCAGCGCAGCATCCAGAAGTCGTTGAGCCGCTCCCACCACACCCGCTGGGTCGCCGCGGCGAGTTCGTCGCCGTCGGCCTCGGTGGCGGACCGGTACGCCCGGGCGTAGGCGCGCACCTTGGCGAGGTCCAGCGTGCCGTCCGGCCGGAGGAAGAAGATGGCCGCCGCCCGCACCGCCTCCTCCGCGCGCGGCCGGATGGCCAACCGGTCCCAGTCGATGATGGCGAGCGGCTCGACGGAGTCCTCGCCGTACATCAGGTTCAGCGGGTGGAAGTCGCCGTGGACCCACCCGGCCGCCGGCACCTGCGCCGGTCCGGGCCGGCGGTGGGCGTGGGTGCGGAGCATGCCGCGCCGCTCCTGGAGCCGGTGCTCGGCGAGTTCGTCGAAGCTGGTGCGGCGGGGGGCGCGCCGGATGCGGGCCAGCAACTGGTCGATCACCACGTAGGTGTCCTCGATGCGTGCCGACTCCCCCACCGTCCCCGGGGAGCTGGGCAGCACACGGTCACCGCCGGGGGCAGCGGCGGAGGCGTGCTCCGGTCGGGCCGCCGGGCGACAGGGACCCGGGAGTCGGTGGGCTCCGCTGCCGAGGGCGGTGCGGCCGCGCCCGCCGGGGACGGCCCGGTGTGCGGCGCGGGCCGGTGCCGTGGCGGCGGCGTGCACCTCGCCGCGGCGGGTGGCACCGGGCGCGGCGCCCGCCCCGGGGCCGGGGACGGCACGGTCGCGGGCGGCGACCGCGTCGTGGTTGCGCGGCCCGAGGGGGGCACGCGGCCCGAGGGGCGCGAGATGGTGGGCGTTCCCGGGCACCGCCGTGGCGGCCCGGTCCTCCTTTATCACCAGCTCCAGCTGGCGATGGACGCGTCCGAGGAGGTCGCCGAGGCGGTCGGAGCCGGCGACGTCGAGTCCGCCGCCGTCGCGGTGGTGGCCGTCGAGCCATGGGTGGAGAACGAAGCAGCACCCGTCCAATAACGCCGCGCTGTCACCGCTGCGGTCGGCGAGCGTCGGCACCACCGGGATGCCGCGGTCGGCCAGGGCGGCGGTGGCCCGGTGCCGGGAGGCCAGCGGCAGCACGGTCTGCGGGTCCCCGCCGAGGTGGTGCTTGAGGAAGTAGGCACCCCGCGTGGTCGCGAGGCGGTAGCCGCGGTTGAGCAGTCCCCGGTCCAGCGGCACGCAGGACAAGGGCTCCCCGACTCCGTAACGGCGCGTCAGGAGTTGCAGGGTTCGGGCGGCTGGGGATGCATGGCTGGGCGACACGTGGCGCATCGTAGATCACATTCCGCTACGTTCTGCATTCGCGTGCGCACGACCCGTCCGGGATGATAAAGAGCGGTTGTCGGCCACGCGAAAGGGCGGCGCGGGGTGGCGCGGGGGTGGCGGTCCAGGTGGCCCCGCGGATCACGCGGCACCGCGTGCCACCTGGCGACTTCCGGCGCCGCCGCGCTTCGTACAGCCCTCCGGTTGTCCACTCCCAGGGATGGCAGGGGTGGCCGGGAATCGCCGCCTCGAACAGCGTCCGCAATTGCACGGGTGTCGCGGCGCACCGACGACACGGCGCCCCGCGGCTACGGTATGTAGCAGCGGACATGACAGCGGCCCGTGGCTACACAACGTAGCCACGGGCCGCTGTCCGCGCCCTGCCGGATCGGCCGAACTGCCTCAGCCAGTACCGGAGATGAGCCCCTGGAGCCCTCCAGCGGGATCGGTGGTGTCGCCACCGCCCTGGTCGCCGGTGTCACCACCGCCCGTCTCGGGGGGCGTGGTGCCGCCGCTGTCGCCGGACCCGCCGCCGCCGTCGGTCTCGCCGCCCGGCGCACCCTCGGTCTCACCACCGGGAGCACCCTCGGTCTCGCCGCCCGGCGCGCCCTCGGTCTCACCACCGGGGGCACCCTCGGTCTCGCCCTCGGTGTCGCCCTCGGTCGTGCCGTCGGTCTCCCCCTCGGCGGTGCCCTCGGCGGTGCCGTCGGAGTTCCCGTTGGAGGTGCCGCCGCCCTGGTAACCGGAGGAGTTGCCCGGCTGGGGGCTGGTGCCGGAACCGGTGGTCTCGTTCCAGTCCCGCTCGGGGGCGTCCTCGGGATCGTCCTCCGGCTCCTCCTCCGGCTCCTCGTCCTCGGGGTCGGGCGGGTCCGTGCCCTCGGGGGTCGTGTCGGGCTCGCCCTGGTCCGGCGGGGAGACCGGCTCGTCGTTGCCGGCATTGACGGCGATGAAGATGCCGATGACGATCGCCGCGACCACCAGCAGCGCCACCAGGACGTACCGCAGCCGGTTGGTGGTCGGGTCGACCGGCGGCCGCCCGCCCGGCGGGGTGTCGTCACCACCCGGGTTGCCGAGCAGCAGCGGCGGACCGACCTGGGTGGGGGGCGGGGTGTTCATCACCGCCGTGCCCATGGCGGCCGTCCCCATCGCGGGGGTCTCCGGCGAGGTGGCGCCGGTGTTCCACAGTCCGGCGGTGTGGCCGCCGTGCGTCTCCAGCATCCGGACCGCGTACTGGATCAGCGACCGCATCTCCTCGGCGGTCTGGAACCGGTCGTCCGGGTCCTTCGCCAGCGAGCGCATCACCAGCCCGTTGAGCTCCGGCGGCGCCAGCTGCGACACCTCGGAGGGCAGCCGCGGCGGGTCCTGGACGTGCTGGTACACCACCGACAGCGGCGTCTCGCCCGTGAACGGCGGCCGCTGGGTGAGCAGTTCGTAGAGGAGGCAGCCGACCGCGTACAGGTCGGAGCGGGTGTCCACGGCCTTGCCGAGCGCCTGCTCCGGCGAGAGGTACTGCGGGGTGCCCATGACCATGCCGGTCTGCGTCATCGTCGACTGCACGCCGTGCAGGGCGCGGGCGATGCCGAAGTCCATCACCTTGACCGAACCGGTCTCGGTGATGATCACGTTGGCGGGCTTGATGTCGCGGTGGACGATGCCGTGCTGGTGGCTGTAGGCCAGCGCCTCCAGCACCCCGGAGACGATCGACAGCGCGCGCTCGGTGGGCTGGGCGTCCTCGTTGATCAGCAGTTCGCGGATGGTGTGGCCGGTGACCAGCTCCATCACGATGTACGGGACGGTCCCGTGGACCCCGCCGGTGTCCTCCTCGCCGGAGTCGTACACCGCGACCACCGCGTGGTGGTTGAGGCCGGCGACCGACTGGGCCTCGCGCGTGAAACGGGCCTTCGCGACCTGGTCCTCCGCCAGGTCGGGGCGGAGCAGCTTCACCGCGACCAGGCGTCCCAGCCGGACGTCCTCGGCGGCGAACACGTCCGCCATGCCGCCCCGGCCCAGCCGGCGCGTCAGCCGGTACCGGCCGTCGCCGACGGTGCCCGCGCGGCCCCACTGCGCGGGGTCGTCCGCCAACTCGGCGTAGCTGCGCCCACCGGAGCCGCCGGAGGGGGTCGGGGCGCCCACCGGCGTCACGCCGACGGTACCGCCGCGGGGCGCGCCACCGGGGAGGTGGGATGCGTCACTCATGGTGCTGCCGAGGGCGGCGGTGTCGGGCCCACCGTCGTCGCCGGCGGCGGACGGCTCGGCGGCCGGACGGTCCGTACCGTCACCCGCCGCCGTCCCGTCCTGCGCCGCGCTCTCGCCGGACGTCCCGTCCTCGTGTCCGGGCTTCCCGTCACGGGCGTCGGCACGCTCCGCCGGGCGCGCGTCGCGTGGGCTGTCCGAGGAGGCAGACCTGTCGCCGCGGGTCGCCTTCGGCTCGTCCTCGCCGTTGCCCGCAGCGCCGTGCTCCTGTGCCATCGGTCCTCACCGTCGTCGCGTCTCGCTTCGCCATCAAACCGGTTGTGGGGTCGCGCTGCCAAGTCGAGGTCACGGGCCCGAGACGAGTATGACGGTCCCGTCACAGAGCCCGAGCACACCGGTCACGGTACGGACAAGCGCCTTGACGCCCGTATACGCTGGGGCAGACTTGGCGCTGAATACGCAGCCAAGGGGGAGCCGACCGATGAACGAGCACGCCGTGGAGCCCGCTGACTACTCGGGCCGGGCCGTCGGCGGAGGCCGCTACCAACTGCGCACCCTCCTGGGTACCGGCGGCATGGCGTCCGTGAACCTCGCCTACGACACCGTCCTCGCCCGCGAGGTCGCCGTCAAGACGATGCACGGGGAACTCGGCCGGGACGAGTCGTTCCGGGAGCGCTTCAAGCGCGAGGCCCAGTCCGTGGCGCGCCTCACGCACGCCAACATCGTCTCGGTCTTCGACACCGGCGAGGACACCATCGACGGCCTGCCGGTGCCGTTCATCGTCATGGAGTACGTCGACGGCCGCCCGCTGCGCAGCGTCCTCGACGACGACATCCGCGAGTTCGGCGCGATGCCCGGGGACAAGGCGCTCACGGTCATCGCCGACGTCTGCGCGGCGCTCGACATCTCCCACGAGATGGGCCTGGTCCACCGCGACATCAAGCCGGGCAACGTCATGGTGACCAAGCGCAATGTCGTGAAGGTCATGGACTTCGGTATCGCCCGGGCCATGCAGTCGGGGGTCACCGCGATGACCCAGACCGGCATGGTGGTGGGCACCCCCCAGTACCTCTCCCCCGAGCAGGCCCTCGGCCGCGGTGTCGACGCCCGCTCCGACCTGTACTCCGTCGGCATCATGCTCTTCGAGCTGCTGACCGGCCACCTCCCGTTCGACGCGGACTCGCCGCTGGCCGTCGCCTACGCGCATGTCCAGGAGCAGCCGCCCGCGCCGTCCTCGATCAACGCCTCGGTCCCGCCGCAGCTGGACGCGCTGGTCGAACGGATGCTGCGCAAGAACCCGGACGAGCGCTTCCAGAGCGCGGAGCAGCTGCGTGAGGAGTGCCTGCGCGTCGCCGGGACCCTGACCGGCGCGGCGCCGAGGATCACCGCTACGGGGCCCGTCTCGCGCAGCGGCGACGCGGTCGCCAACTCGGTGTTCCCGCAGTACGGCACCAACCCGCCCGGCACCCCGCCACCCGCCGGCTACGGACCGACGCAGCCGCCGCAGGGGTACGGCTACCCGCAGCAGACCCCGCCGCCGTACGTGATGGCGCCGCCGGCGGCGCAGTCGGCCGCCGGAAGCGGTTCCGGCGGCGGCGGAAACGGCGGAAAGACGTTCCTCATGGCGCTCGCGGGCGTCGTGGCCGTGGCCCTGATCGTCGGGGTCGCGTTCGTCGTCGTGAACGGCAGCGATGACGACGGCGGCAACGACGTGGCCGACGGCGGTGGTACCTCCGAGACCGACACCGGCGCGGACGCCGGGGACGACGGCGCGCCGGCACCGGAGGACGAGGACGAGGGCGACGAGCCGGAGCCCGAGCGGGAGCCCCGGTTCAAGGAGGGCGACACCAACAAGACGGTGGACGTGTCGCTCTGTGTGGAGGCCCGGGAGTACTTCGACCAGGAGGAGCACCCCGGGGCGGTGACGATGCCCAACTTCTACGACAAGCACGTCTCGTCGGTGAAGGAGTGCCTGCGCGCCGGCACCGAGGCGTACGAGGGGGACGGCGTCGCCTGGAACTACGAGAACGACGTCCCGCGCGACGAGGTCATCAAGGGCCAGGGCATCGTCGTCGACCAGTCACCCAAGGCGCACGAGCCGTACAACCCGCTGGAGGAGAAGATCGTGCTGACGGTCTCCACCGGCAAGGAAGCCACGCGCTGAGCCGTCGCCGCCGGCCGCTGCGCCCCGGCTGACGCCGGGGCCGGGCCGCGGCGGGCGTGAGCACGAGGGCGCTGCCGCACCGAGCCGTCCGGGCCGAGCCGTCCGGGCCGACCGCACCGCGATGTACGCGCCGCGACTCCGCGGACCGGGCCGCACGGTGGTCGCGCACGGC
>NZ_JAAVJC010000105.1 GCF_012033785.1 Streptomyces bohaiensis
GCCCCGGGGGCAGGGCGGCCCGGTCGGCGGGCTCACGCCCCGCGGTGCCCGCGGCCACGGGGCGCGGTTCGGCCGGGACGATGCGGCGAGGCGCCGCGCTCAGCCGCCGGCGAGGACGGTGGCCGGGTCGTCGAGGACGGGCTGCCATGCCAGTTCGGCGGCGCCGACGAGGCTGTTGTGGCCGAGCGAGCACGGCAGGATCGGCACGCTGCCGCTGCGCCCCCACAGGCTGCGGTCGGCGACGACCGACCGCAGGCGATCGGGTGCGGCGGCGAGCAGGCTCTGGTGGAGCCCGCCGAGGATGATGCGGTCGGGGTTGAGGACGTTGACCATGGCCGCGAGACCCTGGCCCAGCCGGTCGACGAGCTGCGCCACCGCGTCGGCGACGGCGGCCGCTTCGGGGTGGTCGCCTGCGAGCAGGGCGCGTGCCTGGTCCAGCGGCGACCGGGCGGGGTCGGGGGTGACGCCCGCGGTCTCCAGGAGGGCGAGGGGGTCGGTCTCGACGTCGAGGCAGCCTCGGGCGCCGCAGTGGCAGGCGCGGCCGGCGGGGTCGACGATCAGGTGTCCGACCTCCAGGGCGAGCCCGGCACTGCCGGTGTGGAGCCGGCCGTCGAGGACGAGCGCGCCGCCGACACCGCGGTGGCCGGTGGCCACGCACAGCAGGTGCTGGGCTCCCTGGCCGGCGCCGTGGCGGTGCTCGGCGAGCGCGGCGAGGTTGACGTCGTTCCCGCAGCGGCCGGGGACGCCGATGCCCGCCTCGGTGAGGCAGTCGCGGAAGATGTCGTGGACGCGGGCGCCGGCGGGCCAGGCGACGTGCAGCGGGTTGAGGGCGGTGCCCTCGGGTTCGGCGACGGCCGAGGGGACGGCGAGCCCGGCGCCCAGGCAGCGGCGGCCGGTGGCGTGGAGGAGTTCCGCGCCTGCGGTGACGGCGTCGCCGATGATGCGCGCGGGGTCGGCGTCGACCGTCATGCAGGCAGGTGCGGTGGCGACGATGCGGCCGCCGAGGCCGACCAGCGCGACCCGGTAGCCGTCGGCGTGGACCTGCACCGCGAGCACGACGGGTCCGTCGGGTGCGATGTCGAGACGGTGCGAGGGGCGGCCCTGGGCGCCGGAGGCGGCGTGGGGGCGGGGGTCGACGGTGATGAGACCGAGCGCCTGGAGTTCGGTGGCGACGGCGCCGGCCGTCGCGCGGGTGACGCCGAGCTCGGTGGTGAGGACGGCACGGGTGGGGGCCCGCCCGGTGTGGACCAGTTCCAGGGCGGGGCCGAGGGCGCCGCGGCCGCGGTCGAGCTTGATTCGTGTCGGGGTCACCCCTCCATTCTCACTTTGTGCAGCGCCGAAACAAATCCGGGGAGGCGCGGGGTGCCGCGCACCGCCGCCGAGCAGCGGCGAGGCAGCGCCCGGCGCAACGCGGGCAACGGCCGGGCCGGGGTCCCGGGTTGCCCCACTCCCCCGCCCGGTACCGGGTCGACACGGCGTCGACAGCGCGGTGACACCGCGCTGACACTGCCTCGGGACGGTGTGCGTCGCGTTGCTCGTCCGCCGGGCCGCGCGGGCGCCGCGGTGCGGATGAGGGGGCCGCACGGCGGGTGAGGGGCCGGGGCCGCCTCACCCCCCGGTGTCCGGTCGCCGGATCAGCGGCCGTCCTTGGTGGCGAGGACCCAGCGGTTGCCCTCCAGCGCGTCGTTCGGCTCCGGCAGCGGCCCCCGGCCGTGCCGCTGGGTGAACTCGAAGGGGGTGTGCACCCGGGCGGACCAGTTCCGGGCGGTGAGCGCGCCGACGGAGTCCGGGCGCGGCGCGTGGTCGAAGAGGGAGAGCAGGTCGATGCCGATCTGAGCGTGGGTGGCGGTGTAGGTGGGGCTGTCGCGGTAGGCCAGCAGGTCCTTCTCGACCTTCATCTCGAACGCCAGGGCGCTGCCGTCGGCGGTGAGCCGGTCCACGGTCTGCACGAGGTAGGTCTCCGCCTCCGGGGGGAGGTAGAACAGCAGCCCCTCGGCGAGCCAGATGCTCGGCGCTGCGGGGTCGAAGCCGGCGCCGGTGAGGGCGGACACCCAGTCGTCGCGCAGGTCGACGGGGACGGCGACGCGTCCGCCGCGGGGGACGGCGGCCAGCTCCTCGAGGACCTGTTCCTTGAAGGCGAGGACACCGGCGCGGTCGACCTCGTAGACCACGCTGTCGGTGGGCCGGTCGAGGCGGAAGGCCCGGGTGTCGAGGCCGGCGCCGAGCAGCACCACCTGGCGCGCTCCGGTGCCCAGGGCGCCCTGGACGAAGTCGTCGAGGACGCGGGTCCGCAGCCCGAAGTAGCGGGCGAACCTGCCCCACAGCGGGTTGGCGTCGCCGCCGGCGGCATGCTGGACGCGGACCGGCCAGCCCGCGCAGCCGGGCGCGGCGCGCACGAAGTGCTCCGCGAACGGGTCCTGCGCCAGGCTGTCGTGGCGGTGGGTCTCGATGGCGCGCGCGGCGGCGACCAGCAGCGCGGTCACGCCGACGCCGCCGTCCACCCCCTCGGTTCCGGTGTGCTCGCTCGCCGTGCCGACCATGGTTCCTCCGTTGACGGTTCGGGGTGGGGTGGCCGCCCGAGGGGCGGCGGCGCCGCTGCCGGCGCGCGGTCAGCCGCGCGGGGCGGCGGGGATCAGGACGGGCTTGACGACGCGGCCCTCGTCGCAGTCGCGTTCGGCCCGGTTGATGTCGGCCAGCGGGTAGGTGCGGATCAGCTGGTCGAAGGGGAAGCGGCCGGCCTGCCACAGCCGGAGCAGCCGCGGGATCAGCAGTGCGGGCACCGCGTCGCCCTCGCAGATGTGGCGCAGCAAGCGGCCCCGGTCGAGGGTGCCCGGTTCGAGGGCGAGGGGGGCGTGGAGCCGGGCCACGAGGCCGAGGGTGCCGGTGGGCCGCAGGGCGCGCAGCGTGTCGTTGATGAGTGCGGGCGAGGCGGTGGTGTCGAGTGCGTAGCGGGCGCCGCCGTCAGTGAGGCGGCGGATGCGCTCGGGCAGCCCGCCGCCGTCCGCCGCGTCGGCGGGGAGCGGGAGCGCGCCGAACCGCTCGGCGAGGGAGAGCCGTTGCGGGTGCCGGTCGACGGCGACGGTGGTCACCCCGGCGGCGCCGGCAGCCATCACGGCGGCGAGGCCGACCGCTCCCGCGCCCAGCACGACGAGGGTGTCGCCGGGTCCGGCGGCGAAGGTGTGGAGGACGGCGCCGGCGCCGGTGAGGAAGCCGCACCCGAGCGGGCCGAGCAGCTCCAGCGGCAGGGAGCGGTCGACCCGCACCGCGTTGCGGGCCTCGACGAGGGCGTACGCGGCGAAGGACGACTGGCCGAACCAGCGCGGGGCGAGCGCCGCCCCGGCGGCGTCGGTGAGCCGGGGCGCGGACTCCCGGCCGCCGAAGAGGTTGAGCGCGGCGAAGCTCTCGCAGTAGGCGGGGGCGGCGCCGCGGCAGTGCGGGCAGCTCCCGCAGGAGTCGAAGCTCAGCACCACGTGGTCCCCGGCGGCCAGGTCGGTGCCGCCGCCACTGCTCACGACCGTGCCGGAGCCCTCGTGTCCGAGGACGGCGGGCAGCGGGCTGCGGCCGCCGGAGCGGCGGACCGCGAGGTCGGTCCGGCACAGTCCGCCGCCCGCGATCCGGACGAGGACCTCGCCCGGCCCCGGCTCGTCGTCCAGCGTGACGTCCTCGATCGTGAAGGGCGTGTCGGGTCCGCGCAGCACGGCGGCGGTGAACTGCACTCACGCCTCCGTGGGGCGGTGGACGACGAACGGGCGGAGGTTGCCGTACAGCCCCCAGGGGCCGCCCGCGACGCCGACGCCGCTGTCCTTGGTCCCGGCGAAGGGCTGGGCGAGGGAGAGTTCGGCGTGGTGGTTGACCCAGGCGGTGCCGCAGTCGAGCCGTTCCGCCACGGCCGCGGCGCGGTCGGCGTCGGTGCCCCAGACGGAGCCGCCGAGGCCGTACCCGGTGGAGTTGGCGGCCGCCACCGCCTCGTCGAGGGAGCGGTACGGGAGGACGGGCAGCACGGGGCCGAACTGCTCCTCGGTGACGACGGGGCTGTCGGGTGGCACGTCGGTGAGGACGGTGGGTGCGAAGAACCAGCCGGGGCGGTCCGGGGTGCGGCCGCCGGCCGCCGTGCGGGCGCCGTCCGCCAGCGCGCGGGCGGTGAGCTCCGCCACCCGGTCGCGCTGGGCGGCGTTGTTGAGCGGCCCGATCCGGCTGGCCGGGTCGAGCCCGGGGCCGACGGCGGTGCTCCGGGCGCGCTCGGCGAGCGCCTCGACGACCTCGGCGTGGCGGCGGGCGGGGACGTAGACGCGTTTCACCGCCATGCAGACCTGCCCGCAGTTGCGGAAGGCGGCCCAGAACAGCCGGTCGGCGATCCGGTCCACCTCCACGTCGTCGAGGAGGACGGCGGCGTCGTTCCCCCCGAGTTCGAGCGTCACCCGGGCCAGCGAGGTCGCCGCGGCTCCGGCGACGGCACGGCCGGTGGGCACCGAGCCGGTGAAGGTGACGTGGGCGATCCCCGGGTGGGCGGCGAGCCGCGCGCCGAGGGGTTCGCGTCCAGTGACGACGGTCAGCACGTTCTCCGGGAGCACGGTCGCGAGGGTCGCGACCAGCAGCCGGGTGGCGAGCGGCGTGTACGGCGAGGGTTTGAGGACGACGGTGTTGCCCGCCGCGAGCGCGGGTGCCACCTTGGCGGCGGCGAGTTGCAGCGGGAAGTTCCACGGCACGATCGCGGCGACCGGGCCGAGCGAGCGCCAGCGGACCTCGCTGTGGACGGGCCGCCCGTCGTCGACCACCCGCGTCCGGGGCGTCAGGCCGGCGAACCAGCGCAGCCGCGCGGCGGTGCGGGCGACCTCGGCCCGCGACTCCGCCAGGGGTTTGCCCTGCTCGCGGGTGAGGAGCGGGGCGAGGTCGCCGGTGGCGGCCTCGACCGCGTCGGCGGCGGCGCGCAGCGCCGTCTCCCGGGCGGCCGGGTCCGATCGCCAGTCGGGCCAGGCCCGGCGCGCCCCGGCCACGGCCGCGTCCAGCGCGTCGGCGGACTGGTCGGGCGCCTCGTCGAAGGGTTCGCCGGTGGCCGGGTCGGCCACGGCGAACCGCGCGCCGCCGCGCGCGGTCGCCGCTCCGGCGGGCGTGGCGGAGGTCGTCACGCCGCGGGTGAGGAGGCCGCGGGGACGCCGACGGCAGCCTCCCGGGACTGCCGGTCCATCTCGGCCCGGAAGGCGGCCACCAGTTCCGGTTTGATCCGACCGGCGTTGCGGTCCCCGCCCTCGCAGACGGCGCCCCGCACGCCGACGATGTCGGTGCCCATGCGGGTCAGCGCGCCGAGGTCGACCGCCTTGACGCTGCCGGCGAGCGCGGCGAGCAGCCCGGCGGCGTGGGAGAGCCGGACGAACTCGGCGCAGGCGTCCTCCGAGACGTGGTCGAACAGCCGGGTGCCGTCCTTGATGGCGGTGTCCAGCATGGCGGCGTCGGCGCCGGAGCGCGCCGCGATGTCGGGCAGCGCCAGCGGGTTGACGCAGCCGACTCGGTGGGCGTCGGCGTAGCCCGACGCGACGACGAGGGCGTCGGGGCGGTGGTCCTTCACCGCTCGGACCACGGCGCGCATGACGTCGATGCCCTGGTCGGGGGTGGTGCAGCCGTACAGCCCGACCTTGATGTACGTCGCGCCGGAGACGACGGCGCCGAGCGCGGCCTGGGCGACGGTGCCGGGCTTGTACGGCACGTCCCCCACCGTCGCGGAGACCGGCTTGTCGGCCGGGACGGCGTCGCGGATCTCCCGGATCACCCACGGGAAGTTGGCGCCGAGCGAACCCTCGTCGGGCTTCTTCACGTCGACGATGTCGAGGTGGTCGGCAGCCTTCGCGCAGTCGAGGGCCTCGTCGAGGCCGTCCGGGGAGATGAGCAGCAACACCATGAGCTCCTTCCGGCGCACGCGTCCCCACGCGGGGCAGGGGCGTGCGGGTCACCTGGTTCTCGTGCGGTGCCGCTCATCATTGACGCCGCCCCGGACCGCCGGTAGGGCGTGCGGTCGCCCGAGGGGCGCGTGTGGAGGCGCCCGGCGCACGGCGCACGAGCCGGTGCGGTGGGGAAGCACAACCGTCTCCGGGACGGCCCGCGCACGCAGCCCGGAACCACCGGCCCGGGCGGTCCGGGCTCTCTCCCCGCCTGCGGCATCCACTCCTCGCTGGGCCGCGTCGGCGGTGGCGACCACGACGCTCCGGATCGTCACGAGGGTGCTCTCCCGCCCCCGGGGAGGGCTGTACCGCCCCTGCCGGGGCCATGGCGGGGAAGAGGAGAACCGCTGGTCCTCCCGACAGGGGCGGGGCTTGGGGTCAGCGCACCCAGGAGGCGCGCAGCGGCTGCGGGGACCGCACAGGTCGGGCACGGCGAGCGGGTCGGACGGGCCGGATCACCGTCACATCGCGGTCCGACGGCAGGCGCAACTGCACACTGCGGTCGAGTTCCAACCAGGTGGTGCCGAACCGGTGGGCCACGGCGGTGACGCGTAGGCACGAGCCGCCCAGCGTCAGGAAGTCGCCGGCACGTATCTCGACGGCGGGGCAGGACATCGCTGCGGCGCGCGGGTCATCGACGATCGACACGGCTGCTCCCGAAAGGGGTGAGGACGGGACGGAGGATCGGCCGAGCGGCCAGCGAGTAGAGAACTTCGACGTCGGCGGAACCGCAGACCCGGTCCGGGCCACGGGCGTTGGCACTGATCGGCTGCCCGCCGGCCAGGGCAGCGCACTGCACCCCGCGGAACTCCGCATCGGCCACCCATTCCCGGAAGACCGTGGCGACCGGGGCCGCGTACCGGTGCTGTTCCGCCGCCTGGTCGTCCTCGGCGGCGTCGAGTACATCCGCAAGCCGAGTAGCCTGGTGGTGAAGCCAGTCGAGCGCGTCGTCAGGAGTGTCCGCCCAGGTGGTGGCCACGTACCACTCGCCCGCTGCGTCCGGCGACCTCGCGACCACCTCGCAGTGGTAGCCGTCCACATACCGCCCGGCGCTCACAAGCGAGACTCCGCCCGATACGGCGTGGAGCTGAGCTCACAAAACCGGTCGTGGCCCAGATGGTCCTCCACGTGGAGGACCACCCACATCATGGCCGCATCCCCGGTCGCCGCCTGCGGACCCATCTCCGCGCAGACCTCGCACTGCGCCCGGAAGACGAGCGGACCACGGGCCCGCACAAGAACCAGCCGCGCGAACCGATAGCCACCACTCACCGCCGCCTCAACTCCTTCAAGTGCGCATCGACCAACCGACGCAACTCCGATGACCGAGCGAGAAGGTCAGGCAGCGCTTCCGGCGATTCTTCAGGGAGCGGAAATGCCTCCGCCTCACGAACCGCGCAAGCGCCACTTCCCCGCTCGATCGCACGAATGACCGGCCGCGCCTCACGAACCGCTGCCGCTTCGCCGTTCTTATGTAGACGAAGAAGAGCTTCTCGGAGCCCCTGGCACGTGACGCACTCACCCATCGCCACACCCCGCCGCCAAAGGCACGCGCGGCGTTCCGCTGAGTCGGAGCGTGGCCCCAGGTCGCCTCAGGCCGTACGTCACCAGGAGCCGTGCGCTTGTACCGGCGTCCGCCGGAAGCGCTATGCCTACGGAAGTCAACACAGGGCGCGCCTCCTCGGCCGCACGTGTCACTACGGCCTGAGCCCGCGGCGTCTGGCCCGGCTGCCTTACGCGACTGCTGGTCATCTGTGGCACTCCATAGGCTGTGGTCCTGCCGGACCCGGTTGCAACCTCTACTTACGTTGTGTACACCCATCATCACGAGGTCGCCCCGCGCCGACCAGGGGCGGAGCCATTCCAACGAAGGCGGAATAACGCGTGAGCGAGACACTGGGCCCGGGGGGCGAACGCGGCAACGCAGCAAGGTACTTCGGCTCGGAAGTCCGCGCCCTTCGAGAGGCGCTGAACCTGTCTCAGGGGGAGTTCGCCGACCGGCTTCACTATCAACAGCCGCAACTCAGCAAGGTGGAGAACGGCACGACGCTGGCATCCGAGGCGTTCGCTGCCGCGTTGGACCGCGTCGCAGGAACGCCGGGGGTCTACCTTCGACTGCGCGGGAGGCTGCGCAAGCGCGGTCACCCGGCGTGGTTCGTCCCGTACGTCGCACTCGAAGAAAGCGCGAGCGGGATCACCGACTACTCATGTACTTTCCTGATGGGCCTGTTGCAGACCCCCGAGTACGCAGCGGCGGTCTTCCGGGCGGCGCACCCGCGTGAAACCGAAGAGCAGATCAGAGTCAGAGTCGAGACCCGGCTGCTACGCCGAGGGGTGATGGAGCGGAAAGAACCGCCCCTACTGTGGGTGATCGTTCACGAGGCGGTACTACGTACTCAGGTTGGCGGCGCCGCTGCGATGGTCGCGCAACTCGCTTACCTGGCGCTCCAGATGGAGTCCCCGCACGTCACCGTGCAAGTGCTCGGGTTCAGCGCCGGCGCCTCCCCCTCTGAGCTGCCGTTCACCGTGCTTGAGGTGGACAATCAGCCGCACGCCGTCTACACCGAGACACCGACCCAAGGCGGGCACGTAGACGACAGCCCTAGCGCGGTGGCATCCGCCAGCGCCATGGTTGACAGGCTTCGCATGTCGGCGCTGTCCGAACGCGAATCGCTGGCCTTGATTCGCAAGATCATGGAGGATCACAAAGCATGAACACTACGTCACAACTCAAGCCCGCGTACTGGGTCAAATCCTCATACAGCGGAGGCAACGGAGGCCAGTGTGTCGAATGGGCCCCGGGCATCGCATCAAGCACTGGAACCGTTCCCGTCCGTGACTCAAAGATCCCTGCGGGTCCAGCCATCACGGTCCCCGCCGATGCGTTCGCGGCCTTCGTGGCGGGCTTGAAGTCGGGTTCACTCCCCGGCTGAACGCGAGCACCCGAGGAGCCCCATCGCACCAAGCGCGATGGGGCTCCGCCACACCCGGCCGTTTGTTTCCGAGGAGCGGCGTTGGCGCCCGTCACCCCCGAGCAACAGGTGCACCTCTCCGAGACCCCTGCGCGCGGGCAAGAAGCCCTCCAAGTGTCTCCCTCTCCGGACGTGCCGGGACCGCTCCCGCTTGCGCGGGGAGGAGAGGAGATGGAGACGCAGGACATCCCACAAGGTGGGAACACCCCCGCATGCGCGGGGAGGAGATCCTAGGGGGTGCACTTCCGGTCCGTCAGGCGGGAACACCCCCGCATGCGCGGGGAGGAGGGGTTGAGCGGGACCGGGGTGCGCGTCGCCAGGGGAACACCCTCGCATGCGCGGGGAGGAGGGGTTGAGCGGGACCGGGGTGCGCGTCGCCAGGGGAACACCCCCGCATGCGCGGGGAGGAGGACATGGCCGTCGTACTGCTGGACGTCAGGCTGGGAACACCCCCGCATGCGCGGGGAGGAGTCGGGACGGGCAGGCATGGCACGGTGCGACTGGGGAACACCCCCGCATGCGCGGGGAGGAGGGTGAGCGACACCGGATTCACCGACTTCCTCAGGGAACACCCCCGCATGCGCGGGGAGGAGCACAGTCAGATGCGACGGAACGGCGGCCGCGCCGGGAACACCCCCGCATGCGCGGGGAGGAGTTCTCCCGAGTCACTTACGGGGGCGGTCTGGGGGGAACACCCCCGCATGCGCGGGGAGGAGAGCTTCCAGGTCGACGAGCAGGGCCTCACCGTCGGAACACCCCCGCATGCGCGGGGAGGAGTCGACCGCGCGCCGAACGCGGGTCATCTTGGTGGGAACACCCCCGCATGCGCGGGGAGGAGAGCGGCCAGAGGATCCAATCCCGGGCATCGGTGACGGAACACCCCCGCATGCGCGGGGAGGAGCGGCTTCCGCGCGGGCGGCGGCGACCTCCTCCCGGAACACCCCCGCATGCGCGGGGAGGAGCTGCTCAGCCAGTACAAGGGCCAGTGGTACACGGGAACACCCCCGCATGCGCGGGGAGGAGCAGCCCGTCGCATCCCTGGTCTACTTCGCCGCGGGAACACCCCCGCATGCGCGGGGAGGAGACGGTGCCGGTGAAGTTGGTGATGCGGCTGCGGGGAACACCCCCGCATGCGCGGGGAGGAGTCCGTCCCGGCCCCGGCGACGACCAGCGCCACAGGAACACCCCCGCATGCGCGGGGAGGAGTTGCCTGATGGGGTGCCCAAAGTGGGCCTCAAAGGAACACCCCCGCATGCGCGGGGAGGAGTGCGTACCTCTCTTCGGCCATCGGCCGTGGCAGGGAACACCCCCGCATGCGCGGGGAGGAGCCGACACAGCCGACCTCATCGAGACGCGATGGGGGAACACCCCCGCATGCGCGGGGAGGAGGCAGCGCACGCTCGACTTCGGGCCCGTTCCAGGGGAACACCCCCGCATGCGCGGGGAGGAGCTCAAGGCCGGCCGCCGCCATGGCCGCGCCCCGGGAACACCCCCGCATGCGCGGGGAGGAGAGTGCGCGACCTGCGGCGTTATCTGTGCCGGGACCGGATTTTACTCACTTTACCAAACTCCGGCATTTCGCCCACCTCCCCACTTCGCGGACTCTCCCTCTCACGAGCGGTCCCGCAGTTCGAGGACCTTGCGGGCCACCGGGGACGTGCGGACGATACCGGCGAGGGTGTGGGAGCCCCGGGTGATCTGGGTGAACGCCGTCCACGCCGGGCGGAAGCCGATGAGCGCCGAGTGCACCAGGCGGGGGCGGCGGGTGAACATGTCGAGCAGGCGCCGCCCGACGCCCATCTCGGCCCCGAGCCCCGACTTCACCGCGAAGGTGTAGTTGAGCGCCTGCCGACGCGCGTCGACCGCGTCCCCGGCCTCGGCGATGCGCACCGCCCACTCCCCCGCCAGTCGTCCCGAGCGCAGCGCGAAGGAGATGCCCTCGCGGGTCCACGGCTCCAGCAGCCCCGCCGCGTCGCCGCAGACCAGGACCCGGCCGCGTGACAGCGGCGAGTCGTCGGTGCGGCAGCGGGTCAGGTGCCCCGAGGAGACGGACGGTTCGAAGCCCGCGAGTCCCAGCCGCCCGATGAAGTCACTGAGGTACTGCCGGGTCGCGGCGCCCTCGCCGCGCCGGGCGATGACGCCGACGGTGAGGGTGTCGCCCTTGGGGAAGACCCAGCCGTAGGAGCCGGGCAGCGGGCCCCAGTCGATGAGGACGCGGCCCTTCCAGTCGGCGGCGACCTCCGGCGGGACCGGGATCTCGGACTCCAACCCCAGGTCGACCTGTTCCAGCCGCACCCCGACGTGTGTCCCTATGCGGCTGGCGGAGCCGTCGGCGCCGACCACGGCGCGCGCCAGCAGCGTCTCGCCGCCCGACAGGACGACGGCGACCGTGCGCCGGTCGGGGACGGCAGCGCCGTGCTGCTCCACCCGCGCCACCTGGGCGCCGGTGCGCAGCACCGCACCGGCGGCGACCGCCGACTCGGCCAGCGCCTGGTCGAACTCGGGCCGGTTCACCAGCCCGAAGAGCATCCGCCGGGAGCGGCGGGTGCGGGCGAGTTTGCCGTCGAGGGAGAAGGTGACGGCGTGGACGCGTTCGCGCAGCGGGAGTTCGAACCCGGGTGGCAGTGCGTCGCGGGTCGGTCCGATGATGCCGCCGCCGCAGGTCTTGTACCGGGGCAGTTCGGCCTTCTCCAGCAGCAGGGTCCGCCGCCCGGCGGCGGCCGCCGCGCGTGCGGCGGAGGACCCGGCCGGTCCGGCGCCCACCACGATGACGTCCCACACCTCGTCGCCGTCTCCGGCCGCGCTGTCCCTGCTCACCTGTCGCTGACGCTCCCGTCCACCCGTCTCGACCGGCCCTGGCCCGGGCCGCCTCTCGGCCAACCGCTTCCGCATCCTACGGCGCCGACCCCCGGCATCGGCGCTGTGGGATGATCTCCGCACCCCACGAACCACCCGGTCCGCCGAGCCGTCGCGGGCCGTGTCCGTCCCGCTGAGGAGCCGCACACGATGCCGACTCACCACCCCGACGACGCCACCCTCGCCTCGGCGGTCGCCGCGATGATGCCCGAGGCCCGCCGTGAACTCGCCGAGCTGGTCTCGTTCCGTTCCGTCGCGGACCCCGCGCAGTTCCCTCCGGAGGAGTGCGAGCGAGCCGCGAACTGGGTCGCCGACGCGCTGCGCGCCGAGGGGTTTCGGGACGTCGCGCTGCTGGACACCCCCGACGGCACGCAGTCCGTCTACGGCTACCTGCCCGGCCCCGACGGCGCGCCTACGGTGCTGCTGTACGCGCACTACGACGTGCAGCCGCCGCTGGACGAGGCGGCGTGGACCTCCCCGCCGTTCGAGCTGACGGAGCGGGACGGCCGCTGGTACGGGCGCGGCGCCGCCGACTGCAAGGGCGGCGTGATCATGCACCTGCTGGCGCTGCGGGCGCTGCGCGCCTCGGGCGGCGTGCCGGTCGGGGTGAAGGTGATCGTGGAGGGCTCCGAGGAGCAGGGAACCGGCGGGCTGGAGCGGTACGCCGAGGCGCACCCGGAGCTGCTGCGGGCCGACACCATCGTGATCGGTGACTGCGGCAACTTCCAGGTGGGCCGCCCGACGGTGACCGCGGTGCTGCGGGGCATGACGATGGCGCGGGTCACCGTCCGGACGCTGGAGGGCAACCTGCACTCCGGTTCGTTCGGCGGCGCCGCGCCGGACGCGCTGGCGGCGCTGATCCGGGTGCTGGACTCGCTGCGGGCGGCGGACGGTTCGACCGCTGTCGACGGGCTGGCGGCGGACGAGGTCTGGCCGGGGACGGCCTACCCGGAGGAGCAGTTCCGCGCCGACGCGCGGGTGCTGGACGGGGTGGAGCTGATCGGTTCCGGCGAGGTCGCCGACCGGCTGTGGGCGCGCCCGGCGGTGACGGTGCTCGGCATCGACTGCCCGCCGGTGGTGGGTGCCACGCCGTCGGTGCACGCGCAGGCGCGCGCTCTGGTGAGCCTGCGGGTGCCGCCGGGCACGGACCCCGCCGAGGCGGCGAAGCTGCTGGCCTCGCACCTGGAGGCGCACGCCCCGTGGGGCGCACGGGTGGAGGTGGAGGCCACCGGCGAGGGGCACCCGTTCCGGGCGGACACCGACAGCCCGGCGTACACGGCGATGGCGACGGCGATGGCGGCCGGCTACGACGGTGCGCCGATGGAGATCACGGGCCAGGGCGGGTCGATCCCGCTGACCTCGACGCTCGCGGGGCTGTACCCGGAGGCGGAGCTGCTGCTGATCGGGCTGAGCGAGCCGGCGGCGCGCATCCACGCGGTGGACGAGAGCGTCTCGCCGCAGGAGCTGGAGCGGATGTCGGTGACGGAGGCGGTGTTCCTCCGCGAGTACGCCCGGTCGGTGGGGGCCGACGCCGGCTGAGCCCTGCCCCGCATTCCGCCGTCGCACAGCGACGAGGGCCCCGTGCCCGGCTGCTGCCGGGGCGGGGCCCTCGTGTCGACGCTCCGCCGGGCGCTGTTCCGGCGGCGGGTCGGGGCGGCGCGGTCAGGGCGCCGACCGTCTCGCGTACCGGCGGCTGGACCCGCGGGGGCGGCGGGCCGTGCTGCGCGGGGTGGGCGGCGCCGGTGCGCCCACCCGTCCAACTATGGTGCGGGGCCGACCGTTCGGTGCGGCCCCCTCGCGGGGTTCCACGTCGTGGCTCCTTCTGCCTCGGGACGACTGCTCCGAGTCAGCCACGGGACGCAGCCGGCCACCACCGGTGCGGGGCCAAGCGGGGAACACGGAGAGCCATTGGTGGTACGCGGAGGGTGGCGAGCGGTGACGGCTCCGTGCGGCGGCCCTCGTCCCTGACGCAGGTCGCGCGAGGGCGGGTCAGGGGCTGACGGGTATGCCGGCCTCCAGGTTGATGGTCCTGCCGCGGGCCCGGGCCTCCAACGCCCAGCGGAGTCGCAGGAACCGGCCGGGCGAGAGGAGGTGTTCGGCCTCGGCCGTGCCGACGAACCGCCACTGGCGCAGCTCCTCCCCCGGGAGCAGCAGTTCGCCGAAGCGCTCCTCGGGGAGCCGGCCGCCGTCGAACAGCATCCGGACACCGCCAAACCCCGGGGGCACCGGGGGCTCCCAGTCGACGACGAGCAGCCGGGGGCCGTCCGCGAGCCGCAGCCCCAGTTCCTCGGTGACCTCGCGGAGCGCGGCGCCCGAGGGCGGCTCGCCGGGTTCGACGACGCCGCCGGGGAACTCCCAGCCGGGCTTGTAGGTGGGGTCGACGAGCAGCACGCGGTCCTGTTCGTCGAAGATCAGCATCCCGGCGGCGACGGTGGCGGCGGTCGGGCGCGGGGACTGCACGATCTCGCACACGCCCGCGCCCTCCCCCACGGCGGCGGCGACGCGTTCGGCGGCCTCGCGGCCGGTGAGGCGGGAGGTGTCCAGGACGTGGGCGTCCGTCCGGAGCCAGGGCAGCGCCGCCCGGTAGGCGGGCAGGTGGTCCCCGGCCCAGGTGAGGTCCCGCGCGCTGTCGACGCGGGCGGTGGCGGAGCCGGCCGCCGTGGCGGTGGCGGCCGGGCCGTCGGAGAGGAACCGCTGGTGAAGGATCGTTTCTTCAGCGTCGAGCAGCACGTGCCGGACCGCCAGACCGCGGGAGGCCAGACCGCCGAACATCTCGTCGCGCCGCTCCTGGCTCAGCACCGACAGCGGCAGCACCAGCACGCCGCCGGTCTCCCGGTGCACCGCCGCCGCCGTCTCGACCAGCAGCCAGCGCCACGCGGGCAGGTCCTGGTCGCGCGCCACCTCCTTGAGGCGGCGCGCCGGGAGGGTGGCCCGCAGCAGGCCGCCGATGTGCTCGGGGTCCAGCAGCACGGAGTCCGGCAGCAGTGCGACCAACTCCGCCGCTGCGGCGTACATGCCCGCGCCCTCGGCGCCGTTGAGCCAGATGATCACCAGTGACCCTCCTCGTGTCGGCCTGGAATCAGGTGCCCGCTGCAACGGGTCGCGGAAACGTGCCTCAGCCGCCGCCTGCGGTCCGGCGCGCCTCGGCGGCCGCGCCGACCAGACCGGCGTCCCCGCCCAGGAGCGCCGCACGCACCGGCAGGCCCCGCACGTAGGGCAGCGCCGCGTACTCGGCGAGGGCGGTGGCGAGCGGGTCGAAGAGCACCGCGCCCGCCTGCGCGACCCCGCCGCCGATTACGACGACGTCCAGGTCGACGAGGGTGGCGGTCGCCGCGATCCCGGCGCCCAGGGCGCGGGCCGCCCGCCGGAAG
>NZ_JAAVJC010000106.1 GCF_012033785.1 Streptomyces bohaiensis
GGGGTGCGCGGGACGGTGCCGAGCCGTCCCGCTCACCCCCGGCGGTGCGCCGGCGGAAGCCGGCAGGCGGCGGCGACCGCCTCGGCCACCTCGGGCACCTCCGCGACCGACAGGCCGGAGACGGTGATCCGGACGGCCGGCGCGGAGTCGATGCGGAAGCGCGCCCCGGGGGCCACCGCGTACCCCGCGGCCAGCAGCCGGGAGACGGTGCCGGTCTCGTCCCCCACGGGGACCCAGACGTTCAACCCGCTGCGGCCGTGCGCCCGGACGCCGCGGGCGGCGATTTCGGTGACGAGCGCTGCGCGGCGCGCCCGGTAGGAGGCCGCGGCCCCGGTTCGCGCGCCACTGAGCTGCGCGACGGCGCGCTGGAGGAGGTGACTCACCCAGCCGGGGCCCAGCCGCTGGCGGCCCGCGACCCGGTCCACCGTGGTGGGGTCACCCGTGAGGTGGGCGACGCGCAGGTCGGGGCCGAGCGCCTTCGCCCCCGACCGGACGAAGGCCCAGTGGTCGGTCGCACCGGCGATGGGGTACAGGGGCAGGTCCACGATGCCGTGCCCGTGGTCGTCCTCGATCAGCAGCACGTCCCGGTGGTGGGCGAGGACGGCACGCAGGTCGCGGGCGCGGGCCTCACCGACGGCGGCACCGGTCGGGTTCTGGGCGCGGGCGGTCACCACGAGAGCGCGTGCCCCGGCCCGCAGGGCGGCGGCGACGGCGTCGGGCAGCGGTCCGTCGTCGTCCAGCGCCACGGGCAGGGTCCGCAGGTTGAGGGCGGACAGCAGGTCGAGGAGGCTGCCCCACCCCGGGTCCTCCACTGCCACGGCGTCGCCCGGGCGCAGCCGCGCGGCCAGCACGCGCTCGACGGCGTCGAGGGCCCCGCTGGTGACGGCGAGCGGCCCGTCCGGCACGTGGTCGGCGGCCAGCTCGGCGGTGGCCGCTGCCCGCAGGTGCTCCTCGACGCCGGCGGCCCCGTACATCACCGGCACGCCCGGCGTCCCGAGCGCGGCGAGGACGGGGGCGAGCGGTGGCAGCAGCCGCGGGTCGGGGTTGCCGCCCGCCAGGTCGCGGACACCGGGGCTGATGTCGACGCCGATGCTCTCGCGGGGGGTGGTCACCGGGCGGGACCGGACGCGGCTGCCGCGCCGGCCGTCGGTGGTGATGACGCCGCGTTCCCGGAGCGTTCGGTAGGCGGCGGCCACGGTGTTGGGGTTGACGCCGAGCTGCCCGGCGAGGGCGCGCATGGCGGGCAGCTGGTCGCCCGGTTGCAGGCTCCCCCGGGCGACGGCGTCCTCGACGTCGGCGGCGATCTCGCTGGCACCCCGGCCGACGATGCGGTACGTTCCCATCGCTTCTCCTAGTACAGACAGGCTTCTGCACTAGTGCAATATACGGCACATCCTCGACGAGGGGGAACCGACCATGGACACCACGAGCACGGCCAGCGCGGCGAGCGCGCCCCACAAGCCCGGCGACGCGTACCCGACCACCGCGCGCACCGTGCCCACCCGGGGCCGGGACCGGGCACGCTACGACCGGGAGCTGGTCCACGCGGTGCTCGACGCCGAGTTCGTCTGCCACCTCGGCTTCGTCCGCGACGGCGCGCCGGTGGTGCTCCCCACGCTCTACGCCCGGGACGGCGAGCGGCTGTACCTCCACGGCTCGACCGGCTCGCGCCCGCTCCGCGCGGCGCAGACCGAGCCGCTCCCGGTCTGCGTCACGGTGACCCTGGTGGACGGGCTGGTGCTCGCGCGCTCCGCGTTCCACCACTCGGTCAACTACCGCTCGGTCGTGGTGCAGGGGGCGGCCCGCCGGGTCACCGACCGGGCGGAACTGGACCGCGCCTTCGATCTCCTGGTGGACCACGTGGTTCCGGGGCGGTCCGCGGACTGTCGCCCCGCCGACGCACGGGAGGCCGCGGCGACGGCGGTGCTCGCACTGGACCTCACCGAGGTCTCGGCCAAGGTCCGAAGCGGTGGGCCCAACGACGACGAGGCCGATCTCGCGCTGCCGCACTGGAGCGGCGTGGTGCCGCTGCGCAGGGACGCCGGTACGCCGGAGCCGGCGCCGGACTGCTCCGCGCCCCTCCCCCGGTACCTGGCGGCCGTCACCCGCTGACCGCCCGGGGCGAGATCCCGTTCGCCGGCCCCGCGCGGGGCCGGCGAACGGGATCTCGCGTGTTCCCGCCGCACCGGTCCGCTGCGGCTGCCACCATGGTGCCGCCCGGCTGGGGACGGGCGACCGTGGGGAGGGGCGGTGCAGGCGGACGGAGTCGACCCGGCGGGGCCCGGGGTCTGGATGGTGGCACTGGCCGCCGAGGACGGCAGCAGCTGGGTCTACCGCGTCTACGCACCGCGGGGCGCGCTGCGGGGTGACCTGTTCTGGGCGGCCTTCCACTGCCACGACGAGGCGCGCCGCCCCCGCGCCTCGGACGCGTTCGACTCCGCCAGGATCTGGTGGCTGGTCACCGGGCCGGACCCGGCACGGCAGGGCGTGTGACGCCGCGGCAGGCAGGTCGGCGCCGGTCGAAGCGGCGGGCGGGCCGGGCGCCGAGCGCCGGGGCTCCTAGACTCCCGGGCATGCGCATCCGCTGTGTAGACGCCTTCACCGACCGCCCTTTCGCCGGGAACCCCGCCGGGGTGGTGGTGCTCACCGCCGACGGCTTCCCGGAGGAGGCGGTCATGGCCGCCGTCGCGGCCGAGGTCAATCTCTCGGAGACGGCCTTCGTCCACCCCCTGCCGCCGGGCGGCGCGGCGGAGTGGGCGCTGCGGTGGTTCACCCCCACCACCGAGGTGCGGATGTGCGGCCACGCCACGCTCGCCACCGCCCATGTGCTCGCCACCGCGGAGGGCGTGGCGGGCACGCAGCGGTTCGCGACCCTCAGCGGGGTCCTGACGGCGACGCCGGCGGACGAGGACGACTGTCTGACACTGGACTTCCCCACGGCGCCGCTGCGGGAGACGCCGGTCCCCGGCGCGGTGGCCGACGCCCTGGGGGCCCCGGTGCTCGGGGGCCACGACACCGGCCCGGACGTGGGCGACCTGCTGGTGGAGCTGCCCGACGAGGCGACCGTCCGCGCGCTCCGCCCCGACCTCGGCGCGCTGGCGGAGCTCCCGGGCCGCGGCGTCATCGTCACCGCCGCGGCGGACGGTTCCCGCCCGGGGTACGACTTCGTCTCCCGCTTCTTCGGTCCGGCCGTCGGCGTCCCGGAGGACCCGGTGACGGGCAGCGCCCATACCGCGCTCGCCCCGCTGTGGGCGCGGCGGCTGGGCCGCGGGGAGCTGGTCGGCCGTCAGGTGTCGGCGCGCGGCGGCACCGTCCGGGTGGCGGTGCGCGGCGACCGGACCCTGCTGACGGGTGCGGCGGTGACGGTGATGGAGGGCACCTTCCTGCGCATTCCCTGACCGGCCGCCGCCGTACCTGGCGCCCCCTCGTCCGCGGCCACCACGCGCCGGACCCCGGCCCGCCAGCCCGGCCGGCGCGCACTCCCGGCCACCCGGGGCCGGGGCCGGCCCGGGGCGGCAGGTCGGCAGGTCAGGGAGTCGGCAGCCAGTCCACCCGTCCGGCGAGGACGGCGTAGCCGACGAACGCCACGATGTCGATGAGCGCGTGCGCCACGACGAGGGGCATGACCCGGCCCCAGCGGCGGTAGAGCAGCACGAAGACGACGCCCATCACGAAGTTGCCGATGAAGC
The DNA here is from genome assembly GCF_012033785.1 of Streptomyces bohaiensis. Lineage (GTDB taxonomy): Bacteria > Actinomycetota > Actinomycetes > Streptomycetales > Streptomycetaceae > Streptomyces > Streptomyces bohaiensis. Next base: position 3,690 of record NZ_JAAVJC010000106.1, read on the forward strand.
CGCCGATGCCCTGGTAGAGGTGGTAGGTGGCGCGCAGCAGCGAGCTGAGGAGCAGCGCGGCCATCGGCGTCCAGCCCAGTTGGGAGAGGCGGCGCAGCAGGTAGCCGACGACGATGACCTCCTCGACCACGGAGTTCTGGATCGCCGAGGCGATGAGGACGGGGAACTTCCACCACTCGCCGGGAAGTGACTCCGGCACGACCGTCAGGTTGAAGCCGGCGGCCTGTGCGGCGAGGTAGAACAGCAGCCCGCTGCCGCCGATGGCGGCGGCGACCAGCGCGCCCCTGCCGAGGTCGAACCCGGGGCGCCGCAGGTCGAAGCCGATGGCGCTCATCCCCGGTCCGCGACCGCCGGGAAGCTCCCGCAGCAGCAGGTAGCCCACCAGGAGGACGGGGACCAGGGGCACCGCGATGCTCACCAACTGCCACGCGAGGTCGAACCACGGGCGGTCCGCGCGTGAGGAGTTCAGGTTGGCGGCGTAGTCGTTCAGCCCGCCCGGGCGGGTGACGACGTCGGTGAAGTTGATGACGGCGCGCACCGCGGCGGCTCCGAGCGAGAGCGCCAGGACGATGACGAGTTCGCGGCGCAGCAGCCGCGGATCGGGCAGCCCGTCGTCGAGCCATCGCCCGCCGTCCGAGCCGCTGCCCGAACCGCCGTCACCGCGGCCCGGTGTGCCGCTCTGCGCTGTCTGCACCGCTGTCCTCCCGCTGCCGTTCGCGTGGGTGCCGCCGCACGGCGGCACCCACGCGAACGGGCGCGGTCACAGCGGCCAGAGGTGCACCGGTTCGTCGGACCGGGCCAGTTCGCAGTAGCGCCGCACGAGGTGTCCGAGGGCGGCCTCGCGGTTCGCCCCGGCCTCCCGCGCGCGGTGGTAGAAGCGAGTCTGCCAGCCCGAACCGGTGATCCTGCGGCGGCACCTCCCCTCGATCACCGCGAGGTAGTGGTCCCGGTCGGCGGCGGAGACCCCCCAGGAGTCCAGTCCGGAGGCGGCGAGCGGCAGGAGGTCCCGGAGGACGAGCTCGGCGGCGCCGACCTCCTCGCTCCCCTGGCCCCGGCCGCGGCGCGGCCATCGGAAGGAGGCGTCGACACCGTGGCGGCACGCCTCCTCGAAGTTCCGCGCGGCGTCCTCGAACGCGAGCCGGTTCCAGACGGGTTCGGCCTGTTCGGCGAGCCCCCTCACCAGGCCGTAGTAGAAGGCGGCATTGGCGATCATGTCCGTGACGGTCGGCCCGGTGGGCAGCACCCGGTTCTCGACCCGCAGGTGCGGCACGCCGTCGGAGACGTCGTAGACGGGCCGGTTCCAGCGGTAGACGGTGCCGTTGTGCAGCACCATCTCCTTCAGTCGCGGCACCCCGCCCGCAGCGAGGACGGCGAGGGGGTCCTCCTCCTCGCAGACCGGCAGCAGCGCCGGGAACCAGCGCAGGTTCTCCTCGAAGAGCTCGGTCACCGAGCCGATCCAGCGTTCCCCGAACCAGGAGCGGGGCCTGACGCCCTGGGCGGCGAGCTCGGGCGGCCGGCTGTCCGTGGCCTGCAGGAACAGCGGGGCGCGGGACTCGTGCCAGAGCTCGCGTCCGAAAACGAACGGGGAGTTGGCCCCCACCGCGATCTGGGCGGCGGACGCCACCTGGGCGGCGTTCCACACCTCGGCGAACCGCTCGGGGGTGACCTGGAGGTGGAACTGGACCGCGGTGCAGGCGGACTCCGGGGCGATCGAGTCGAAGGTGCGCCGCAGCGTCTCGGCCCCGGTGATGTCGATCTGGAGCAGCTCACCGCGTGCGCCCATGATCTGGTCGTTCAGATGGGTGTAGCGGTCACCGGCCGAGAGGTTGCCCCGGCCGAGCTCGTCCCCGGTGATCGTCGGAAGTATCCCGACCAGTACCGGGCGGGCGCCGAATTCGGCCCCGACCCGGTCCGCGTAGCCGAAGGCGATGCGCATCTCCTCGGCCAGATCGTCGAAGACCCTGCCGGCGAGCACACGGGGTGCCATATTGAGTTCCAGAGTGAACTTGCCCAGTTCGCTCTGGAAATCGGAGGTCGCCATTCCGGTGAGTACTTCGTCGTTGACCATCCGCGGCGCGCCGTCGGCGTCCGCGAGACTGACCTCCACCTCCAGCCCGATGAGTCCACGCGGGCGATCGAACGCCCCGTCGGCCAGCAGCTGCTCGAGCGCCTGCTGGCTGTCCCGCAGCCGGTCGCGGAACCGCTGCCTGTCGGCGGGGCCGAATCCACCGGCGTCCACGTCAGCGCCCATGTCGGCACCCTCCTTCTCCCTACGGTGCCGTGATCATGCCCAGGCGCGCCGCCGGGTAACGCGACCCCCGGCGCGGACGGGCGTGTCGCGCGCCTCGCGGAGTGCATATCCCAGTGGCACAATAACGCGGCAACGACCGTCGGCATTCTTCGCACCGCGTTTTTCCGGGCCGCTCCCCCACCTCCGGTGAAACCGTTCGGAATTCACGACCATCGACCGGTAGCGGACTGGGCACCAGGCCCACCTCGTGCTAGGGGAAACACACGCGGAACACAATTCGTCTAAACTCCGCCGACGCGTGTCTCCCAATTTCTTGAGAGGCGGCCCCCATGCCCCTGCATGCCCTACCGGTACCCGCTCCGGCGGACCGCTGTCTGACCGCCGCGCTCCGCTCGCCCTCTGCCCGGTCACCGCATGAACCGCACGGCGACCGCGCCGCCCTCGTGCCCGTCCGACCGCTCCCGCTGTACCTGCTGGACCCGGGCTCGCCGTCCTCGGGCGTGCCCCAGCTCGCCGGCTGGCGCTTCCTGTTGGCACGCGGCGGTGTGCCGGTGAGCGCCGCCGAGACGACGCTCACCCCCGACGGCTGGGCGTTCTCGCACTTCTTCGACGGACCGTTCGTCGCCTCCACCGAACTGGCGCTGACCCGTGCCGAGCAGTCGGCGCAGCCGTGGCAGCCGCGGCTGCTGTCCGTGCCCCGGCTCTACATGCACACGCTGTGGCTCCACGCCGACACCGCGGCGGGCGCCGCCGACGGCAGGCCGGGCGAGGCCGACCTGCTGGTGCCGCTGGCACCGGCCCCTGACCGCTTCCACGGGCTCAGCCGTCGTACTCCTCCATGGGCGGGCAGGAGCACACCAGGTTGCGGTCGCCGTAGGCGCCGTCGATGCGCCGCACCGGCGGCCAGTACTTGTCGGCCGGGGTGACGCCGGTCGGGAAGACCGCCTCCTGGCGCGTGTAGGGGTGCTCCCAGTCACCGGTGAGCGTGGCGGCGGTGTGCGGGGCGTTCCGCAGCGGGTTGTCGTCGACGGGCCAGGCACCGGAGGCGACCTTGTCGATCTCGGCCCGGATCGCGATCATCGCGTCGCAGAACCGGTCGATCTCCGCGAGGTCCTCGCTCTCGGTCGGCTCGATCATCAGCGTGCCGGCGACGGGGAAGGACATCGTCGGCGCGTGGAACCCGTAGTCGACCAGCCGCTTGGCGACGTCGTCGATGGAGACGCCGGTCGCCTTGGTCAGCGGGCGGACGTCGATGATGCACTCGTGGGCCACCAGTCCGCCGGGGCCGCTGTAGAGCACCGGGTAGTGCGGCTCCAGCCGCCGGGCGACGTAGTTGGCGGCGAGCACGGCGGTCTGCGTGGCGTGGCGGAGCCCGTCCGGGCCCATCAGCCGGGCGTAGGCCCAGGAGATCGGCAGGATGCCCGCGGAGCCCCAGGGGGCCGCCGAGATCGGCCCGATGCCGGTCTCCGGCCCCGCCGCCGGCTGGAGCGGGTGGTTCGGGAGGTAGGGCGCGAGGTGGGAGCGGACCGCGACGGGGCCGACGCCCGGCCCGCCGCCGCCGTGCGGGATGCAGAAGGTCTTGTGCAGGTTCAGGTGCGAGACGTCCGCGCCGAACCGGCCCGGACGCGCCAGGCCGACCAGCGCGTTGAGGTTGGCGCCGTCGACGTAGACCTGGCCGCCGGCGTCGTGCACCGCCGCACAGATCTCGCCGATGTTGTCCTCGAACACGCCGTGGGTGGAGGGGTAGGTCACCATCAGCACCGACAGCTGGTCGCGGTGCTGCTCGATCTTGGCGTGCAGGTCGTCGGTGTCCACGTCGCCGTTGTCGCCGGTGCGCACCACGACCACCCGCATGCCGGCCATGACGGCGCTGGCCGCGTTGGTGCCGTGGGCGGAGGAGGGGATCAGGCAGACGTCGCGCTGCGGCTGGCCGGAGGCGCGGTGGTGGGCACGGACCGCCAGCAGGCCGGCGAGCTCGCCCTGCGACCCGGCGTTGGGCTGCAGCGAGACGGCGTCGTAGCCGGTGATCTCGGCGAGCCGGTCCTCCAGCTCGCGGATCAGCGTGAGGTAGCCCTCGGCCTGGTCGGCCGGGGCGAAGGGGTGGATCCCGCCGAACTCCGGCCAGGTCACCGGCTCCATCTCGGTGGTGGCGTTGAGCTTCATCGTGCAGGAGCCGAGCGGGATCATGCCCCGGTCCAGCGCGTAGTCGCGGTCCGCCAGGCGACGGAGGTAGCGCAGCAGGGACGTCTCGGAACGGTGGCTGTGGAAGACCGGGTGCGTGAGGTAGGCGTCCCGGCGCAGCAGCTGCTCGGGCAGCGCGTCGGCGGTGTCGGCGTCGAGCGCGTCCAGCTCCGGTCCGTCCGTCACCCCGAAGGCGGCGAGCACCGCGGCGAGCTGCTCACGGCCGGTGGTCTCGTCGCAGCTCACCCCGACGTGGTCCTCGTCGGTCAGCCGCAGGTTGACCCCGGCGCGGCAGGCGGCCTCGACGACGTCGGCGGCGCCGCCGGGCACACGGACCGTCACGGTGTCGAAGAACGACTCGTGGACGACCTCGTGGCCGGCGCCGCGCAGCGCGGCGGCCAGCAGCACGGCGTAGCGGTGGGTGCGGCGGGCGATCTGCGCCAGGCCGTCGGGGCCGTGGTGGACGGCGTACATGCCGGCCATGACGGCCAGCAGCACCTGCGCGGTGCAGATGTTGCTGGTGGCCTTCTCCCGGCGGATGTGCTGCTCCCGGGTCTGGAGCGCCAGCCGGTAGGCCTGGGCGCCGTCCGCGTCGTAGGAGACGCCGACGAGACGGCCGGGAAGGCTGCGGGCGAACGTCTCGCGGACCGCCATGTAGCCCGCATGGGGGCCGCCGAAGCCCATCGGCACGCCGAACCGCTGGCTGCTGCCCACCGCGATGTCCGCGCCGAGGTCGCCGGGCGAGGTGAGGAGGGTCAGGGCGAGCAGGTCGGCGGCGACCGTCACCACCGCGCCGAGCGCGTGCGCGCCCTCGATGACCGGACGCAGGTCGCGCACCGCGCCGCCCGCGCCGGGGTACTGCAGGAGCACGCCGAAGACGCCACGGCCGGCGACGGACTCCGGGATGCCGTCGGTGAGGTCGGCGGTGACGACCTCGACGCCGGTCGGCTCGGCGCGGGTCCGCAGGACGGCCACGGTCTGCGGCAGGCAGTCGGCGTCGACCAGGAAGACGCCGCCCTTCACCTTGCCGACCCGCCGGGAGAGCGCCATCGCCTCCGCGGCCGCGGTGCCCTCGTCGAGCAGCGAGGCGCCGGAGGTGGGCAGGCCGGTGAGATCGGCGACCACCGTCTGGAAGTTCAGCAGCGCCTCCAGCCGACCCTGCGAGATCTCCGGCTGGTAGGGCGTGTACGCCGTGTACCAGGAGGGGCTCTCCATGACGTTGCGCAGGATCACCGGCGGCGTGATCGTCCCGTGGTAGCCGAGGCCGATCATGGAGTGCAGCACCTTGTTGCGACCGGCCAGCTCGCGGAGCTCGGCGAGGACGGCGGCCTCGCTGCGCGCCTCGGGCAGACGCAGCGACTCGGCGGAGGCGATGGCCGCGGGGACGGCCGCGGCCGTCAGCTCGTCGAGACCCGCGTAGCCCACCTGGGCCAGCATCTTCGCCCGGTCGCCCGCGTCGGGGCCGATGTGTCGGTCCTCGAACGGTACGCCTCGTTCGAGCGCGGAGAGCGGTGCACGGTTGACGGTCATGTCGGGAGGGCCTCCTGGTCCACGCGGCCTGCGGGCACCGGTTCGTCGGTGTCCGAGCGCCTCCCCCTCTGTCATCGCGACCTGAGAGCTTCACCGCGCCGGGACGCGGCTTTCACCGTCGGTGAGAGGCGGACGCGTACGACACCGGACGCGCCTGGGCCGCCTCTGCTTTCCAGAGTGGCTTCGTCCGCGCGGTACGGGTGCCTGAGAGATTCCGGGGAGGATTTGCTCCTTCGGCGCCACCGGCCACACGGCCGGCGGACTCTCCCGCGCGGGTTCAACAACCGTGTTCGAGCCTACCAGCGGGGTCCCGGGCCGCCCGGAGGGCGGTTCTCGACTGGCCGGTGGACCGATTGTGGCCTTTCGTAGTGCTCAAGGGGGTAGCAGCACTGTCGAGAGCCACACAGTCACAGCCGCAGCGACGGCCAGAGAACCAGGCGGAGGCACCCGTGCAGACCGACATCGATCCGCGCACCCTGATCGGGCGGAAGGCATTCGACTGCAACGGCGCGAAGATCGGCACCGTGGACGAGGTCTACCTGGACGACGCGACCGGCGAACCGGAATGGGCCGCGGTGCGCACCGGTCTGTTCAGCCGGGACGCCTTCGTGCCGCTGGAACCCAGCGAGTTGGTGGACGAGGCGCTGCGGGTCCCCTTCGAACGGTCGCTGATCCGCGGCGCCCCCGATTTCGGAGTGGGACGGCACCTCTCCCCCGAGCAGGAGTTGGAGCTGTACCGCCACTACGGCATCGAGGTGCCCGGAGCGGCCGGACCGGCACGCCCCGCCGGCACGGGCACCCCGGCCGACGTCGACTTCGGCCACCTCGCGGGGCCCGCCGTCGAGGACCGGGAGGCCGCCGCCTCCGCCGCCAAGGCGGCCGCCGCCAAGAAGAACGAGGGCGCGGCCGGCGGCGGTCCCACCGACCGCTGAGGTCGTGGGCGGCATGTCCGTGAGGGCTCTCACTCCCCCGCCGCCGACGCCGGGCTCCCGGGCCGCGTCCCGGGCAGCGGCGGGGGATCGGCCGGGGCGAGGTGGGGATCGTCCGCGGCGAAGGTCCGGACACGCCCCGGAGTGCTGCTCGGTGTCTCAAAACGTACGGTCACCCGGCCGACCCCGCTGCCCTGTACCCACCCGGGCCCGAACTCGGCGTGCGTCACGTCGATGCCCGGCAGCCAGCTGCGGGACGGTCCCGGCTCCGGGGGCCGCCGGTCGGGCGCGTCGGCCGGCTCCCCGTCGGGCCCACCACCCGCGACGTCCGTCGCCGCGGTTCCGGCACCCCACCCCGACTGGGCGAACAAGTCCTCCTGGGTGAAGTCGGCCAGTCCGCTGACGCCTACCCCCAGCAGTCGGACCCCCGCGGTGGTGTCCACCCCCGCCAGCAGCCGTGCCGCCGCCTCCTTCACCACGACCGGGTCGTCGGTCGGGCCGCGCAGCGTCTCCGAACGGGTGACCGTGGTGAAGTCGTGCGAGCGGACCTTCAGAACCACGGTCCGGCCGGAGCGGCCGGCGGCGCGCAGCCGTCCGACGCACCGTCCCGCGAGGCGGTCCACCTCCCAGCGGACCCGTGACCGGTCGGTCAGGTCCTCGGCGAAGGTGTCCTCCACCGACACCGACTTCGCGTCGCGCTCCGGGACGACCGGCCGGTCGTCCAGGCCGCGGGACAGGTCGTGCAGGGCGGTGCCGTGCGCCTGGCCCAGCAGCCGCACCAGCTCCGCGTGGCCGGCGACGACCGCGTCGCCGGCGGTGGCGATGCCGGCGCGGCGCAGCGCCGCCTCGGTGGCGGGTCCCACTCCGGGAAGCACCCGCACCGGCAGCGGCGCCAGGAACGCGCGTTCGGTGCCGGGCTCCAGCAGCAGCAGACCGTCCGGCTTGGCGCGTTCGGAGGCGATCTTCGCGAGCATCTTCGAGCCGGCCAGGCCCACCGAGGCGCCCAGCCCGGTGGCCTCATGGATCGCCGCCCGGATGTCGCGGCCCACCCGGCGGCAGACCAGCGCCCCCGGCGCACGGCCCGCGGCGGCGTGCGGTCCGGCGGCGAGATCCACGAACGCCTCGTCGAGGCTCAACGGCTCGACCAGCGGCGACAGCTCCTGGAGCAGCCCCATGACCGTCGCGCTGACCTGGCGGTACAACGAGAAGCGGGGGTGGAGGTAGGCGGCGTTGGGGCAGAGCCGCCGCGCCTGGGCGACCGGCATCGCGGACCGGACGCCGAACCGGCGGGCCTCGTAGGAGGCGGTGGCGACGACGCCGCGCAGTCCCGTGCCGCCGACCACCACCGGGCGACCGCGCAGGCTGGGCTTGGATGCCTGCTCGACCGAGGCGTAGAAGGCGTCCATGTCGAGATGGAGCACCGAGGGTTCGGCCCGCATGTGTCCGATACTGCCGCACGCCTGTGACACGCACCCGGCGGGCCGGTCGCCCCCGGGGATCAGGAGCGGTTGCGGCGCTTGGCGAGCTCGTCCTCCGGATGGTCCGGCACCACGCTCTCGCCGGTGGTCAGCGACTCCGACTGCACGCGGGCGAGGTTCGCCTCGACATCCGCCCAGACGGCCCCGACGGCGATCCCGAAGACGCCGCGTCCCTCCCGCAGCAGCTCGGCGACCTCGTCGGCGGAGGAGCAGCGGTGGACCGCGGCGCCGTCGCTGAGCAGCGTCGCCCCCGACAGCGCGTCCAGCTCCTCCGTGCGCAGGGCGCGGACGGTGGACCGGATGGACTGGAGGGAGACCCCCGCATCGAGCAGCCGCTTGACGATCTTCAGCACCAGGACGTCGCGGAAGCCGTAGAGCCGCTGGCTGCCCGATCCCGGGCCGGGCCGCAGGCTGGGTTCGACCAGGCCGGTGCGCGCCCAGTAGTCCAACTGGCGGTAGGTGATGCCCGCCGCCGCGCAGGCACTGGGCCCCCGGTACCCGACCTCGCCCTCCCGGACCGGCGCCAGCCCGGCGACCGCCGGGCGGCAGGCCCGGGCGGGCCGTGGCACGCGCGCGGGCAGTGCCACGCCGCTGCTCGCGGTTCCCCTGTCACCGTCACTCGTCACGCCGGCCTCCGTTCCGCCTGTCCGTCGTGCGCTCGCGCGTCCGCCGGGATGACGTCCGGCGGCGCGGCGGGTGCCGCACTCTTCCGGGACATGCCCCACAGACGCTAGGCACGCACCCTGCACACGTCAACGATCGCCACGCCGGGTCACTGGTTGCTGGTGCCGAAGTCCTCCGGGGAGATCTGGTCCAGGAACTCGCGGAACCGCTCGACCTCGTCCTCCTGCTCGTCCGGGATGATGATCCCGGCGTCGTCCAGGACGTCGTCGCTGCCGTAGATGGGCGTGCCCGTGCGCAGCGCGAGCGCTATGGCGTCCGAGGGCCGGGCGCTCACCTCGGCGCCGCTGGCGAAGACCAGCTCGGCGTAGAAGACCCCGTCGCGCAGATCGGTGATCCGGACGGCGTCGAGCTCCTCACCGATGGCCTCCAGCACGTCCTTGAACAGGTCGTGGGTCAACGGCCTCGGCGGGGTCATGCCCTGTTGGGCGAAGGCGATGGCCGTGGCCTCGCCGGGCCCGATCCAGATGGGCAGGTAGCGGTCGCCCCCGGCCTCCCGCAGGAGGACGATGGGCTGGTTGTTGGGCATTTCCACCCGGACACCCACGACGTCGAGCTGGTTCACACAGCAACCCTAGGCCGAGCCCGGGCGGTTTGGATAGTCGGGCACGTCCACGGCGGCCGGGCCGCACCGTGGACGCGCCCGCGCACCTCAGCCGCCGGCGTAGAAGACGAGACGGTACTTGCCGATCTGCACCTCGTCACCGGTGGCCAGCACCACGGCGCCGTCGATCGGCTCGCGGTTGACGTAGGTGCCGTTGAGGCTGCCCTTGTCCTTCGCCGAGAAGCCGCCCTCGACCAACCGCTGGAACTCGACGTGCCGGCGCGAGACCGTCACGTCGTCCAGGAAGATGTCGCTCTGCGGGTGACGGCCGGCCGTGGTGACGTCGCTGTCCAGCAGGAAACGGCTGCCCGAGTTGGGACCCCGGCGCACGATGAGCAGCGCGGAGCCCGGGGGCAGCGCGTCCACCGCGGCCTGTGCCTCGGCCGAGAGGGCCGGAGCCGCCTGCTGGCCCGTCATCTCGGCCGCATAGGCCTCGATGCTGCTGATGGACATCGTGGAGGTGGTCTCCGAGGACCCCTCCGGCACGGTGCCGCCGGCGCGCAGCGGGTTGCCGCACTGCGAGCAGAAGCGGCTGCCGGCCGTGTTCTGGTTGCCGCACCTCGGGCAGGCCGCGACATCGGCCCCGGCACCGGCCCCCGTGGCGGGAGCTATGCCACCGCCACCGGCCGACGCCGCACCGGCCACCTCGTCGCGGAAGAGAGGGCGCGCCCCCTCCTCGGACGACGGCGAACCAGGGGTCTCGCCCGGCCGACCGGCGCGATGCCGTGCCGCACTCTCCGTGCCGCCCTGCCGCCTGCCGAACAACTTAGCGAAAAAACTCACCGACGATTCCCCTCGCACCAGTCCGCCCGCCGGTCGGGGCGGGCGTTCCATTGTCTCTCACGGGGCGCCTCCGACATCCGCGGCAACGCCCGCTTTCCCACGATCAGTTTCTCTCACCAGGGGCGTCCCGACCGCCCGGCCCCGCCGCCGGTTCCGGCCAGATCACGAGGACGACTGAGCGTAGTCAGGCGGCTCCGCCGACCGCAAGGCGTCCACGGTGACCTCGTCCGGCCGGTTGACGGTGACGGTCGCACCCTCCTTGTCCAGCGACTGCACGACACCTCCCGGAATGTTCAGCGCGGGCTCCAGGTCCTGCGGCCTGCCGATCACGTCCACCCGGAAGGGCCGCTCGACGGGCTCGCCGTCCACCAGTACCCGGTCGGCGTCGTCCACGAACGAGGTACTGGCGACGACCCGCACGCCGTTGATCTGCAGGGCCTCGGCCCCGGCGGCACGCAGCTCCTGGACGGCGTCCAACAGCCGGTCGGCGCCCACCGCCTGCTGCGGATCGGAGATGCGCACCTCGATCCCGGGCCCGGTGGCGGCCACCGTACCCGCCAGGACGCCGAGTTGCAGCTCGCGCTCGCGGTTCTGGCGGCGCGCCTCCTCCGCCTGGTCCGAGCTGGACTCCAGCTCGGTCCGCTGCCGCTCCAGGGTGCCGCGCTCCTCGTCCAGCCGCTTGGTCCGCTCGTCGAGGTCGCTGAGGATGCGCACCAGGTCCTCGGGGCGGGCGCCCCGCAGCGCGCCGTCCTCGCCGGCGGCGCGGATCTGCACGGCGAGGCCGAGCCCCAGCACGAAGAGGAGGGCCGCGACGATCAGCTGGGCGCGGGTGAACCGCGGGGGCCAGAGCCCGGAGACCAGCGCGTCCCGTCCGGTCGGCGGCGCGGGCGCCTCCCCGGCCTCGGTCGCGCTCGGCCGCTCGGGTGGCTCGCCGGTTGCGGGGCCGCGGGCCCAGGAGGGCCGACGGGGGCCCGGCTCCGCGGGCCGCGCGGGGT
>NZ_JAAVJC010000107.1 GCF_012033785.1 Streptomyces bohaiensis
GTCCCCGGCACCGGTGCCGGCGGGCAGCTCGCCGTCGGCGACCGCGGCGCGCACGGAGCGCAGCACGGCGTCGGCGAGCTGGGTCGGGGTCATGGAGGGCAGCCTACGAGACGCGGCGGCTCACCCGGCGAGGGATCTTGCCAGCCGGACGGGGGCCGGACGGCTCCCGCCCCGGGCGAGGTGCCGCACGTGGTTCAGCAGCTCGTGCGGGTCGAAGGGCTTGGGGACCACCGCGTCCACGGGGAGCGGTCGCGGGCCGACCGGGGTGGCGGAGACCAGCATCAGTGGAATGGCACCGGTGTCGGGATCGTCCCGCAGCCGCTCCGCGGTGGTCAGGCCGTCGAGCCGCGGCATCGCGACATCGAGGGTGATCAGGTCGGGTCGCAGCCCGCGCACGGACTCCAGGCAGTCGACACCGTCGGTCGCGGTCATGACCTCGAACCCGTCAAGTTCGAGGATGACCCTCATGAGTTGCCGGATCACCTGGCTGTCGTCGACCACCAGCACCCGGCCGCAGGCCCCAGGCACACCTTCAGCGTAGGTGGGCGGGTCGTCCCGTGTACGCGCTTTCCCCCAACCGGTGAAACCGTGGTGCGGGAGGCCGCCTGCGAGCTGGTAGTGTTCTTCCCGTCGCCGCGAGAAGCGGTGACGACGCCCCCGTAGCTCAGGGGATAGAGCAACGGCCTCCGGAGCCGTGTGCGCAGGTTCGAATCCTGCCGGGGGCACTTCGCACGAAGTGCCCGAAGACCCCGCCGTCAGCGAGTTCGCTGAGGACGGGGTCTTGGCGTGTGTGCGCCCGTCCGTCCGGCGCCGTGTCGGCCGGGGCTGCCGTCCCGCCGCCGGGCCGCCCTCACGGGTCGGCTCTCACTCCTCCAGGCGGACCGGCATCAGGATCGAGAGGGCGCCCTCGTCGTCGAGCCGGCGGATCGCGATCGGCGCGGTGGGGGCGCCGAGTTCGAGGGCCAGGCGGTCCCGCGCCCCGGCGGCCAGCGCGTCCAGCAGGAAGTCGCGGTTGACCGCGACCCGGTCCGGGGCGTCGTCGCTCTCCGCGCAGAGGGTCACGGTGCCGCCGCTGTCCACACGGAGCACGCTGAGGTCGGCTGCCCCTGCCTCCGCTGTGCGGACGGGACCCGTTTCGAGCGCTGCACGGAAGGCTGCCACGTCGACGAGGGCGCGGCGCCCGCCGGCCGCCGGCAGGAGCAGCCGGTAGTCGGGGAAGTCGTGGCCGAGGCACTGGCCGGCCGCCTCCCGGTCCCCCGCCTCCAGGGCGACGCGGTCGCCGTCGAGGCGGAGGAGGACGTCCCCGTCCCCCTCCGACAGGGCTCGCATCGCGTCGACGAGCGGGGTGGGCACGACGCGCTGCACGCGGCCCCCGTCGTGTCCCTCGAGACCGGTCCGCGCGACGGCCAGCCGGTAGCGGTCGGTGGCGACGACCCGGAGGCTGTCGCCCTCGATGTCGAACAAGACCCCGCCGAGCGCGGGGAGGTCGGGGTCGGTGCCGACCGCGTACCGGACCGCGTCCAGCGCGGCCGCCAGCCCGAACGCGGCGACGGAGAGCCGGGCGGTCGAGGTGGCGGTGGCGGTGCGGGTGGATGTCATGGTGGTCTCCCGTTGGTCGAGTAGCGCTCGGAGTGCGGAGAACTCACCGCGGGCATCGGCCAGCCCTTGTTCGAGACGGCGCAGGTGCGCCGTGAGCAGCGTCCGGACCAGTGCGGTGTCGGCACCGGACCAGCCGGCCAGTACCAGCCGGATGTCCGCCAGCGGCATCCCGGCACGACGCAGCCGGGCCAGTGTCCTGGCCTGGTTCAGCTGGCCGGGGTCGTACCAGCGGTATCCGCTCCCCGGGTCCGTCCAGGCCGGGACGAGGACACCGGCACGGTCGTAGAACCGCAGGGCGCTCACGCCCAGGCCGCTGTCGCGGGCCATCTCGCCGATGCTGCGCAGGTCTTTCTCCACACCCGGAACTCTGGGCCCTGCACCAGGTCGAGGGTCAATCCGGCGTGGCGACGCGGCGGGTTCCGCCGTGGCGCGGGCTCCACCGCGGCCGCGTCGGCGGACCGGTGTCGTCTCGGGAACCGTCGGCGGTTCTGGGAGCCGGCCCGGGTGGTCCGGGCCCCACGGAACGCGACGGCGGTCGTCGGCTTCCGCACGACGGGGGCGCGCGACATTCCGGCTTTTCGATTCACCACCGCGCGCGGTGAACGCGCGCCGTGGTGAATTGGACGCGATGCGGTGGTCGGCGCACCGGGGGAATCGGAATGCGCCTGCCGCCCGCGCACGCCCGGGGCGGTTCTCCGTACCGATTCCGTGAAACCCCACCCTGTCGAATCGGATGGGATACGCTCCCGTGGGGAATCTGTCGTGAATCAGCACGGAAGATACCGGTGGGGGCCTCGGGCCCGGGAGATCCCGGGTGTTTCCGGGTGAGTGGGTCCCGTCCCCTCGCGTATTCCGTGACGGTGGTTGACGGGTGGGGGAATGCCATGCGGCACGACACGGTCGCACGTAATGACGAACGCATCATGGGAGCCGTGCGTCGGGCGTCCGCATGGGCCCGCGACGGGTGGGCGGAGATCGACGTGGACGCCCTCGCGCGGGAGACCAACACCGCGCCCCACCACTTCCGGCGGATCTTCCGCAACGCCACTGGTGATCCGCTGCTGCGCTTCGTGCGCAGGCTGCGGCTCCAGTTGGCCGCCTATCGCCTGGTCTTCACACAGGAACCGGTCATCGACATCGCCCTGGCGGCGGGGTACGGCTCCTCCGCGGCGTTCAGCCGGGCGTTCCGCGACAGCTACGGCAGCTGTCCGGCCAGCGCGCGGTCCCGGCGGGCCGAGACCCCGTGGCCCGAGGCCGGGGTCTGCTGCGACGGGCTGAAGACCGTGCACCGGCCGCCGCAGACCATCGCGTTCTTCCGGCACTTCGGGCCGCTGGACGACGCCCACCACCTGTGGCGGCGACTGGGCCGCTGGTCCGGGCGGCCGGGCGAGGCCGAGGCGGAGCGCCGCCCGGTGCTGCTCTGCCACGACGACCCGGGACGGTTCCTGGGCGAGCCGGTCCGCTGCGACCTGGGGCTGGTGCTGGAGGAGGGGGTCCGGCCCGGGAACGGGGTGGGGGTGCAGGTGGTCGGCGAGCAGCGGCTGCTGCTGTCGCGGCACGCCGGACCGCTGGCCTTCCTTCCGTTCAGCTACATGCACCTCGCGGTGGCGGCGGTGATGACCGGCCGCGGGGGGCCCGCCGCGTCGCTGCCGTTCTTCGCCTATCCGGACGGCTGCCCCGCGGCGGACGGGCCGCGGCTGGTGGCCGAGGTCGGCATTCCGCTGCGCTGAACGTGCCCGGGCACGGGCGCGTGCTCGGGCACACAGCAAGGGTCGGGTCAGCGCCGGACGGGCTGGCGGATGATGGTCCGCAGCCGTTCGGGGGCGGTGCGGTCCGGTGAGTTGAGGTAGATCTCGTGGTGGGTGCCGGCGGAGCGGGCGCCGCTGTCCAGGATGAAGGCGTGCAGCGCGTCGATGACGGGGTCCTCCTCCTCGTAGGGGCCGACGTACAGCACCTGTGCGGCGGTGCCCTCGTCGAGGTCGCGGCGGGCCGCGTCGCCGGCTGCCGGGTGCTCGCCCTTGGCCACGACGGTCTCCCGTGCCCGGCCCAGCACCACGTCGTCGACCGGTTCGGGCTGCATGATCATGGCGGACCAGCGCCAGGAGCCCTTCCCGGTGTCGGCGCCGTCGGTGTGCCAGAGCGTCTCCAGCGGCATGACGCCGAAATCGACGCCGGTGTCGCCGCGGACGAGGAACTTCGCCTTGTAGGAGATGGCGAAGAGCGCCGAGACGGCGTCGCGGTAGGCGTCCGAGTAGGGACCGCCCTCGCCGTCGAGGGCGAGATACCTCAGGGGAGGGACCTCGACGATCGCCGGATTCCTCCGTGCGGAGTACAGCTCCTTGAATTCGCGCTTGTAGTCGATCTTCTTGGTGGCGCCGGCCATGTCGCTTGTCCTCGTCGGTGCGGATGGGAACGGCCCCACCATTCCAGACCGGTCGCCCCATCCCGCGCCGATTCCGGGATTTCCACCCCGGCGCGCGAACAATTCGGGGGCGCGCGGAACAGCAGCGCGCCCCGGGTACGCCTCAGTCTGTTGCCGCGTTCTCGTCCTCGACGTGCTCGGCGTTCTCCGCGTCGTCCACGGAGTCGACGCGGTCCGCCCACAGGTATTCACTCGCGGGACGCCCGGCACGCCCGGTGGTGTACGCCTGGGTGCGGCGCCAGAGCGCGTTCACGTCGGCGTTCATGAAGGCCTTTCCGGGCCCGGTCGGCTCGTACCAGTCGACGACCGAGACGGAGAACGGACCGTGCTTGTCCTTGCCGAGGTACGCCTGCGGCCGTTGGCGCGGCACGAACCCCTCGGCGAGCAGCACTTCGTACTCCTCGGCGAGCAACTCCCGCATGGAGTCGACGTGTTCGGGACGAATCTGGTGGACGGCCACGCCGGTGGCGTACGCGGCGTCGTGGCGCTCCTCCGGCAGGTCGGCGAAGGCGGGCAGCGCGGTGACGGCGGGGTACTCCACGCCGTCCCGGCCGTTGCGGTCGACGGTGAGCTCCTTGATCTCCTGCCAGATCGCGGTGATCTCCGGCTGCGAGAACGCCGAGTGCAGCGCCTCGTCGCTCCGCCAGGTGGCGATCTCCAGGGCGAACCGGCCCTCGCCCCAGTCACCGACATAGACCCGGGCGGGCGGGCCGGTGACCAGGCCGTGGCGGTCGAGCGTCGGCCAGTGGCGGTGGATGGCGGCGAGGATCTCGTCCTCCTTGCCGGGGGCGATCTGGTAGAGGCCGAGGACGGTGGTCCCGTGAGGGTTCGACTGCTGCACGGCTGTCCTTTCCTGGTCGCGGCGTGGCGAGGTGGGGGGCGCGGTGCCGGGCCGGTCGCCCGGTCCGGAGGGCGGGCCCGCGGGGGACGGGGTGAGGCGGACGAACAGGACGACGGCGATGCCGACCAGCAGCACCAGCACCGGCGCGGCGTAGGCCTCCCGCATGGCGGAGACGAAGGCGTCGGCGAAGGCGGCCGTGGTCGCCTGCACCTGCTCCGGGTCGGTGCCCTCCGGCACGGCGGCGGGCCCGGAGGTGGTCAGGTCGACCCCGCCGCCGAGCAGCGGGTCGAAGGCGGCGCGGAACTCCTCCCGCCCCTCTTCGGGGACGGCCAGCGCCTGTTCGTCGACCCAGGCGCGCATGCCGGCCACCAGCCGCGCCTGCAGGATCGCGCCGACGACCGCCGTCGCGATCAGCCCGCCGAGTTCCTGGGCGGTGTTGATCACCCCGGAGGCGGCGCCGGAGAGTCCGGGGTCGAGATCGGTGAAGGCGACGGCGAACAGCGGAGCGAAGATCAGCCCGGTGCCGAGCCCCATCAGCGCGAGCGGGCCGACCAGCTGCCAGGTGGTGGCGTCGGGGGTGGAGACCGCGCCCAGCAGCACGATCCCGGCGAGGAAGGAGGCGAGCCCGGCGAGCAGGAACCGCCGGCCGCCGTACCGGTCCGCCAGGCGCCCCGCGACGCCCGCGACCAGGGTGGAGGTGAGCGGCATCGCCGCGATGGTGAGTCCGGCGCGCAGCGGGCTCATCTGCAGGATGGCCTGGAGGTAGACGGTCAGCGGCAGGAAGGCACCGAGCATGCCGAAGCCGGTGACGGCGAGCACGGCCGTCATCGAGGCGAAGTTGCGGCTGCGGAACAGCTCGAAGGGGACCAGCGCGCCGCGGCCCTGGCTGCGGCGCTGCTGGAGGCCGAAGAGCGCGGTCAGCGCGAGCCCCGCCGCGAGCAGGATCCACACCAGCGGGGACCACTCCAGCCGTTCGCCCTCGATCAACGCGAAGCAGCAGGCGCCGAGTCCGGCGATGAGCAGCGCGGTGGAGCCGAGCCCGAAGGACTGCCGCCGGCCCGGCCGCAGGTCGGGGACGACGCGGAGCACCAGGACGAGGGTCAGCAGGCCGACGGGGAGGTTGATCAGGAAGATCCAGCGCCAGCTGAGGTAGTTGACGATGACGCCGCCGAGGGTGGGGCCGGCGAGGATGGCGAGGCCGGACAGGGCGGCGGAGAGCCCGAAGGCGGCGCCCCACTTCGACGGCGGGAACACCGCCGCGGTGATGGGCAGCAGTTGCGGGGCGATCAGCGCGCCGCCGAGGCCCTGCACCGCGCGGGCGGCGATCAGGACGGCGGCGTCGTCGGCGAGACCGCAGGCGAGGGAGGCCAGGACGAAGACGACCAGGCCGACGAGGTAGACGCGCCGGGGGCCGAAGGTGTCGCCGAGTCTGCCGCCGAGGATCAGCAGGGTGGCGAAGACCAGGATGTAGGCGCTGAACACCCACAGTCCCTCGTCGAGGGTGGCGCCCAGGTCGGTGACGACGCTGGGGAAGGCGATGTTGACGATGGTGAGGTCGAGCAGGGTCATGAAGAGGCCGATGGTGAGCACGCCGAGGATCGGCCAGGGGTTGCGCTCCCCCGGCTCCCCCCGCTCCCCCGGCTCCGCCGTCTCCCCCGGCTCCGCGGGCGCGGGGCCGGGCGCCCCGCCCGGCGTCATGCGGCGCTCCCGGGCTCGGCGGCGGCGTCGGTGGGCTCGGCAGGTCCGGCCTTGTGCAGCAGGCAGACGTTCTTCTCCAGCGAGGTGGCGTCGGTGGTGAGGAGCGCCGGGACGACCCGGTCGACCACCAGCCCGGCCGCCGGGAAGACGGCCGCCAGCGCCTCCTCGGTCACCGCCTTGAACGGGAAGGTGGTGTACCGCACGCCGCGCAGCAGCAGTTCGCCGCCCGGCCGCAGCACCCGGCCGACCTCCGCGGCGTACCGGCCGCGGTCCTCGTCGCCGAGGTGGTGGAAGCAGCCGCGGTCCAGGAGCAGGTCGACGCTGCTGTCGGCCAGCGGCAGCGCGAGGACGTCGCCGACGCGGAACTCGGCCTCGACGTCCGCCTCGCGGGCGCGGGCGGCGGCGAGGCGGACGGCCGCGGGGCTGAGGTCGAAGCCGGTGGCCCGGTACCCCTGGCGGGCCAGCTCGACGACGTCGCTGCCGGTGCCGCAGCCGAGGTCGACGGCGGTCCTGCCGTCGCCCGGCGGGCGGCCGGTCAGGAAGCCGACCAGCTCCTGGGAGGGGTGCGTGATCTCCCAGAAGTGGGCGTACTGCCCGGTCTCGTAGGTCCGGTTCCAGTCGATGCCGGTGGTGCCCAGCAGCTGCACGGCTCTCTCCTCACGGTGCGGTCGGTGGCGGAGGCTCCGCCGGGGCGGGGGTCAGAAGGTCTCCTTCAGCCGCCGCTCGAAGTGGTCGGCGAGGACGGGGCCGAGGCCGGTGACGCCCTCGGCGTGCGCGGTCAGCGGGCCGTAGAGCTCGGGGCGGCGGCCGTGCAGGCCGAAGTAGGCGGTCTCCTGGAAGGAGAGGTCGATCCGGCGCAGTTCGGCGAGCCGGTCGAGGTCGACGTCGGCGAGGAGCACGGCCTCCTCCTCGTCGAGTTCGGCGAGGAGGCCGTCGGGGGTGGCGACGGAGGAGTGGCCGGCGAGGTCGATGGTGACGGTCCGTCCGCCGCGCTCGCCGGAGGCCGTGCCGACGCTGCCGACGTACAGCACGGCGGCGGCGTTGAAGACCGCGGTGGCCAGCACGCAGGGCTTGGTGGCGGGGAGGTTGCCGCGGAGCGCGGCGGCGGGCACCGCGATCAGCTCGGCGCCCTTCAACGCGAGCAGCCGCGGCATCTCCTGGATCCAGAAGTCGGAGCAGACGCAGATGCCGAGCCGGCCGAAGGGGGTGTCGAGGACCACGGCCTCGTCGCCGGGGGCCAGCGCGACGAACTCCGCCGAGAACAGATGGACCTTGCGGACCGCGGCGACGATCGCGCCGCTGTCGTCCAGCACCACCGCGGTGTTGTGGTAGGTGCCCTCCGGGGTGCGTTCGATGACGGAGCCGCAGATGATCCAGCACCCCTTGCGGCGGGCGATGTCGCCCAGCAGGTCGAAGACGGGGCCGGGTACGGGGTGGTCGATGACGCCGCGCAGGTGCTGCCGGCCGGGGAAGTAGAAGGGCGGGCCGAGGAAGAACTCGGGGAGGACGGCCAGGTGGGTGCCGTCCGGGAGGGATTCGAGCATCTCGACGGCCTGCCGCAGGTTGGCCTCGGGGTCGTCGCGCCAGCGGGTCTGCAGCAGGGCGACCCGGGGCCGGCGTGTCGGTTCCATGCGTACTCCCGTGTCGGGTTCGGCGTGGGGCGGAGGGGCGGAGGGGCGGGGGGCGGAAGGAGCGGACGGGCTGCGTTCCGGGACCGGGCGGCGCGTCGGACGTGCGCGCCGCCGGGACGTGCGCGCCGCCGGGCGGGAGTGCGGGAGGGCCGCCCGGCGGCGCTGCCTGGGGTCAGCGCTCGGTGAAGATGTCCTCGTAGATGCCGGGCTCCCCCACCGCGTAGTCGACGCCGAGCGGGCGGGAGGAGACGACGAGGTTGATGCCTTCACGCGCGACGGACCAGTCGCCGAGGCCGAGGCCGGCGAGCAGTTCCCGCATCTCGGGGACGGTGTAGCCGCTGCGGAGCGACCGCATGAACTGGTCGGCCTCGCCGGCGGAGTACTGGAGGACGAAGGAGATCATCCCCTCGTCCGCGTCGCGGGCGAGGTCGTAGACGACCACCGTCCCGCCCGGCCGGCAGACGCGCGCGCACTCGGCGATGGTCATCGCGGGCCGCGACCAGCGCGGCACGGCGCAGAAGCTGAAGACGACGTCGAAGGAGTCGTCCTCGAACGGCAGCCGCGTGCTGTGGGACCAGTCGCAGGTGAACCGGCCGCCGTAGTTGACCAGGTTGGCGAAGACCGCGTTCTCGCGGGCGACCTCCAGGAACCGGTCGTTGGCGTCGACCGCGGTGAACTCGGCCTGCTTGTGCAGGGCGGCCAGCCGCAGCGACACCAGGCCCGGGCCGCAGCCGACCTCCAGCACCTGCTCGGCGTCGGCGACGTAGGGGGCGAGCAGCTTCATCAGGTGCTGCATCGGGATGATGAGCTGCGTCCGCATGGTGCGGTCGAAGTCCCGGCACGTCTCGACCTCGGTGAACGGGTCCGGGCCGCTGACCCGGTGCTCGAGGTCGAAGATGCGGGTGGGTTCACTGGACAATGTTCAGCGACCGCCTTCCGTTCTCGGGTCGGACCTGCCAGTTGAGGATCTCGGTGCTGGCCGAGGACGGCTGGGGCAGCCGGTGGTTGGCCTCGGAGTAGAACGTCTTGGAGATGTTGTCGATGTAGTGCCAGCCCTTGGGGTACGTCACCTGGAGGGTGTCCTCGGTGACGGTCAGCAGGCCCTTGGCGACGAGGTCGTCGATCTTCTCGGTGAAGTACGCGTAGGGGTCGACGCCGTGGCGGGCGCGGTACTCGGAGCGGCTGACGCGGAGCAGCTTCAGGCCGAGGACGAGGCTGCGGCAGCGCCGTTCGTGCTCGTCGGTGTACGCGCCCATCACGGCGGGGATGCGGCCGGCGCGGACGGTCTCGATGTAGCGGCCGATGTCCGGTTCGGTGCAGTACAGGTGGTTGTTGAGGTAGCCGTAGGCGCCGGAGCCGAAGGCGACCATGTCGCCGCAGCGCCCCCAGACCTGCGCGAGGTGGTCGGTCAGCGAGAGGGTCTCGGCCCGCAGTCCCCGGTACGGCTTGGAGCCGTCGGGCAGGATCGGGAAGGTCCGCGCGCCCTTCGCCTCCCACTCCGGCCGCATGGGCTCGGCGAAGTCGTTGTACGTCAGCGCGAGGTAGTTCCGGGAGAGCAGCTCCTCGTGCATGTAGTGGTACATCGCGTCGGCCTCCTTGGTGCTCGGGCACGGCGGCGTGATGCCGCTCTGCACCGCGAAGAAGGCCTCGGAGCCGGGGAGGACCGCGTAGTTGTACACGGAGAACGAGGTCACCGGGATGCTGGTGAGCGTCTCGATGTCGGCGGCCCAGAGCTCGGGGGTCTGGCCCGGGATGCCGATCATGAAGTCGATGCAGATGTTCTCCATGCCGTTGCGGTCCAGCAGTTCGATGGTGCGCAGCGCGGACTCGCCGGTGTGGGCGCGGGCCCGTCCGAGGTAGCGCAGCAGCGGGTCGTGGAAGGTCTGCACGCCCATGCTGACGCGGTTGACGCCGTTGGCGAGCAGCGCGTCGATCTTGCGCTGGTCGATGTCGACCGGGGTGCTCTCGATGGTGACGGTGTAGTCGTCGGTGAACGTCAGGTGGCGTCGGAGGAAGCCGAGCAGGTCGTCCAGCTGCTCGGCGCGCAGCGTGGTGGGGGTGCCGCCTCCGAGGTAGCCGGAGGAGAACGTGACGCCGTCGAGGTAGCCGAGGCGGGAGTAGAGCAGGATCTCGGCCTTCAGCGCCTCGATGTAGTCGGTGACCAGGGTGTTGCGGGTGTGGAGCTTGTTGTAGGGGCAGCTGGTGCACACCTGGTTGCAGAAGGGGATGTGCAGGTAGAACGAGACGGTCCGCGGTCGGGTCTCGACCGTCGCGAACATCTGCTCCGGGGTCAGCGGCCCGATGTTGCAGGGGTACCAGCGGACGAACTCGATGTCGCGGTCGGGGTACTGGCGCCAGAAGCTGGGCGTGTCCAGGAAGTTGCGGGTGATGGTCTCCTGCGACGCGGCGGCGCCGGTCTGGTCGGTCATCGCTGCCCTCTTCTCGTGGTGGGGCTGATGGGGAGGGGGCCGGGGCTAGAGGCGGAGCAGGGCCCGGGCCAGGGTGTGCTCGGTGCGCAGCAGTCGGCGGAACGCGGTGGCGGTCTCCTCGGCGAGCCGGTCGCGGTGGGGCTCGATCTCCTCGGCGACGGCGGCCCGCAGGTCGGGGAGGCGGGCGGTGAGGTCGCCGGCCCGGCGCAGGCTGCCGGGCGTGCCGCGGCGCAGCGCGCGTTCGCGGCGCCGGTAGGCGGTCGCCAGCGCGCGGCCGGCCGGGCCGGTGTCGGGGATCAGCAGGCGGTCCAGGGCGCCCCAGGCGGCGCGGGCGTCGTCGGCAGCGGCGAGTGCCGCGGGGAGGTGGGGTCCGTCGAGCCAGGGCCGGGCGTCGGTGAGGAACCGGTGGTAGAGGTCGCGGAAGCCGCGGCCGCCGGTGCCGGCGTACTCGAAGTCGATGTGGGCCGCGGTGAGGCGGTCGAGAACCCGGTCGGCCGGCGCGGTGCGGAGGTCGTGGGTCAGCTCGGCCGCGAAGGCGGCCAGGCCGGTGAGCCCCTCGTTGGGCGGCGTGCCGCGCGTCAGCGCCTCGGCGCAGCCGTGGACGGCGCGGCGGAAGCCGTCGGGCCCGGGGAGGCGCGCCGTGGCCCAGTCGGCGGCGAGCCAGGCGTGGGACGGCGGGAACGGGTGGTGGTCGGAGGCGCGGGCGGCGGCCAGGGTGGCGGCGTCGACGGTGAGCGGCCCGGGGCAGCGGTCGGAGAGCCAGGTGGTGCCGGTCTCCTCGTCGGCGGCGTAGACCACCACCGCGTGGCCGCCGAAGTGGCGGCTGGCCTGGAACCAGGGCAGGTGGAAGAGGTCCACGTAGGCGATGACGGGGCGGCCCGCGGCCAGTTCCTCGTGCAGCCGGCGCCGCGCGGTGGCCGGGTCGTCGGTGCGGTGCACCGTCAGCCGCAGGCCGAGGGCCTCGCACATGCGCCGGGTGAAGAGGGGGAACGGTCCGTTGCGCGTGGAGGTCATGCTGCGGGTGGGGCCGCCGGGGGCGGCGGGCTGGTACCAGAAGCCGATGCCGCCGCCGAGTCCCAGCAGGAGGGGTTCGCCGATATCGACGCCGTGGGCGAGGAGTTGCTTGCGCAGCGCGGCGGTCTCGCAGTGGGCGCCGCCGAACTCGCCGGGGTCGGCGACCAGCGGCCCGGCGGGGGCGGTCGGGCGGGCGGTCACCGGGCGGCGTCCAGGTCCGCGAGGGTGAGGTTGCCGGGTTTGAGCATGGCGTCCATGGCGCGGCCGACGGTGGCCCGGTCGACCTCGCCGACCTCGGGGGTGACGCCGAAGCGGGCGCGGACACGGTCGGCGACCTCCCGGCGGACCAGGTGCGCGGGGCGGTCGGGGCACTCCACGCGCAGGTGCAGCGCCTCCCCCACCACGCCCGCGGCGTAGTAGAGGCCGGTGCCGGAGACGGAGAGCACGGCCTCCTCCAGGTCCAGCCGGTCCAGGGTGCGGCCGGCGACGTGCAGCCGGTCGCCGACCCGGCCGTGGTGGCGGACGGTGGCGCGGACGCTGCCGCACGGGCAGGGGTCGGGGTCGACCGAGACGAGGTCGCCGGTGCGGTAGCGCAGCAGCGGCATCGCCTGGGCGAGGAGGGTGGAGAGCACCAGTTCCCCGGCGCGGCCCGCGGCCAGGGGGGTGGCGTCGTCCGGGTCGAGCACCTCGAAGAGGTGGCGGTCCTCGGTGAGGTGGGCGCGGCCCAGGGCGCAGCTCAGGGCCAGCGAGTTGGTCTCCGTGGTGCCGTAGGCGGGGACGAGCTCGGCCTGCCAGAGCCGGGAGATCTTCGCGAGTTTGGCGGGCGAGCAGGTCTCGCCGACGTAGAGCACCGTCCGCACGCCGAGGGCGGCGGGGTCGTGGCCCGCGTCGCGGAGCAGGTCGTGGAGGCGGAGGGCCCGGGTGGGCGAGCAGACGATGCCGGCCGGCCGGAGCTCGGCGATCATCCGCGCGGTGCGTTCGACGGGGCAGACGGCGGAGAGGATGCCGGTGCCGACGACGGCGGCGCCGACGGTCTCCAGGGCGCGGTCCAGGTCGTAGGCGGCGAAGGAGAGTTCGTAGGGGATGGCGACGAAGACGAGGTCGCCGGGGCCGAAGCGGTGGGCGAGGGAGCGTGCGGTGGAGACGTTGCCGCGCACCCAGTCCTGGTAGGTGATGGCGGAGGAGGTGGGAGCGCCGGTCGTCCCGGTGGACTCGCCGTAGCGCGCCACGTCGGCGAGCGGCACCGCGAGGAGGCCGAAGGGGTAGCCGCCGCGCAGGTCGTCCTTGGTGGTGAACGGCAGCTGCGCCGGGTCCTCACCGGCGGCCGGCGGCAGCGCGCGGAGCCGGTGCCGGTAGAACGGCGCGTGGCGGCGGGCGTGGGCGACCTGTTCGCGGAGCCGGTCCCGTTGCCAGGCCCGGACGCCGGCCCGGTCGAGCGCCTCGAAGGCGTCGAGTTCGGCGGTGGCGGCCTCGCGGACGGCGCAGCAGCGGTCGCGGGGCGGGGGCGGTGGCCGGTCGGAGGCGGTGGTGGTGGGGTCGAGGATCGCCATGACGCTCAGCCCTCCTGGAGCACGGTCTTCAGCACGGACTCGGGCACCGGCGTCTCGACGTCGCCGTCGGGACCGGTGCGGACGCTGCCGACGGCGTCGAGGAGGATCAGCCGGGTCTCCTCGCTGGAGCGGCGTTTGTTGTCGGTGCGGATGACGCCGAGGACGCGCTCCGGGGTGCAGCGGGGCGGCAGCCGGGTGGGCAGGCCGAGGCGGTCGCCGAGCACCCACTCCTGCCGGGCGAGGACCTCGGGCGGGGTGATGCCGAGCCGGACCCCGACGCGGGCCGCGGCGCACATCCCGATGCCGACCGCCACGCCGTGCGGGAGGTCCCCGCAGAGGAACTCGGCGGCGTGGCCGACGGTGTGGCCGTACTCCAGGACCACCGCGCGGGAGCGTTCGGTGGGGTCGGTGGCGAGGATGGCGAGCTTGGAGCGGATGATCCGGTGGCAGGTCTCCAGCAGGTCGTCGTGGACGGCCCGCAGGTCCGGGGTGAGCTGCCCGGCGAGGCGGTCGAACCAGGCGGCGTCGTGGACGAGTCCGTTCTTCAGCGCCTCCACCAGGCCGCTGCGATGGCCCGCCAGGGGTTCGGTGCGCAGGTGGGCGACGTCCGCCCAGACGAGCAGCGGCGGGTGGTAGAGCCCGAACTGGTTCTTGCCGCCGCGGCCGTTGACGGCCTGCTTGTTGCTCAGGGTGCCGTCGGTGAGCCCGAGCAGCGTCGTGGGGATGTCGACGTAGCGGATGCCGCGGTAGAGCAGCCCGGCGGCGAGACCGGTCAGGTTGCTGACCATGCCGCCGCCCAGAGCCAGGACGATGGACTGGCGGGTGGCGCCGGCGTGGACCAGCCGCTCGCACAGGTCGGTCAGCGCCTCCCAGCTCTTGTGGTGCTCGCCCTCGGGGACGACGAGGAGGGTGACGGGCAGTCCGGCCGCCTCCAGCCGGCGGGCCAGCGGCCGCGCCAGCAGGTGGTGGACGCCCTCGCCGCACACCAGGAAGAGGTCGTCGAACCGGTGGGCGGCGAGCGCCTCCGGCAGCAGGTCGGTGATGCCGTCGCCGAGGTAGTAGGGGCTGCTCGGCGTCACACCGGTGGTCAGTTCCAGGAGCGTCGGGTGTGCCACGTGCCGTACCTCCTCGTGGTCTGCGGTCAGCTTGGCGCCGCGGGGTGCGGCGGGACTACGGCCGGGCGGCGGGATGGCCAGTGCCGCCAACGGACCGGGGCTCGGTCGCGGGGGTGTTGATGGCGGTGGCGGTGCCGTCGGGTGCGGTGGCGCCGTCGGTGGCGGTGCCGTCCGTGGCGGTGGCGCCGTCGGTGGCGGCCAGCTCCCGCAGCAGCGCCGCGGTGTAGGGGTTGGCCTCCTCGGGCGGGAAGTCCAGCGCGGTGCCGGCGAGGACGTTGCGGACCGCCGCGTCGATTACCGCGGACTCGGCGGTGAGGGCGGTGAGCTCGCGGCGGAGCGCGGTGCAGGCGCGCAGCGCCGCGCGAGTGGCGGCGCGGTTGACCGCGCCGACCGCGTCCTCGGCGCGCTCGTCGACCGGCAGCACCGGGCCGAGGGTGCCGACGGCGGAGCGCAGCAGGGCGAGGTGGCCGGTGGCGGCGGTCAGGAACGGGGTCGGCACGCCGTGGGCGACGGCGGTGAACTGGCAGACGGGTTTGAGTCCCACGACCGTGGCGCCGCGGAGCGCCGGGTCCGCGCGCAGTGCGGCGGTGGGGAGCGAGGTGGCGAGGTTGGCGAAGACGGTGCCGGGGCCGGGTGGGGCGCCGGTGCGGCAGGCGGCGATCGCGCCGGCCACGGCCGGGGGCGGCACGCAGACCAGCACCACCGCGCAGTGGGCCGCCAGCCGGGCCGGCGGAAGCGCGGGCACGGCGAGACCGCGGCCGAGGGCGGTGGCCAGCTCCCGGTCGCGGTCGGCGACGGCGAGCCGGGGCCCGTCGGGAAC
>NZ_JAAVJC010000108.1 GCF_012033785.1 Streptomyces bohaiensis
GCACCGGCGGGGGCGGCGGCTCCGGCGGCGCCGCGCGGTGCGCGGTCACCCGCACGGTGTACGCCAGCCCCTCCGGCGGCACCCGGTGCAGCCGCAGCAGCACCTGCCAGCCGCCGGGTTCGGGCGCCCCCGGCAGGTAGCCGGGGGTGGCCCACCGTTCGGTGATCGTGAAGCGGTCGCGTGCCCCGCCCGACCAGCCGCGGTAGCCGTCGGCGCCCTCGCAGCCGAGGTCGAGCACGCCGCGCGTCCGGTCGTACTCCAACTCGACCGTGACGCCGGCGGTCCCGGGAGCCACCTCGAAGGGCAGCTCCCGGAGGATGGCGTCCAGCCGGTCCGTCAGGGACCAGCGACCGCGGTGGACGGCGACCTCGCGGTTCACGCCGTCCCCGAGGCGCCCGCCGTGGCGAGCCCGGTCGGATCACCGCTCGTGACCAGCTCCCCGTCGCGGTAGACCAGCGCCCGGTCCTGCCGCGGCACGGCGAAGCCGCGGTCCCCGAGGGCGACCGGCGTGTCCTCGTCCACCACCAGCTGGACGAAGCCCGCCGGGCCCTCCAACGTCACCAGCTGGGCGTGGCCCAGGTTCTCCACCACCCGGACCTCGCCCGCCAGCGAACCGGGGACGGCGGTGGGGGAGTGCAGGAGGTACTCGGGGCGGATGCCGTAGACGACCTTCTCGCCGTCGACCAGCCGGCCCGCGGGCTCCGGCGGCGTCGGCAGCAGCTCGCCGGCGACCTCGATGCCGCGCTGCCGGACGACCCCGTCGAGGAGGTTCATCGGCGTCGAGCCGATGAAGGAGGCCACGAACGTGTTGGCCGGGCGGCGGAACACCTCGCTCGGGGTGCCCAGCTGCCGGATGCGACCGCTCTCCATGACGGCGATGCGGTCCGCCAGGGCGAGCGCCTCGGCCTGGTCGTGGGTGACGAAGACGGTGGTGACGCCCAGTTCCCGCTGGAGCCGCTTGAGGAAGGTGCGCGCCTCCAGCCGCATCCGCGCGTCCAGGTTGGACAGCGGTTCGTCGAAGAGGAAGACGCTCGGGTGGCAGGCCATGGCCCGCGCCAGCGCCACCCGCTGCTGCTGCCCGCCGGAGAGCTGCCCGGGGCGCCGCTCCAGGTAGTCGCTCAGCCCCAGCTCGCCGGCGGTCGCCGCGGCCTTCTCGGTGCGCTTGGCGCGGGCGACCTTCTTGATGCGCAGCGGGTAGGCGACGTTCTCTGCGACCGTCATGTGGGGGAAGAGGGCGTAGTCCTGGAAGACCATCGCCACGTCGCGGCTGCCCGGCGGGGTGCGGGTGACGTCGACGTCCCCGATGCGCAGCGCGCCGCCGGAGGACTCCTCCAGCCCGGCGACGGTCCGCAGCAGGGTGGTCTTGCCGCACCCGGAGGGGCCGAGCAGCGCGAAGAACTCACCGTCCTCGACGGTGAGGTCGATCTCGTCCAGGGCGCGGACCCCGCCCGGGTAGACCTTGGTGAGCCGGTCCGTCGTGATGGCTGCCATCAGCGCTTGATACCTCCGTGGAAACGGAATCCGTAACGGGAACTGACGAACAGGAACATCAGGATCACCGGGACGGAGTAGAGCAGGGAGAAGGTCGAGATCAGCGCCAGGTTGGCCTGCCCGCCCTCCGTGTAGAACGTGTACATCACGACGGCGGCCGGGTACTGGTCCGGCGAGCGCAGCAGCAGGAACGGGATGAGGAAGTTGCCCCACACCTGCGCCACCGACCACACGCCGATCGTCGCCAGTCCCGGGCGCACCACCGGCACCACGATGTCCCGCATGATCTGGAACGGGGAGGCGCCGAAGACCCGCGCGGACTCCTCGTAGGACCGCGGCGTGCCGTCCATGAAGTCCTTGAGGATGAAGATGGCGCTGGGCAGCAGACCGCCGCTGAGCACGAGGATGACGCCCAGCTGGGAGTCGATCAGCCGCAGCTCGGTCGCCAGGTTGAACAGCGGGACCATCGCCGCGGTACCGGTGACGATCGACGACAGCAGCAGCAGGACGTACAGCAGCATGTCGCGCCCGGGCAGCCGGACCCGGCTGAGGGCGTAGGCGGCGAGCGCGGCGAACGCCACCACCAGCAGCCCGGTGCCGCCGGCGAGAATCACCGAGTTGCCCAGCGACCGCATCGCGTACGGGTTGTCCCACAGCACGCGGAAGTTCTGGAGGGTGAACTCCGGCAGCGACGCCGACAGGCCGGGGTTGGCGTCGAACGGCGCGACGGCCAGCCACAGCAGCGGCAGGGAGAAGAAGGCCAGCACCAGGCTGACGAAGGTGTAGAAGCCGATCCCGGCGACCGCCTTGCGGGCGCCCGCGCGGCCGGCGGCGCGCTGCGCCTCCCGGCGGCGGTGCTCCGCGTCGGGCGGCGGACCGGCCGGCGCGGCGGCGACGGCGACCGGCGCGGCGTCCGACGCGGTGGGGACGGCGCCGGGGGCGTGATCGGGTGAGTGGGCGGGGGGAGGGGTCATGCGCTCGCTTCCTTCCGCTGCCTGAGCAGTCGCATGTAGACCAGTGCGATCACCAGGTTGATCAGCAGCATCAGGACCGAGATCGCCGCGCCGAAGCCCAGCTCACCGCTCTCCAGGGCGATCCGGTAGATGAAGACCGGCATGATCTCGGTGCGGTTCTCGGGGCCGCCCGCCGTCAGCAGGAACGGTGTGAAGTCGTTGAACGTCCACAGGCTGATCAGGAGCAGGTTGGTCAGCACGTGGCCCTTGATCCGCGGGAAGACCACGTCGCGCAGTTGCTGAAACGTTCCGGCCCCCGCGAGCCGCGCCGTCTCCAGGTGCGAGGGCGGCACGTTACCGAGCGCCGCCGCGTACAGCATCATGGAGAAGGCCGCGCCCTTCCAGATGTTGAAGACGATGATCGAGGCCATCGGGTACTCGAGCAGCCACGCGGTGCCCGGCGTGTTCAGCAGCGCGTTGAGCGTGCCGCCGTCCCGGTCCAGCAGCGCGATCCACAGGAAGGTGATCACGGAGCTGGGCAGGATCCACGCCAGCAGGACCAGCGCCTCCACCGTCCGGCGCAGCGCGCCCACCCGGTTGCGCATCAGCCAGGCGATGGCGAAGCCGAGCACGGCCTGGCCGAGCACCGCCGACCCCAGCACGAACTGCAGGGTCAGCACCAGCGAGTTGGAGAAGCGGTCGTCACTGAGCGCCCGGTCGTAGTTGTCCAGGCCGACCACCTGCGGGTTCGCCGCGGCGAATCCGGTGAGCTGGTAGTCGGTCAGGCCCAGGTACACCGTCCACAGCGCGGGGAAGAGCAGGAACGCGATGATCAGCAGCATCGCGGGGGCGACGAACCCCGCCGCCCGGCGGCGGCCGAGCCCCGCCGCGTCCGAGCCGCCGCCGCGCCCGGCGGGGGCGCCCGCGAGCGGGCGCCCCTTCGAACCGTTCACCGACGTGCCGGAGTCGGAATCAGTTGGTGATGTTGCCGGCACCGCCGACGACTCCTTCCAGCTTGTCGCGGTAGGACGCCGCGACGTCCGCCGCGCTGCTGCCCGACACCACGGCGGCGGTCGCCTCCTGGAGCAGGGTGGAGACGCGGGTGTACTCCGCCAGACCGGGGCGGTACGCGGTGATCGGCAGCACCTCGTCGGCGACGAAGGTCAGCATCGGGTCGTCCGCGAGCACGTCGGCGTTGGTGTCGGTGCGGGCCGTGATGCGGGCCTCGCCCTCCAGCAGGGCCTTCAGCGCCTCGTCGGAGTTCATGAAGGTGAGCAGCTCGAACGCCAGCTCCGGGTTGTCGGTCTCCGGGTTGACGACCCGGGCCGAACCGCCCGACATCGAGGCGTAGTCCTGCCCGTGGATGCCCTTGCCGGGCGCGATCGCCGGGATCTTGGCGTAGCCGACGACCTCGTCGCGGTCCTCCATCGGCGCGATGCCCAGCTCGGGGTGGACCACCGAGCGCCAGAAGTAGTCGCCCTCCAGCAGGATGCCGATGCGCCCGTCGGAGAACTGCTCGAAGGACTTGTCGCGGCCCTGCGCCTCCTGCTGGAGCAGCGGGTCGCCGAGCTCGTCGCCGAAGATCGTCTCGTAGAGGCCGAGGGTCTCGGTGACGGCCTCGGACTCGCCGCGCCACTTCCCCTTGTCCCAGATGTGCTCACCGGCGCCCGCCAGCAGCGGCAGGAAGCCCTGCATGGTGGTGGCCTCGCCCATGGCCGTGCCCGCGTTGAGCTGGACCGGCGTCACGCCGTCGAGGCCGGCGAGCGCCTCGGCCGCCTCGATCAGCTCGTCCCAGCTCTCGGGCTGCCAGTCGCGGTCCAGCCCGGCCTGCTCGAACAGGTCCTTGTTGTAGAAGAGCACCCGGCCGTCGGTGCCCGCCGGGATGCCGTACCGCTCGTTCTCGAAGGAGCCGAGCTTCTGCACGGCCTCCGGGATCTGGTCCCAGCCCTCCCAGAAGTCGGCCTGGGTGACGACCTCGGTGAGCGGCTTGATGTAGCCGGCCTGCGCGAACTCACCGATCCAGATGCCGTCGAGGTTCATGATGTCGGGCCCGGAGCCGCCCTGGAGGTCGAGCGCGAGCTTGGTCTTGTACTGCTCGTCGTCCACGCCGCTGGCGTCGAAGGAGACGTCGACATCGAGGTCGTCCTTCTCCTTCTTGTGCTCGACGAAGTTGGGTATGACCCACTCCTCGATCCACTTCGCCTCCTGCTCGTTCTTCCCGCCGGCGATGGCGTTGGCGGAGATGACGAGGCTGTCGGCGTCGGCGCTGGAGCCGCCACCGGAGCCGCACGCGGTGAGGGTGAGGGAGACGGCCGCGGCTGCGCCCGTCATCGCCACAGCACGTCTGGTGAACACAGTCATGTGGGGGTTCTCCTTGGTGAAGCGTTTCGCGAGAGTTTCACAGCGACGCGGCGACGTAAAGACCTGATGTCCTAACATCCGGACAACGCGGTACCGACGAACGGGAGTCACCGCTATGACGAGACACGACGCTGCCGCGCTCGGGCTCAGCGTGGACCGGGCGAGCCCGGTCCCCCTCTACTTCCAGCTCTCCCAGAAACTGGAAGAGGCAATCGGACAGGGGAGGCTGCCGCCCGGCTCGTTGCTGGGCAACGAGATCGAACTGGCGTCCCGGCTGGGCCTGTCGCGGCCTACGGTACGCCAGGCGATACAACTACTTGTCGAGAAGGGGGTGTTGATTCGACGACGGGGAGTGGGAACCCAGGTCGTCCACAGCCGCATACGGCGCGTCCTCGAACTCAGCAGCCTCTACGAGGACTTGGAAGCCGCAGGTCAGAGCCCTGCCACCCGGGTGCTCTGTCTGGAGGAGGTCCCGGCCCCGCCGGAGGTGGCCGCCGCCCTGAACCTCGAGGCCGGGGAGCCGGTGCACCACGTGGAGCGACTGCGTCTCACGCACGGTGAACCCATAGCCCGACTCTGCAACCACCTGCCGCGGGACGTGCTCCAGCCCCGCGAGGCGGAGCTCGCCGCCACCGGCCTGTACCGGCTGCTGCGCGACGCCGGGGTGGTGCTCCACAGCGCGGGACAGCGCATCGGCGCCCGCGCCGCGACCGCCGCCGAGGCCGCACTGCTCCACGAGGACGACGGTGCCCCGCTGCTCACCATGGAGCGGACCGCCTACGACGAGACCGGCCGCGCCGTCGAGTACGGCACCCACCTCTACCGGGCCTCGCGCCACAGCTTCGAACTCCGGCTGCTGGCACGGCGCTGACCCCCCCCCGCCCCACGCCGCCCGCCACCGCGCCCGCCCGGCCGTGGAGTCCGGCACCGCGACCGGCCCGCGGCGCCGGCACCCCGTGCGGCCCGAACGTCCGGGACGTCCTGCCGGGCCCCGGAAACACGGTCCGTCGGCCGTCCTCTGCAGCCGGACCCGCCCCCACGCGCCATCGAGCGGCAGGCGGGGGCGCCGCACGTCTCAGTCGTCGTCGGCCCGCTCCGGCCGGTCGAGCGCGGACGTGTCGGTCCCCTCGGCGAAGGCGTGCCCGGAGAGCACCGCCGCCCGGGCCAGTGTCATGCCCCCCACGGCCGAGGTCGCCAGCTGCAGCACGACGGCGACCACGAGCTTCACCAGGTCGGAGACGGTCGGCGAGGTCAACACCGACCCGCCGACCACCAGCACCACCCCGACGCCGGCGGCCGTGGCGACCGCCGAGGTCCGCATGTAGGGGTCGCGCAGCCGCAGCAGCCCCACGCCGGCCGCGACGAAGACGAGGCCGCCGAGCACCGCCATGGCCTGCCCCAGCATGTCCAGGAACGCGGTCATCGTGCCCCCCGGGTGAGCGCGCGGGCGAGCGAGACGGCGGCGAGGAACGCCACCAGCGTGGCGACCAGCACCAGGTCCATGGTGGCGCCGCTGCCGAGCCGGGTCCCCACCGTGGCGATCAGGCCGATCACGGCGAAGGAGAGCAGATCGGCCGCGACCGCGCGGTCCGCCGGGGTGGGACCGCGCACGATGCGGTACGCGGCGATCAGGGCCGCCACGCCGCAGCAGGCGGCGGCGAAGTCGATACCGGTCATGACCGTCCCTTCCAGGTGAAGGCGTGCAGCATCCGCTCCTCCATGTCACGGAGGTCGGCCAGCGCCGAGGCCGCGTCCGGGTGGTACATCGAGTGGACCGCCAGATGTCTCGCGCCGTTCTGGCCGCGGGTGACGCCGAGCGTCAGTGTCCCGGGCGTCAGGGTGATCAGCGAGGCGATCAGCGTGACGTGCCCGTCCTGCTCCGACTCCAGCGGCATGTCGACCACCCTCGGCACGGAGCGGTGCCCGGTGGTCAGGATGTCGCGCAGTACCGCCGCGGACGACTTCACGACCTCGACGGCGAACCACAGACCGAACGCCGCCAGCCGGAAGGGGAAGGTGAACAGGGGGGTCATCCGAGCACCGCCTGAACGTAGGGGGCCGTGTCGAGCAGACCGGCGGCGGCCGTCGACGCCAGCGAGAGCAGGAGTTCGGCGCCGAGCCCCAGCGAGAGGGTGATCCCGGCCAGTACCAGCGCCGGGAGGGAGCCGAGCACCCCCACCCGCGGGAGTTCGGTGCGCTCGCGCAGCGAGACCGCGACGCCGCCGCCGGAGCCACCCGGGCCGCCCGGATCGGGGTCGGTGTCCTCGCGTGAGACGAAGACGGCGTTCCAGATCTTCAGCATCGACAGCAGGGTCACCAGGCTCACCACGATGGCGACGACGGCGGCGGCGACCTGACCGGCGTCCAACGCCGCCAGGATCAGCGTCAGCTTCGCGACGAACCCGGAGAACGGCGGTAGGCCGGCGAGCGAGAGCGCGGCCATCAGGAAGGCCGCCGCCAGCAGGGGCTCCCGCCGGGCGAAGCCCTTCAACCGGTCCAGCCGGCCCTCTCCCGCGCGGAGCTCGATGGCGCCGGTGGAGAGGAACAGCGAGGCCTTCACGATCATGTGGTGCAGCAGGTAGTAGATGCCCGCGGCCAGACCTGCGGGGGTGAACAGCGCCACGCCCAGCAGGATGTACCCGATCTGGCTGACCATGTGGAACGCGAGGATCGAGCGCATCGTGTCCTCGCCCACGGCCCCGAGCACGCCGACCGCCATGGTCGCGCTGAAGACCACCACGCCGATCCACAGGTACCGCTGGTCGCCCTCGAACACCACGGCGTACACGCGGTAGATCGCGTAGATGGCGACCTTGGTGTGCAGACCGGAGAACAGCGCCGTCACGGCCGGAGAGGTCGAGGGGTAGGCACGCGCGAGCCAGCCGTGGGTCGGCACCACCGCGGCCTTCATCCCGAGGGCGAAGAGGCAGACGGCCGTGGCCGCCGCGACCAGCGGGGAGGAGCGCGCCGCACCGGCGAGTTCGGCGAGGTTCACCGTTCCGGCGGTGCCGTAGACGAAGGCGACGCCCGCGAGAAAGACCGTGGAGACGAAGAGGTTGAAGGTGACGTACAGGCGGGAGCCGAGGACCGAGCCCAGCCTCCCCTCACCCCGCCGTGCCAGGATCAGCAGCCCGTAGGACGGCAGCAGCATGACCTCGATGAAGACGAACAGGTTGAAGATGTCCGCCGTCAGCAGCGCGCCGTTCACGCCCGCGGTCAGCGTCAGCACCAGCGGCGCGAACAACCGCACCGCACCGAGCCCGGTGGTGAGGGCGAACGCCGAGCAGACCAGGGTCAGCAGGCCGGTCACCAGCAGCATCAGCGCGGAGAGCGTGTCGCCGACGAACGGGATGGAGATCCCGCCGGGCCAGCCTCCCACGCCGTGGGCGAGGACGTCGCCGGAGCGGGTGGTCGTGACGAGCCAGAGTGCCGCCGCCAGGTTCAGCGACAGCGCGGCCATCAGCACCACGGACGGCCAGCGTGCGCCTTGCCGGCCGAGCGCCGTGAGGCCGGCTGCGGCCAGCGGCAGCCCCACCAGCAGGGGGAGCAGGGTCGGGCTCATGCGCGGCTCTCCTGGTCGGTGGTCCGGGGTGCCGCACCGCTGCGGTCGTCCGCACCGCTGCGGTCGTCCGTGTCGCTCGGCGCGTCCGGCTCGGCCGGGTCCGGGGTCGGGCCCTCCTCGGCCTCCTCGGTCGGCGCGTCCTCGTCGGGACGGCCGGTCACGGCCAGCACCAGCATGTAGACGGTGATCGCGAAGGCGATGACGATGGCGGTGAGGACGAACGCCTGCGGCAGCGCGTCGGCCGTCACCGCCGGGTCCGGCCCGCTCCCCAGCGGCTCCGTGCGGCGCAGGATGCCGCCGGAGCTGAACAGCAGCAGGTTCACGGCGTGACCGAAGAGGACGAAGCCGATGATCACCCGCAGGAACGTGCGGTCCAGCATCAGGTAGGCGGCCCCGGCGACCAGGGCGCCAACGGACAGGGCGAGCATCATCGCGGTGCCTCCTCGGTGGCGCTGCGGTCGTTCTCCGCCGGGGCGGAAGCGGACGCGGCTGTGGTGGGACGCGGTGCGGTCGGCGAACCGGCGCGGTCACCGCCGCGGGGCGGGTCGTCGAGGGAAGGCATCCCCAGGAGGTTGACGGCAGCCAGGATCACACCGAACACCGCCAGGTAGACGCCCAGGTCGAAGACGAGGGCGGTCGTCAGGTGCACGCCCAGCAGGTCCGCGTGGAGCGGTCGCAGGAACGATCCGTCCGCCAGGCCCAGGACGCCGCTGCCGACCGCGACGAGGATGCCGACGCCGGTGATCGGCAGGTAGGGCAGGCGGAGCGGCGCCGCACGGTCGGAGACCGCGGCCAGGTAGAGCAGCGCGAGCGCGGAGGCCCCCAGCAGCGCGGCGATGAAGCCGCCACCGGGCGCGTTGTGCCCCCGCAGCAGCGCGTACAGCGACCCCAGGAGCATCAGCGGGACCAGCGGGCGGGCCAGCGACCTGAGGAAGACCGTGTTCAGCACCGGGTCCGACAACGGGCCGGGCGGCGCCGTGTCCGGCGTACCGCCCACCGGGGTCCGCGCGGTCAGCAGCGCGGTCATCGCCAACGCGGCGACCCCCAGGACGACCAGTTCCCCCAGCGTGTCCAGGGCCCGGAAGTCCACCAGGATCGTGTTCACCACGTTGGTGCCGCCGGTCTCCTCCTCGGCCAGGCGCAGGAAGAACTCACCGGCCGACGACAGCGCCCGGTCCCCGGTGAGCGCCAGGGTGCCGACGGTCGCGACGGCCCCGGCCCCGATGGCGACGATCCCGCCGCGCAGCCGCCCACCCGCGCTGCGGCGGCGGAACGTGGCGGGGAGCCGCCGCAGTACCAGCACCATCACGACGACGGTCAGGATCTCCACCAGCAACTGCGTCAGCGCCACGTCCGCGGCGCCGAGCGAGTAGAACCACAGCGCCACGGTGAACCCGACGATCCCGGCGGCGATCACCGAACCGAGCCGGGTGCGGGAGGCGACGGCCGCTACGACGCCCACCACGACCAGCACGGTGAGACCGACGTCGGCGACGGCGACACCGCCGCCGAGGCCCCACCGACCGGTGGTCAGCGCCGCCGCCAGCAGGCCGCCACCCGCGATCACCACCAGGGGGACGGCGAGGTGGGAGGCGGGCAGGTCCGTCCGGGTGAGATCGCCCACCCGGCGTCCCCCGGCGATCGTCGCCGACTGGGCGCGTGCGACCGCGGCGACGCCCGTGAAGGGGAACAACCGGCGGTCCAGCGCCGTGTCGACCCGTGCCCGCTGCCACACCGCGATCGCGCCGCCCCCGACGGCGACCGCGGAGAGCAGCAGCGCGAGGTTGACACCGTGCCACAGCGACAACGGGTACAGCTCGCCCACCGCGGTGCCCGTGGCGTCCGCTGCAGCGGGCAGCACCACCGGGTCCAGCAGGCCGACGAGGAGTCCGCCGACCGCGCCGGCCACCGCGGTCGTGCCCACCGCCACCGCCATCGACACCGTCCCGCGGGCGGGCTTCAGCTCCATCGGCCGCCCCGGCAGCGTCCGGACGACGACGCGGGCGCTGTAGGCGACCGTTCCGACGCTCGCCGCCGTCGCCGCCAGCGCGATCCCCAGTCCCACCGCTGTCCCCGCGGGGGAGTGGGCCATGGCGTCGAGGATCAGTTCCTTGCTGGCGAAGCCCAGCAGCGGCGGGAGCCCCGCCATGCCCGCGACGCCCAGCACCGCCATCGCGGAGGTCCAGGGCATGGCTCGCGCCAGGCCGTGCAGCTCGCGGATGTCCCGGGTCCCGGCGCGCTTCTCGACGAGGCCGACGTACATGAAGCCGGAGGACTTGAACAGGGCGTGCGCCACGACGTGCAGCGCTGCGGCGGTGAGCGCCTCGGGGGTGCCGACACCGATCACCGCGACCAGCAGGCCCAGTTGGCTGACGGTCGAGTAGGCGAACAGTTCCTTGAGGTCGGTCCGCTGCAACGCGAAGACCGCGCCCATGATCGCGGTGCCCAGACCGACGGTGACCAGGATCGTCGGCCACACCCAGGTGGCGGACGCGGCCTCGGAGAACCGCATCAGCAGGTAGATGCCGGCCTTCACCATGGCCGCGGCGTGCAGGTAGGCGCTGACCGGGGCCGGGGCGACCATCGCGTCCGGCAGCCAGGCGTGGAAGGGGAACTGCGCGGACTTCGTCATCGCGGCCAGCGCCACCAGCGCCGCCACGATCCCCGCGAAGAGCGGCTCCTCGCGCCAGACCGGGTCGTTCAGCACGGCGGTCAGCTCGGTGGTGCCGGTGCGGACCACGAGAGCGGTCACCGCGCCGAGGAGGGCGAGGCCACCGCCCGCGGTGACGAGCAGGGTGCGGCCGGCCGGGGCCGCCGCGTCCGGCGAGGACCGCAGGATCAGCAGGTAGGAGCAG
This sequence comes from Streptomyces bohaiensis, assembly GCF_012033785.1. Taxonomy (GTDB): domain Bacteria; phylum Actinomycetota; class Actinomycetes; order Streptomycetales; family Streptomycetaceae; genus Streptomyces; species Streptomyces bohaiensis. Next base: position 11,223 of record NZ_JAAVJC010000108.1, read on the forward strand.
AGCGTGGTGAGCTCCCACGCCACGAACATCACCACGATGTCGTCGGCGAGGACGAGGGCGAGCATCGCGAAGGCGAAGAACGCCATGAGCAGGTAGAAGCCCGGCGCCCGCTCCTTCACGTAGGCGGCGGAGTACAGCATCACCAGGGCGCCGACGCCGAGTACCACCAGCGCGAACAGGAAGGAGAGCCCGTCGAGTTGCAGCCGCAGGGAGATGTCCGCCGCGGGAATCCAGGCCACCGACTCGCTCAGCGAGCCGTCGGTCGGGCGGAGTGCCACCAGCACCGCGGTGAGCGCGGCGAGCCCCGCGGCGACGAACCAGCCGGCCCGTCCTCCCCAGGGGCGCGCGACCGCCGGGGCGAGAGCCGCCAGCGTCGCGGACGCGGCGAGCAGCATCATCAGCGTCATGCCGGGCACCGTCCCCGGTCGGGCGCGGTGCCCGCGACGTCAGCCGTCGCGGCGGCGGAGCAGGGTGGTGGCGGGAGGTCGGCGACCACCCGCGCCCGTGTCGCGCCGGCGAGCGGGGCACAGCGGAGAAGGAAGGGGAGAGGCACGAAAGGCCCTTTCGCGGTCGACAGAAGACGTCGCCGACCAGGCTTCCCGGCACACCATTTCGGACACCCTAGCCCACCAGGACCGGGGGTTCCGGGTGAGCTATCTCATGGTGTGCCCATGGCTGCGGCGGGAACGCGACGAGGTTCCCCGCAGGTTAGCGGCCCCCGGCGACGACGCCCGCCAGGCCAGGCCGGGCCCCGCGGTGTGACCTGCACCGAGAGGGGGCGGCAAAAACGGCTGACGACCCTCTTGCGCCGCCACTGTCCGGACCGGACGTCACAGCCCTGTCACCAACAGGTCCCGTTCCTGCCCGGCCGCTGGTGGCGCGGCTGTCCGCTGACATATAAACGGAGAGAGAGGCAGGACAGGGGGATCGGATTCATGGGGGAGCTCTTCACGGCCGCGCTCACGTACCCGGCCGTCGTCTTCACCTTCCCCCTGCTCGTCGTCGTCGCGTACTGGTTGATCGCCGCCGTCACCGGTCTCGCGGGCGACCTGCTGGACGGTGGCGGTGCCGCGGAGGGGGATTCCGCGGACACCGGCGGCTTCACCGGCGCGCTGAGCGCGCTCGGACTCGGGGGCGTCCCGGTCACCGTCGTGCTCTCCCTCGTCGTCGCGGTGGCGTGGTTCGTCGCCCTGGTCGGCGCCGTGCTCTTCGACGGAGCGCTGTTGCGCACCGCGGCCCTGCTGGTCGCGCTGTACGCCGGCTGGCAGGCCACCTGGCTGCTGGCGCGCCCGCTGCGCCGCGCCCTCCGCACCACCTCGGTCTCCCGCAACGCGGACCTGGTCGGCCAGGTCTGCGAGGTACGCGTGGGCTGCGCCCCGGGGCAGTTCGGACAGGGGCTCGTCGCCCTCCCCGACGGCGGCACCGCTCTGATCGACATCCGCAGCGAGGAACCCGAACCGGTCCCGGCCGGGAGCCACGCCCTCATCTACGACTACGACGCGGCGGAGGACTTCTACCGCGTCGCCCCGGCCGGTGCCGCCGCCGACCCGCTCGGCTGAGCGCACCGCCGCCCCTCGGTCCCGGCCCCGCGAGCCGGCCCGCGCCCGACACCACTGCAGGACCTGACCCACGAAGGACGTACCAGGATGGACACATCCATAGGCCAGGGGCTCGGCGTCGTCATCGCCGTCTCGCTGCTCATACTGTTCGTGCTGCTGTTCGCCGTCACCCGGCTCTTCCGCAAGGTCGAACAGGGCAAGGCGCTGATCGTCTCCAAGATGCGCAAGGTCGACGTGACCTTCACCGGCACCGTCGTCCTCCCGGTCCTGCACAAGGCCGAGGTCATGGACATCTCCCTCAAGGCGCTCGACATCAGCCGTGAGGGCAAGGACGGCCTGATCTGCGCGGACAACATCCGTGCCGACATCCGGATCTCCTTCTACGTCCGCGTCAACAACACCGTCGAGGACGTCATCAAGGTCGCGCAGTCCATCGGCACCGAGCGCGCCAGCAACCAGGTCACCCTCCAGGAGCTGTTCAACTCCAAGTTCTCCGAGGCGCTGAAGACCGTCGGCAAGCAGCTCGAGTTCGAGGCGCTCTACGACCGGCGCGACGAGCTGAAGCAGCGGATCATCAACGAGATCGGCCGCGACCTCAACGGGTACCGCCTGGAGGACGTCGCCGTCGACTACCTGGAGCAGACCCCGCTCGGGCACCTGGACCGCCACAACATCCTCGACGCCCAGGGCATCCGCAAGATCACCGAGCTGACCGCCGCGCAGAACATCCTCACCAACGACTTCCGTCGCAACGAGGAGAAGGAGATCACGCGGCAGAACGTCGACGCCCGCGAGGCCGTGCTGGAGCTGGAGCGCCGCCAGGCGGACGCCGAGATCAAGCAGACCCGCGAGATCGAGTCGGTCCGTGCCCGCGAGGAGGCCGAGGTCGCCCGCGTCCAGGCCGAGGAGCGGCTGCGCTCCCAGACCGCCGCGATCAAGACCGAGGAGCAGATCGGGGTCCAGAACGAGAACCGGGCCCGCGAGGTCGCCGTCGCGCAGCTGAACCGCGAGCGGGTCGTCGCCGTCGAGAACGAGCGCATCGAGAAGGACCGCCAGCTGGAGGTCATCGCCCGGGAGCGCGAGACCGAGCTGCACCGCATCTCCAAGGACAAGGAACTGGAGGGCGAGCGCCGCGACATCGCCGACGTCATCCGCGAGCGCATCGCGGTCGAGAAGACCGTGGCGCAGCAGGAGGAGGAGATCAAGAAGCTGCGCGCCGTCGAGGAGGCCGAGCGCAACCGCCAGGCGATCGTGATCGCTGCCGAGGCCGAGGCGCAGGAGCAGCTGGTCAAGGACATCAAGGCCGCCGAGGCCGCCGAGCAGTCCGCCGGCCATCGCGCCGCCGAGGAGCTCACCATGGCCGAGGCGCGCCGCAAGGCCGCCGAGCTCGACGCCCAGGCCGCCGTCCGGCTCGCCGAGGGCAAGCAGGCAGAGGCCGCGGCCCAGGGGCTGGCCGAGGCGCAGGTCCGCGAGCGGAACGCCGAGGCCATCGCCAAGGTCGGTGCCGCCGAGGCCGACGTCGACCGCAAGAAGCGCCTCGCCGAGGCCGAGGGTGTGCGCGAGCAGCTCACCGCCGAGGCCGAGGGCCTCAAGGTCAAGCTCCAGGCCGAGGCCGAGGGCATGAAGGACAAGATGCAGGCGGAGGCCGAGGGGCTCACCGAGAAGGCCGCCGCCATGGCCGCCCTCGACGCCGCCAGCCGCGAGCACGAGGAGTACCGACTGCGGCTGGAGGCGGAGAAGGAGATCCGCATCGCCGGCATCGACGTCCACCACAAGATCGCCGAGTCGCAGGCCACCCTCATCGCCACCGGCCTGGAGAACGCCAAGATCGACATCGTCGGCGGCGACTCCGTCTTCTTCGACCGCCTCGTCGGCGCCATCTCCGCCGGCCGCAGCGTCGACGCCTTCGTCGACAACTCCGAGCACACCCGGACGCTGGCCGGCAAGTGGCTCGACCCGGAGAACTCGACCTTCACGGACGACATCACCGGCATGGTCGCCGGGCTGGGCGCCGGCGGCATGCGCGACCTCACGCTGGCCGGCCTGCTCTCCGGGCTCATCTCGGGCGGCGGCAGCCACAGCGCCCAGCTGAGCGGCCTGCTCGACGCGGTCCGCGAGCAGGGCCTCGCCGACACCCCGCTGTCGCAGCTCGCCGCCCGCAAGCAGCTCAGCGACAGCTGACCGCCGCGCGCCGTGCCGCCCCGCCCCACGGGCGCGGCGGCAC
>NZ_JAAVJC010000109.1 GCF_012033785.1 Streptomyces bohaiensis
GCGCCGGCTTGGCCGGCGGCGGGGCGGAGTCCGTCGGGACCGCCGGATCGGGGTCGGGGTCGGCGTCGGGGCCGCCGGTGGGGTGCGGGGTGCCGCCGGACCGGGCGTCGTCCTCCTCGTCGCCCGCGGGAGAGGAGTGCGGGCGGGAGCCCGCCCCCGTCTCGTCGGGATCGTCGGCGGAGCTCCCCGAGGGGTCCGCCGGTGCCGCGCCTCCCTCCCCCACCGCTCCGTCGGGACCCTCGACGTCGACGGACACCCCCGGCTGCGGGGGCGCCTGCGGTGGACGGCCGTCGACCGTGACGCACCCGGAGACGGTGGCGAGCAGCGCCAGAGCGGCGCCCAGACATGAGGAAACGGTTCGGGACGGCGGGCGGCGCACGGCTCCGGGACCTCCACGCGGTGCTGTCGGGTACGACCCTGCCCAACTGCCCCGGGGGGAACGAGGACACGGCCGGGGACGACCTACCGGGTGCGTGGCGTGCGCCCGCTCGGAGCGCAGCACCGCGGCGCCCGCGCCGCCGAAGCACGACCGCGCCTCCCGGGAACCGGCGCGCGACCGGCGGCGCACCCCGCGGTCGCCGCCGCGGCGTCAGGCGTAACCGAGTTCGTGGAGGCGGTCGTCGTCGATCCCGAAGTGGTGCGCGATCTCGTGCACCACGGTGATCTCGACCTCCTCGACCACCATGTCGCGACCGCCGCCCTCCCGCTCGCACATGCGCAGGGTGGGGCCCATGTAGATGGAGATGCGGTCCGGGAGCACCCCGGCGTACCACTCGCCGCGCTCGGTCAGCGGCGTCCCCTCGTAGAGGCCGAGCAGCTCGGGTTCCTCCGGTGGCGGTTCGTCCTCGACGAACACGGCGACGTTGTCCATCATCCGGGTCAGCTCCGGCGGGACGCGGTCCAGCGCCTGACCGACCAGGTCCTCGAACTCCTCGCGGCTCATCTCCAGCACGCCTCCATTGTGCCGTCCGGGACCCGTGAGAGGAGGGACGCGACGGCGGAGATCGACCGCGGTGGAGCCGCCAGGCCGAGCCGAACCCGCTCCCTCGGGCGCCGCCGCGGCGCGACAGCGGCGCTCGACGGCGCCGGCGGCGAGACGTTTTGGCGATCCGAGCAGCTATCCCATATGCTTCTCACGTCCCCGACGGCGCCGAACAAGCGCCCAGGTGGGCCACCAGCCCTCATCGTCTAGTGGCCTAGGACGCCGCCCTTTCAAGGCGGTAGCACGGGTTCGAATCCCGTTGGGGGCACGCTTTACCGTGTGTGGAACAATGTTCCGCGCATGTGCAAGGTCCTGTGGAGCAGCTTGGAGTGCTCGCCACCCTGTCAAGGTGGAGGCCGCGGGTTCAAATCCCGTCAGGACCGCTTGCAGATCACTCCGGTGAACTGCGTGGCTGGGTAGCTCAGTTGGTACGAGCGATCGCCTGAAAAGCGATAGGTCGCCGGTTCGATCCCGGCCCCAGCCACCACCTCGAGGAAGCCCCGGGCACCAGACGCCCGGGGCTTTTCCGTTTGCGCGCCCGGCAGGGGGAGCACGCCGCCGCCACCGGTTCCGCGTCCTCACACGTGCCGGCACCGTGCTGCTCCGGTGGCGACCACCGCGCGGGGATGCACCGTCGGTCGTCGCGTCCGTGACAGCTGCTCGAAGCCGCTCCGGAACCTCCGGCCCCGCAGCACCGACACCGGCCGCCTCCCGGCGGGCCCCGCACCGCGCGACGGCTCGACCGCGCCTGGCGGGCGACAGCCGCACGCCTCCACCGCGCACGCGGGGCGGGCCCGGGCGGTCCTCCGGCCCCTCCGGCCCGGGCGGCCCGTCAGGGCTGCCGGGGTGACCGCTTGCCCGTGGCTTGCGCGGTCTGCTCCGACCCGGCAGTGGCGGACCAGCCGGCGAGCAGCGTCAGACCGTCCTCGGAGGCGGTTCCGGGCGGCGCGCTGTAGACGACCACGCTCAGGCCGCTGTCGTCCGGCAGGCTCATGGTCTCCTGGTCGAGTTCCAGGTCGCCGACGAGCGGATGGTTGAGGCGTTTGGTGCTCTCGCGGAAGACGTGCACGTCGTGGGAGCCCCACATCACGCGGAAGGCGTCGCTGCGGGTGGACAGTTCACCGATCAGGTTCGACAGCTCCCGGTCGTACGGGCTCCTGCCCGCCTCGATGCGCAGCGCGCCCACGGCGAAGCGCGCCATGCGCTCCCAGTCGGTGTAGAACCGCTTGGCCGCCGGGTTGAGGAACGCGAACCGGGCGACGTTCGCCCCGCAGGTCGGGTCGGCGAACATCTCCGCGTAGAGGGCGCGGCCCAGGGGGTTGGCGGCCAGGGTGTCGAGGCGGCTGTTCATCACGCACGCCGGCATCCCCGGCATGCCGTCGACGATCCGCGTGACGCTCGGCCGCACCGTCTGCCGCCCCGCCGACCGAGCCGTCCGCTGCCGGGCCGGCGCCCCGGGCGCCTTTCCCGCGGCGCGGGCGAGGTCGTACAGATACGTGCGCTCGGTCGCATCCAGTTGCAGGGCGCGGGCGAGGGCGTCCAGCACGCCGTCGGAGACTCCGTGGAGGGTGCCGCGCTCCAGGCGCGTGTAGTACTCGACGCTCACCCCGGCGAGCGTGGCGACCTCGCCCCGGCGCAGTCCGGGCACCCGCCGCTGACCGTAGCTCGGCAGGCCCGCCTGCTGGTGCGTGATCTTGTCGCGTCGGGAGCGGAGGAAGGCGCTGACGGCGTCCCGGTTGTCCATGGCGCCAGGGTAGGCAGGCCGCGCGGGCGGTGGGGGTCCCTGCCGGTACCCCTCACCACGGGGGCTCCCCCGTCGCGCCCCGCCGCCGTTGTCTGGTGCATGCCCCGGTCCGCCGGGGCCCGACCGGTGCGAGGCCCAGGTGCCCCGGGCCGGCCGGCCTCCCCGTACCGGAACAGAACAGAAGGGCCCGCAGGATGAGCAACCAGAGGACGACGCCGGTGGAGAGCCCCGCGCAGGTCGTGCGAGGGCTGTACGACGCGCTGGTCACGGGCGATGTGCCGGGTGTCCTGGCCAAGCTCGCCCCCGACGTGATCGTCGACGAGCCGGCTCAGCTCCCCTACGGGGGCGTGCACCAGGGCCGCGAGGTGTTCGTGCAGTCGATCCTGGGCGCGATGATGGGCTACGCCGAGGTGGCCATCACCGATGCCGAGGTGTTCGAAGGCCCCACCGGGGTCGTCGGAACGCTCGCCGGAACGCTGACGGCCCGCACCACCGGTGAGACCTTCCCGCTGACCATGGTCGAGATCCACCAGGTCGAGGACGGCACGGTGCGGAAGATCGACGTCTGCACCAAGAACCCCCACGAACTCGCCGCGTTCTACGCGCGCGCCGAGGCGGGCACCACCTGACGACGGCTCCGCCACTCGCCACCGGCCGAGTTGCCGCATCGCAGCGCGAGCAACTCGGCCGACCCGTCCCCGGCCCGCTCCCGACCCGGGCCCCGGCCGCCCCGTCGATGCCCCCTGTCCGCGTCAGCGGCGGCGCGACCGGCCACGCGCACCACACAGCGAAGGACACGTATGACCACCACCTGGTTCATCACCGGCACCTCCTCGGGCTTGGGGCGACTGCTCACCGAGAACCTGCTGGCCCGTGGCGACCGCGTCGCCGCCACGCTTCGCCGGCCCGAGGCCCTCGATGACCTCCGCGCCGCACACGGCGACCGGCTCTGGACCGCCCGGCTGGATGTCACCGACACCGAGCGGGTCCGTCGCGTCGTCGGCGAGGCGTTCGCGGCCCTCGGCACGGTCGACGTCGTCGTCAACAACGCCGGCTACGGCGTTCTCGCGTCCGTCGAGGAGGCGTCCGACGAGCAGATCCGGCGCGTCGTCGACACCAACCTGCTCGGCTCCATCCAGGTCATCCGCGCCGCCCTTCCGCATCTGCGTGCCCAGTCCCGGGGCCGCATCCTGCAGGTGTCCACCGCGGGCGGTCAGACGACCTACCCCGGCCTCGGCTACTACCACGCCTCCAAGTGGGGCATCGAGGGGTTCTGCGAGACCGTCGCTCGCGAGATCGCGCCGTTCGGACTGGCTCTGACCATCGTCGAGCCGGGTGCGACCCCCACCGGGTTCGGGGCGTCGCTGGACGTCGCACCGCCGCTGCCCGCCTACGAGAACACCCCCGCGGCCGCCACCCGGCAGGCGTTCCTCAGCGGCCGCTTCCCGGTGCCCAACAGCGCGGAGAGACTGACCGGGGCGATGATCGACCTCGTTGACTCCGGCGCGACCCCGCTCCGCCTCCCGCTCGGCCCCGACACCTACGCGGACGTCCGCACCGCCCTCACCGGCCGGCTCGCCGAGCACGAGGCTCATCGCGACGTCGCGCACTCGGTGGCGGCCACCGCCACCCGGTGACCGGGACCCGCACCGGGGGCCGCCGACGCTGAGTGCCCACGCGGATCAGCCGTCCTCGGCGACGGCCGCCGCGCGGCGCTTTGCGGGGGTCGCCCGTCGGCGTCGGCCGCGGCCACGGCGAGCCGGCGGTCGGGGCGACACCCACACCAGGAGCCGCGCCGGCCGCCGCGGGGCATGTCGGCGGACACCGGCGACGCGAGCGGACACCGGCGACGGGAGCGCCGCTTGTCGGGAGCGCCGCGTGACGGTCGTCGCCTTCGACGACGGCCGGGACGCCCCGATCCGGCGGCTGCCGCGCGACCTGCGCGCCGCCCATCACCGCGCAGCCGGAGCCGCACGCTCCGTTAAGGGCTCGCCCGGGAGGTGCGCCAGGTGAGATCCTGGTGCCGGTATGTCCAGACGACCTTCTTCCGCGCGGGTCGCGCAGGCCGACCAGGCCCCGCCCGTCGCCGACACCGCGTCCGCTTCCGCACCCGAGCCCGAGTCCGCCCCCGCCCCCGCCTTCGCCGAGCTGCTGGACCGCATCAGCGCCCTGATGTTCCCCGACCAGCGGCGCCTCGGCCGCCGGCTGGAGGGCGTCCGGCGCGTCCGGAAGCCGGGGGCGCGCGACCAGGCCCTCACCGAGATCGGCCGCGCCGTGACGGAGGCGGAGGCCCGCGTCGAGCAGCGGCGCGCGGCGGTCCCGAAGATCACCTACCCGGAGGCGCTGCCGGTCAGCCGGCGGAAGGACGAGATCGCCGCCGCGATCCGCGACCACCAGGTGGTGATCGTCGCCGGCGAGACCGGCTCCGGCAAGACCACGCAGCTGCCGAAGATCTGCCTGGAGCTGGGGCGCGGGGTGACCGGGCTGATCGCCCACACCCAGCCGCGGCGCATCGCGGCACGCACGGTGGCGCAGCGGGTCGCGGACGAGCTGGACACCGAACTGGGCGAGGCCGTCGGGTGGAAGGTGCGGTTCACCGACCAGGTGGGCGAGCGCACCCTGGTGAAGCTGATGACGGACGGCATCCTGCTGGCCGAGATCCAGCAGGACCGCGATCTGCGGCAGTACGACACGATCATCATCGACGAGGCGCACGAGCGCAGCCTCAACATCGACTTCCTGCTGGGCTACCTGGCGCAGCTGCTGCCTCGCCGCCCGGAGCTGAAGGTGGTCATCACCTCGGCGACGATCGACCCGGAGCGGTTCGCCAAGCACTTCCGGTCGCGGGACGGCGAGCCGGCGCCCGTCGTCGAGGTGTCGGGGCGGACCTACCCGGTGGAGGTGCGGTACCGCCCGCTGCTGGAGGACGGCGGTGAGGAGGGCGACGGCGCCGACCGGGACCAGGTGACGGCGATCTGCGAGGCGGTCGACGAGCTCCAGGCGGAGGGGCCGGGCGACATCCTGGTCTTCCTCTCCGGCGAACGCGAGATCCGGGACACCGCGGACGCCCTCGGCAAGCGGCAGCTGCGCCACACCGAGATCCTGCCGCTGTACGCGCGGTTGAGCCACGGCGAGCAGCAGCGGGTCTTCCAACGGCACTCCGGTCGCCGGGTGGTGCTCGCGACCAACGTGGCCGAGACCTCGCTGACGGTGCCTGGCATCAGGTACGTGATCGACCCGGGGAACGCGCGCATCTCGCGGTACAGCCACCGCACCAAGGTGCAGCGGCTGCCGATCGAGGCCATCTCGCAGGCCAGCGCCAACCAGCGGAAAGGCCGCTGCGGACGTACCAGCGACGGCATCTGCGTGCGGCTGTACTCGGAGGAGGACTTCGCGAGCCGCCCGGAGTTCACCGACCCGGAGATCGTGCGCACCAACCTGGCGTCGGTGGTCCTCCAGATGATCTCCGCACGGCTGGGCGAGATCGAGAAGTTCCCGTTCATCGACCCGCCGGACCAGCGGGCGGTGCGGGCCGGTGTGCAGCTGCTGGAGGAGCTGCACGCGCTGGAGGACAACGGCAAGCGGCTGACGGAGACCGGCCGCAGGCTGGCGCAGCTGCCGGTGGACCCGCGGTTGGCGCGGATGGTGCTGGAGGCGGACCGCAACGGCTGCGCCCGCGAGGTGATGGTGATCGCCGCGGCGCTGTCCGTCCAGGACCCGCGGGAGCGGCCGGCGGAGAAGCAGCAGGCTGCGGACGAGAAGCACCGCCGGTTCCGTGAGGGGCCGGGCGAGGAGTCCGACTTCCTGGCGCTGCTCCAGTTGTGGGAGTACGTGCGGGAGCGGCAGCGGGAGCTTTCCTCCTCGGCGTTCCGCCGGATGTGCCGCACCGAGTTCCTCAACTACCTGCGGATACGCGAGTGGCAGGACATCTACGCGCAGCTGCGGTCCGTGGGGCGCAGCCTGGGCATCCAGTTGGCGGAGGAGGGCGCGGAGCCGCAGCCGGACCGCATCCACCAGTCGCTGCTGGCGGGGTTGTTGTCGCAGCTGGGGCTGAAGGACACCGACAAGCACGAGTACCTGGGCGCGCGCGGGGCGAAGTTCGCGGTGTTCCCCGGGTCGGTGCTGTTCAAGAAGCCGCCGCGGTGGGTGATGTCGGCCGAACTGGTGGAGACCTCCCGGCTGTGGGCGCGGGTCAACGCCAGGATCGACCCGGACTGGATCGAGCCGCTGGCGGGCCATCTGGTGAAGCGGACGTACAGCGAGCCGCACTGGGAGCAGAAGCAGGCCGCGGTGATGGCCTACGAGCGGGTGACGCTGTACGGCGTGCCGGTGGTCGCGCAGCGGAAGGTGAACTACGGGCGGATCGACCCGGAGGTGAGCCGGGACCTGTTCATCCGGCACGCGCTGGTGGAGGGCGATTGGCGGACCCAGCACGCGTTCTTCAAGGAGAACCGCGCGCTGCTGGCCGAGGTCGAGGAGTTGGAGCACCGGGCGCGGCGCCGCGACATCCTGGTGGACGACGAGACGCTGTACGCGTTCTACGACCGGCACGTGCCGGAGTTCGTGGTCTCGGGTGCGCACTTCGACTCGTGGTGGAAGAAGCGGCGGTCGGAGGAGCCGGACCTGCTGAGCTTCGAGAAGTCGATGCTCATCAACGAGGCGGCCCGCGCCGTCACCGAGTCCGACTACCCGGACACCTGGCGGCAGGGGCGGTTGTCGTTCGCGGTGACCTACCAGTTCGAGCCGGGCGCCGACGCGGACGGGGTGACGGTGCACCTGCCGTTGCAGGTGCTGAACCAGGTGACCGACGAGGGGTTCGACTGGCAGATCCCGGGTGTCCGGGAGCAGTTGGTGACGGAGTTGATCCGTTCGCTGCCGAAGCCGCTGCGGCGGCACTGCGTCCCCGCGCCGGACTACGCGCGGCGTTTCCTGGCGACGGCGCCGGAGCCGGGTTCGGAGCCGCTGGTCCGGGCGCTGGCGCGCGAGCTGCGCCGGCTCACGGGCCAGCCGCTGACCGAGGAGGACTTCGACCTCGCGAAGGTTCCGGACCATCTGCGCATCACCTTCCGCGCGGTGGACGACCGGGGGCGCCGGCCCGCGGGCGACCCGAAGCTGTCGGAGGACAAGGATCTTCCGGCGCTGCGGCAGCGGATGCGGCCCAAGGCGCGGGAGGCCGTGGACCAGGCGTTCTCGACCCCCTCGCGGGGGAAGGGCGGCGGACGGCGGCGTGCCGGCGAGCCGGCCCCGGGAGCGGAGAGCGGCGGGGTCGGTCCCGAGCAGCGGTCGGGGCTGACGGACTGGACGGTCGGGACGCTGCCGCGCACGGTGGAGACGCGGCGCGGCGGTCAGCCGGTGCGGGCCTTCCCGGCACTGGTCGACGAGGGTTCCTCGGTGGCGGTGCGGCTGTTCGACTCGGCGGAGGAGCAGACCGAGGCGATGGCGCGGGGCACGCGGCGGCTGGTGCTGCTGCGGCTGCCGTCCGACCCGGCGAAGTTCGCCGCGGGGCAGCTCGACAACCGGGCGAAGTTGACGCTGGCGTCCTCGCCGCACGGTTCGGTGGCGGCGCTGCTGGCGGACTGCGCGACGGCGGCGGTGGACCAGCTGGTCGCCGCGCACGGCGGACCGGCCTGGGACGAGCCGTCGTTCCGCAGGCTGGTGGAGGCGGTGCGGGCGGACGTGGTGCCGCTGACGGAGCGGATCGTCGGCCGGGTGCGGGAGGTGCTGGCGGCGTGGCAGTCCTGCGAGCGGCGGCTCAAGGGCGTCACCTCACCGGTGCTGCTGGAGTCGCTGACCGACATCCGGGGGCAGTTGGCGGCGCTGATGTGCCCGGGGTTCGTGACGGCGCACGGGGCTCGGCGGCTGCCGGACCTGATGCGGTACCTGACGGCGGTGGAGCGGCGGTTGCAGCAGCTGCCGCAGCACGCGCAGCGGGACCTCGCGCGGACGGCGAAGGTCCGGGAGATGGCGGACGAGTACGCCTGGCTGCTGGAGCAGTTCCCGGCGGGGACGCCGGTGCCGGCCGCCGCCCGGGAGATCCGCTGGATGATCGAGGAGTTGCGGGTGAGCTTCTTCGCGCACGCGCTGGGGACCGCCTATCCGATCTCGGAGAAGCGGATCGTGAAGGCGGTGGACGCGGCGGTTCCGGAGGGTGCGCGGTAGCCCGGCGGGCCCGCCGAACGGCGGGCGCGCCGGGTGTTCCGGGCGGCGCGGAAGCGGATTGGCCTCGCGCCCCTGAACTGGGGTAGAGTCCTGTCTCGCAGCGAGGTCCTGTGGAGCAGCTTGGAGTGCTCGCCACCCTGTCAAGGTGGAGGCCGCGGGTTCAAATCCCGTCAGGACCGCATCGATTGCATTAGGGCCCGGTTTCCTCGGAATCCGGGCCCTACTGCTGTGCCCGGACCACTGCTGTGCCCGGACTGCGGCGGAGCACGGCGCGGCCGGCTCCCCGGCGCCGGTTCTCCCCCACCGGCTCCGGCGCGACCTGTCGGCGAGCGGGGTGGACCCACAGCGCTGCACCTGCCGCCGCGGGGCCTGGGGGCCCCTCGGGCGCCCTCCCGCACGGGCGACCGGCCCGGAGGTCACGCGGCGGCGCACAGCCGCCCTGCGGGCCGCCGGCGGCGGTGCCGGGCGGCCGCCGTTCGGACGGTCGGCACGACCCGGCCGCAGCACGTGCCGCGTCCGCGGCGTGTGCCGTACCTCACGTCCGGTCCGGCTGACGCGTGTGGCGTTCCCGGGAGGGCAGAACAGGACTGCGGGCCGCGGCACCCGCGCCTCTCGACTGAGGCAACGTCAACACCCGCGGCGCAGAAGCTGCTTGGCACCTGCATCCGATGGCTGCCCCGGCGGCGGCGGCTCCCTGCGGCAGACGGGTGAGATCGCAGCGACGCGACGGAGGTTCCGCGCGGCTGGTCCGTACCACCCGGGCCGGGTGGGAGAGTTGCGCAGGGCGGGAACGCCGGGTGTCGCGCGGTCGTTCTCACTATCGAACGGCGTTGACCAGGACAAGGGCAGACGGGTGTGACGGGAGTCACTGAACTTCCTTCGTGAAACGCCCCGTTGGAGCGGAGGACGAAGCTCCGAATTTAATATGTGCAATTTCACTGTTGGTGGCGAGCCTCACAGCAGCCCCTGAGGAACGCCCCCGGGGACAACAGAAGGCCGCACCGGACCCGGCGGAGTCCGATGCGGCCTGGCGCGCGGGCGCCCCGAGGAGGGGACCCCGGACGCGGCGCTACTGCCTGCCTGCTACTGCTCAGGCCTCACCGCGCTGCTGAGGAATGCCCGCCAGCAGCGCACGCACCTCCGCTTCGCGGTAGCGGCGGTGCCCACCGAGCGTGCGGATCGACGTGAGCTTGCCCGCCTTTGCCCAGCGTGTGACCGTTTTGGGGTCCACGCGGAACATGGTGGCAACCTCCGCCGGCGTCAGCAGCGGCTCGGCGTCAGGGGTGCGAGCGGTCATCAGCGGCCTCCTTGAGAGAACCGAACCGAAACGGTTCATTCCTCTTAAATTCTGCAGCTTGACCCACGATGCCCGGTTTCGGTGCACGTGGGTCGAGTCGGTTATAGGACGAACGGCTTGTCCTCGGCACTACAACTACACCATCGTCCCGGCCTGCTCGGCCAAACCGATGGATTTGCCACCTCAGGCGTTCATCCTCGGCGGTTGCCGGATGGACCGTGTCATAGCGGACAGTCATCCCACCGTGACGACCTGTCACGCCGTGACGATCCCTCACGAAATCCACCAAGGAACGCAAGCGCGCCCTGTCCGCACAAGGCGGACAGAAGGAGCTCCACCGAGCTCCTTGTCCTATTTTGACATGAGGGGGCCGCTTGAAGGCAAGAGGTCCAGAGACATCCACCCCGTGCCATCCGTCACGCTTGGGGCGGATTGGCAGCGAATGAGACTGAATCCGGCAGGAAAGGGACTTAGGTCCCTGGCATCCCGATCCGTCTCTCCTGCCCCACTCGTCACCCCCGCACCGCCCTCGACGAGCGGTCCGCGACGACCTCTCTCAACTGGCGAACTGCCGCTCCCGCACAGCCGTCCAGCGCTCCGTCAACACCTCGTACAGCTCTCCCGCTCGTCCCAGGTCGTCCGCGGCGAGGGCCGCGACCGCCTCGGCCACCTCGGCCGCCGAGTGGTCCGCCTCCAACCGGTCTGCGGAAATGGTATGCACAAGTCCTCCGTAGTCCAGTTCGACCAGCGAACGCGGGTGGAATTCCTCCAGCCACCGGCCCACGTCGGTGAGGGCCGGCACCAGCAGTCCGTGCGGTGTCGCGTGCCGCACGGTCCGCAGCGCGCCCGCCAGGCGGCGCCGGGCACGCACCATCGGCGTGCGGTAACGCAACGAGACCGGGTCGTCGCCGGCTGTCGGCCTCTCCTCGCGTGCCGGGCCGCCCGGCGGCGGGGCTGCGTCCTGGGCCGGGGCCGCGCCCGGGTCGGCGACCGGCGGCGAGGAGGCGGTACCACCGGCTCCCCCGACGAACTCGCGTTCGGCATCGTCGAAGAGGCTGAACCAGCGGATCGGCACGTGCCAGAGCGCCGACCTGATCCAGGGGCGGGCCTGTGGATGGCGGGCGGCCCACCGCCGGTGCTGCCGCTCCGCCCGCCGGCGCCCCGCGACCGGGAGCGCCCGGTCGAGGACCGAGTCCGGCATCATCCAGTGCCCGGCCTCGGCCAGCGCCTGCCAGGCCCGCAGCCGGGTGCGCCAGGGGCAGACGTACAGCGCGCCGCCGAGTTCGGCGACGAAGGCGTCACCGTTCTCCTCCTCCGGCGCCGCCCGACCCGGGTCGGTGATCAGCGCGACCAGCGACCCGGTCAGCTCGTCCTGGGCGTCGGGGAGGTCCTCGCGGCGTGCGTAGCGCTCCCAGTGGGAGCGCTCGGGGTCGGGGAAGGCCGTCAGCGGCTCGTAGACCCGTAGGTACGAGGCGTAGGGAACCTTGGGCACGCACGGCCTCCCCTCGGTCGGCACAGCCGATGATCCCAGTAGGTGGACCGACCGGCCAGTGGCGGACGGAGTCCGTGGGATGGTGACGGTTCCCAGGGCCCGGGCGGGATCCGACGGTCGTAGAGTCGTGCTATGGCCCTCACCACCCGCCGAGGGCATCCGCCACGACATACAGGAGTCACCACCGTGACTGACGTACGTCCCGCTGTCAGTGTCGACAGCCCGGCCGAGATCGACGTGCTGGACGTTCTGTTCCGATCGGAACAGGGCGGCCACGAACAGGTCGTGCTCTGCCAGGACCAGGCCAGCGGCCTCCGCGCCGTCATCGCCATCCACTCCACCGCACTGGGCCCCGCCCTCGGCGGCACCCGTTTCCACGCCTACCCCGGCGTGCCCCGCCCCGAGGAGGCGGCGCTCCGTGACGCGCTGAACCTCGCGCGCGGCATGAGCTACAAGAACGCCCTCGCGGGACTGGAGCACGGCGGAGGCAAGGCCGTCATCATCGGTGACCCGCAGCAGGACAAGTCGGAGGAGCTGCTACTGGCCTACGGCCGGTTCGTGGCCGGCCTCGGCGGCCGGTACGTGACCGCCTGCGACGTCGGCACGTACGTGCAGGACATGGACGTCGTGGCGCGCACCAACCAGTGGACGACGGGCCGCTCCCCCGAGGCCGGCGGCGCCGGGGACTCCTCGGTGCTGACCGCGTTCGGCGTCTTCCAGGGCATGCGCGCCGCCGCGCAGCACCGCTGGGGC
Source organism: Streptomyces bohaiensis (assembly GCF_012033785.1). Lineage (GTDB taxonomy): Bacteria > Actinomycetota > Actinomycetes > Streptomycetales > Streptomycetaceae > Streptomyces > Streptomyces bohaiensis. The sequence continues at coordinate 12,428 of NZ_JAAVJC010000109.1, forward strand.
GCGCCGGACCTCGCGGGCCGCCGCGTCGGCGTGGCCGGCGTCGGCAAGGTGGGGCACATCCTGGTCGACCACCTGGTCGAGGCGGGTGCCGAGGTGTTCGTGACCGACGTGCGTGCGGAGTCGCTCGCGCGGGTGCTCACCGCCCACCCGTCGGTGACGGCGGTGGACGACACCGCCGCGCTGATCACCACGCCGGGGCTCGACGTGTACGCGCCCTGCGCCCTCGGCGGGGCGCTGAACGACCTGACGGTCCAGGCGCTGACCGCCGGCGTCGTCTGCGGCGCGGCCAACAACCAGCTGGACCACCCCGGCATCGAGAAGACCCTCGCGGACCGCGGCGTGCTCTACGCACCGGACTACGTGGTCAACTCCGGCGGCGTCATCCAGGTGGCCGACGAGCTCCACGGATTTGACTTCGCACGTGCGAAGGCGAAGGCCGAGAAGATCTACGACACCACCCTGGAGATCCTCGACCGGGCGCACGCCGAGGGCGTGCCGCCGGCCGCCGCGGCGGACCGGGTGGCCGAGCAGCGGATGGCCGCCGCCCGCTGACCTGGGCCCGCGCCAACACGCCGACGCCTGCACAAGACATGTCACGCACCTTCGGTGGGTTGCGCTCCGAAAGAAGGTAAAATCACCGTTGACCTGGCAACGAGAGGTCACGGGCCGGTGCCGAGCCGCCTCTGTCCTGCGGACGGCGTACCGTAGGGTCGAGGAAGCAGGTACCGTTGAAGCCCGGTGGATCGGGCTCCCGCGGGGCCCGCTCCGTTCCGTGAACGCATGTCAACACTCTGGGGCCGCAGCGCCCCGACGTTGAGGGGGTCGAGCCAATGGGGCGCGGCCGGGCCAAGGCCAAGCAGACGAAGGTCGCCCGCCAGCTGAAGTACAACAGCGGCGGTACCGATCTGTCGCGTCTGGCCGAAGAGCTGGGTGCATCCTCGTCCGAACCGTCGCCGCCACCGAGCGACGAACGCTTCGAACAGAACGATGAACCCGAGGACGACCCGTACGCCGAGTACGCACGGCTGTACAACGACGACGAGGACGACGACGAGTCGCAGTCCGACACCTCGTCACGGCGCCGGGAGTCCTGACTCCCGCATCGTTCGCGCTGCCGAAAGACCGGTCCGGTTCCGCCGGGCCGGCTTTTGTGCTGTCCGGGGTCTGCTCCGGGTCCTGACCCGGGCGGCCACCCCCCGCCCGCTGTCCCGGCCGCGCCGGGGGCACGGGACGGGTCGGTACGGGCGCTGCGGCGGGGGCCGCCGGGTCAGTGCTGGTCACCGAGGTGAACGGCGGCTCAGGCGTGGTCACCGTGGAGGGTGACGGCTTCCTGGTCGGCGGCGCGGTCGGTGATCTCGCCGAGCAGCCAGGCATCGATGCCGCGGTCGGCCAGCGTGGTGAGAGCGGCGTCCACGGAGTCCGGCGGCACGACCGCGACCATGCCGACGCCCATGTTGAGGGTGCGCTCCAGCTCGTAGCGGGCGACGTGGCCCAGCTCTCCGACCAGCCCGAAGATGGGTGACGGGGTCCAGCTGGCCCGGTCCAGCGAGGCGTGCAGGCCGTCGGGGACGACGCGCGCCAGGTTGGCGGCGAGCCCCCCGCCGGTGATGTGGGAGAAGGCGTGGACCTCGGTGGTGCGGGTGAGCGCGAGGCAGTCCAGCGAGTAGATGCGGGTCGGCTCCAGCAGTTCCTCGCCCACGGTGCGGCCGAGCTCCGCGACCTCGCGGTCGACGTCCCAGCCCGCGCGGTCGAACAGCACGTGGCGGACGAGCGAGTAGCCGTTGGAGTGCAGCCCGGAGGCGGCCATGGCGATGACGCGGTCGCCGGCGCGGACCCGCTCGGCGCCCAGCAGCCGGTCGGCCTCGACCACACCGGTCCCGGCGCCGGCCACGTCGTACTCGTCGGGTCCCAGCAGACCGGGGTGCTCGGCGGTCTCGCCGCCGACCAGGGCGCAGCCGGCGAGGGTGCAGCCCTCGGCGATGCCCTTGACGATGGCGGCCACCCGGTCGGGGTGGACCTTGCCGACGCAGATGTAGTCGGTCATGAACAGCGGCTCGGCCCCGCAGACCACCAGGTCGTCGACGACCATGGCGACCAGGTCGCGCCCGATGGTGTCGTGGACGTCCATGCGCTGCGCCACGGCGACCTTGGTGCCGACGCCGTCGGTGGCGGAGGCCAGCAGCGGGCGCTCGTAGCGCTTGAGCGCCGAGGCGTCGAAGAGGCCGGCGAAGCCGCCGAGGCCGCCGACGCTCTCCGGGCGCTGCGCGGTCGCCACCCACTTCTTCATCAGCTCGACGGCCGTGTCCCCGGCCTCGATGTCCACGCCGGCGGCGGCGTAGGAGGCTCCGGGAGTGCTGTCACTCATTGCGGTCTCTTCCGTGGTTCGGGATGCGTCGCGAGCGGTCACCGGCCGCGCCGGTGGCGGGCCGTCCGCTGCCCGGCCGGGCGATCGCGGGGCGGGAGGGGTGGAGCCGGGCGGCGGCGCGGGCCGGCCGGCCGGTGGTGCTGCGTGGTCGGTGCGCCCGGAGTGCGGGGGCGCGTTCCCCGTCGTG
>NZ_JAAVJC010000010.1 GCF_012033785.1 Streptomyces bohaiensis
GCGCGCGGCAGCGCCGCGCCACGGCGGTCGCGACGACCGCGGCGATCCCGGTTTTCACCCGCGCGTGTCGCCGGGCGCCGCCCCCGCGCGGGCCGGTGCGGTCGGGTCACCGGACAGCGGAGGGGTTCAGCGGGAGGCGCCGCGCCAACCGGCCACCGGCAGGGCGAACTTGGCGACGAGCCGGTCGGTGAAGGGCGCCCGGTGCAGGCGGGCGAGGCGCACGGGCAACCGGCCCCGCCGCACCTCGACGCGCGCCCCCGCGGGCAGGTCGAAGCTGCGGCGTCCGTCGCACCACAGCACGCCGTGGGGCGTCCGCGGCTGGACCTCGACCGCCAGGACGGAAGCGGGCGCGGTCACCAGCGGTTTGGCGAAGAGCGCGTGCGCGCTGATGGGGACCATCAGCAGCGCCTCGACCTCGGGCCAGACCACCGGGCCGCCGGCGGAGAAGGCATAGGCAGTGGAACCGGTCGGGGTGGCGCAGACGACACCGTCGCCGCCGAACCGGGAGACGGGCCGGCCGTCGACCTCGGTGACGACCTCCAGCATCCGCTCCCGGGAGACCTTCTCGACCGAGGCCTCGTTGAGCGCCCAGTCGGTGTGCACGGGTCGACCGGCGGCGGTGCCGTCGCTGTAGACGGTCACGTCGATGGTCATGCGCTCCTCGACGTCGTAGTCACGGCGCACGACCCGGCTGACGACCTGGTCGAGGTCGTCGCGTTCGGCCTCGGCGAGGAAGCCGATCCGGCCGAGGTTGACGCCGAGCATCGGGACGCCGGTCGCGTGGGCGAGCTCGGCGCCGCGCAGCAGGGTGCCGTCGCCGCCGAGGACGACGAGGAGTTCGCAGCCGTCGGCGGCCTCGGGCCCGGCGGTGACCCGGTCAACGCCGTCGGGCAGCGGCAGGTCGGGGGCCTCGTCGGCGAGGACGCGGACCCGCAGTCCGTGGGCGACGAGTCCCCGCACGAGCAGCTCGGCGCTGCGGACGGCCGCGGGCCGCCCGGTGTGGGCCAGCAGGAGAACGGCGCGGTCGGTCGTGGTCACTGGGGGCCCTCCGTCACGGCGCGGTCGATGTCGGCCGGGTCCGCCTGGGGCGCACCGGCGCGCAGCCACAGAAAATACTCGACGTTCCCCGAAGGGCCGGGCAGCGGGCTGGCCGTGACGCCGGCGGTGCCCAGCCCGAGCTCCCACCCGCGTGCCGCCACGGCCCGGACGGTGGCGGCACGGACCGCAGGATCGCGCACCACTCCGCCGTCGAGCCGCGAACGGTCCGCCTCGAACTGCGGCTTCACCATGAGCACCAGGTCGGCGTCGGTGGCGGCGCAGCGGGCGAGGGCGGGCAGCACGGTGGTCAGCGCGATGAACGACAGGTCACCGGTGATCAGTTCAGCGGGTCGGTCGTCGAGGTGCGCCGGGGTCAGTTCCCGGACGTTGGTGCGGTCCCGGACGGTGACGCGTGCGTCGTTCCGCAGCGACCAGGCGAGTTGGCCGTAGCCGACGTCGACGGCGACGACGTGGGCGGCGCCGGAGCGCAGCAGCACGTCGGTGAACCCGCCCGTGGACGCGCCCGCGTCCAGCGCGCGGCGGCCAAGGACCCGGAGCCCGGTCGGGGCGAACGCGGCGAGGGCGCCCGCGAGTTTGTGCCCGCCGCGCGAGACGTAGCCGGAGCCCTCGGCGGACTCCCGCACCACCACGGCGGCGCTGGTGGCGACCTGGGTCGCGGGGTTGCCTGCTGGTCCCACCAGCGCCACGCCACGTAGGCGCCACCGGCGATCACACCGGCGACACCGACCCACTTGGTGGTCGTCCAGGCCGCGGCGCGGCGGCGACGGCGCCGGACGGCCTTGCGGACGTCCTTCGCGGAGAGGTCGCCCCGGAGACCGGCGTAGGCGGCGGCGGACCGCGCGGCGGCCTTCTCGGCGGCGGGTCCGGCGGCGGCACGGGCCTGCTCCAGCCGCGGTGCCGCGGCGGCGCGGGCCTTGCGGGCCACGCCGCGGGTGCGGTCGGCGGCACGGCCGGCGGCCTCGTCGACGCCCTCGGGGAGCGACTGGCGGGCCTGCTCCAGCCGCGGGACGACGTGGGAGGCGTAGTTCTCACGGGCGGCGGAGGCCGCCTTGCGGGCACGGGGCTTCAGGTAGGCGCCCGCTTCGTGTGCGTACTGCGACGCGGACTCCCGGGCGGAGGCGGCGTAGGGCCCCACCACGTCCGCCGCGTGACGCGCGGTCTCCCTCGCGTTGTCGCCGGCGGCGCGCACGCGTTCTTTGCGGTTCACGGGACAGACCCTCCTGTCGGTGGTTCGCTGTTGCGGTCATCGTGCGGTCATCCAGCAGTCTCAACAGACGCCTGGCACCGCTGTGCCGCCTGTCCACTCGTACGCAAATCATGCCGGGTGAGACCGGCTCAGGCACGCGAAACGGGCATCCGGGGCACCGCGTGTCGCGCGGGCATGGGAGGATCATGCACGGTCAGCCCAAGGACGACGGAAGGTACAACGTGGCCGAGCAGCTCTTCGCGACCCTGAAGACCAATCATGGCCCCATCGAGGTCCAGCTCTTCCCGAACCACGCGCCGAAGACGGTGAAGAACTTCGTGGAACTCGCGGAGGGCACCCGCAAGTGGACCAACCCGGCCACGGGCGAGCAGGCCGCCACGAAGCTCTACGACGGCACGGTCTTCCACCGTGTCATCAGCGGCTTCATGATCCAGGGCGGCGACCCCCTGGGCAACGGCACCGGCGGTCCCGGCTACGAGTTCGGTGACGAGATCCACCCCGATCTCGCCTTCACCAAGCCGTACCTGCTCGCCATGGCCAACGCCGGCCCGGGCACCAACGGCTCGCAGTTCTTCATCACCGTCGGCGCCACCACCTGGCTCACCGGCAAGCACACCATCTTCGGCGAGGTGACCGACGCCGAGGGCCGCAAGGTCGTCGACGCGATCGCCGGCACGGCGACCGACGCCCGCACCGACCGTCCGCTGCAGGACGTCGTGGTGGAGTCCGTCACCATCGAGCGCCGCGACGGCTGAGTCCGGCACCACCGCCGGCCCCGGTCGCCGGGCGCCGTTCGGGAACCATCCGGCCCCCTGATCCGTAGGATTCAGGGGGCCGGCGTGTGCCCGGCTCCCCGCGGGGAAGACCCCTCAGGGCCGCGCCGCGCGGCCACGGCGGCGAGAGGACACCATGACGCAGCACGAGCGGCAGCCCGGCCTGAGCGCCTGCTTCCGCCACCCGGAGCGGGACACCGGCATCCACTGCACCCGCTGCGAACGGCCGATCTGTCCGGACTGCATGATCGACGCGGCGGTCGGCTACCAGTGCCCCGAGTGCGTCCGGCAGGGAGCCGCCGAGCAGGCGGCCACCCAGCCGCGCACGATCGCCGGGGGGCGGCTGCGCACCGACACCAGGCTGGTCACGCTGTGCCTGATCGGTGTCAACCTCGCCGTCTTCGTCGGGCTCAAGGCGAGCGAGTACCTGGGCGGCGGCGAGTTCGGCCTGATCCGCGACTTCGCGATGCTCGGGTACGCCTGGGCGCCCGGGTCGCCGGAGCTCATGGGTGTCGCGACCGGCGAGTGGTACCGGCTGCTGACCTCGGCCTTCATGCACCAGGCGATCTTCCACATCGCCTTCAACATGTTCGCGCTCTGGTTCCTCGGGCCGAACCTGGAGGCGGCGCTCGGCCGCGGACGGTTCCTGGCGCTGTACCTGATCTCGGCGCTGGCCGGCTCCACGGCCTCGTTCGCGCTGGCGGCGCAGAACCAGTTCTCGCTGGGTGCCTCAGGCGCGGTCTTCGGACTCTTCGGAGCGCTGGCCGTGCTGCTGCGCAAGCTGCGCTACGACATGCGGCCGGTCCTGGTGCTGCTCGCCGTCAACCTGGTGATCACCTTCCTGCCGGGGCTGAACATCGCCTGGCAGGCGCACCTCGGCGGGTTGGTGGCGGGTGCCGCGATCGCCTACGGGATGGTGCACGCGCCGCGACGCAACCGGACCGCGTACCAGGTGGGCGTCTGCGTCCTGGTGCTGCTGGTGCTGGTCGGCGTATGCGTGGCGCGCACCCTCCAGCTGACCTGACGGCCGCGCGGCGCGGCGGCTCGTGCGGCGGTGCCCGGGGACGAGCACGACGCGCGGCGCGACCTGCGGTCACCACCCTGGGGTACCTGGTTATCCACAGCCGGTGCGCGATTCGTCAACTCCTGTGGACACACCCCCCGAACCTGCGTTCGAGTGACATTTCCGCAGGCGAACACGGGTGCGGCGCCGCACTGGCGGCGCCGCGACCTCCCTGCTACCGCCGAGTTATCCACAGCTTTTGTGATCTTCGATCATCCTGTGGATAACTCGGCGCCGTTATTTCCACTGCGTGGAAACCACGAAGCCGGCGCCGATGAAGCCGAACCCGACGACGATGTTCCAGGCACCGATCGCACCGATCGGCAGATCGCCCTCGGCGACGTAGTAGACGACGATCCACAGCAGACCGATGACGAACAGCGCCAGCATCAGCGGCGCCACCCAGCGGCGCACACCGCCACCGGTCCGCATGTCGATCTTCTGCGGCTTCTTCCGATCGACCTTCTGGTCGCTCTTGTCGCCCTTGTCGCCCTTGGCGTCACCCGCGAGCTTCCGCTCGCCGATCTGCTGCTTCTCGGGCTTCGCGGCGGAGCCGTCCTTCTTCTTCCGGATCCGGGACTTCGGCACGAGAGCCTCTCCTGTCTACGCGCTGCGGTCACACAGCAGAACACGGTGCGGGATGTTCGGATAGCGTAGTGCGTGAAGTGTCGATGAAGGGAGCAGGGTGCGGTGGGGGACTTCCGCTTCCGCCCGGCGCGGTTGGGCACCATCGGTGTCTTCATGCTGGCCGGACTGATCTTCTGGACCAGTTTCAGCGTCTCCGGCGGCTCCAACATCCGCACGGACGACTCGCTGCTCCAGATGTCGGACCTCATACGCGACCGCGGCCGCGAGAACGCGCGACTGGAGGCGACCGCCGCCCAGCTCCGCACCGAGGTGCAGCAGCTGCGTGAACGCGACGCGGGCGCCGACCCCGCCGGCTCCGAGCGGCTCGCCGCGCAGGAGGCCGAGGCCGGGCTGGAGGAGATCACCGGCGACGGCCTCACCGTCACCCTCACCGACGCGCCCCCGGACGCCGTGCCGCTGCTCCCGGACGTCCGCGACCCCCGCCCCGACGACCTGGTCATCCACCAGCAGGACCTCCAGGCCGTCGTCAACGCCCTGTGGGCCGGCGGCGCCGAGGGGATCCAGGTCATGGACCAGCGGCTGATCTCCACCAGCGCCGTGCGGTGCGTCGGCAACACCCTGATCCTCCAGGGGCAGCTCTACTCCCCGCCGTACGTCGTCACCGCCGTCGGCGACACCGACCGGCTCCGCGAGGCGCTGGACACCTCCCCCGCGATCGAGCTGTACCAGCTGTACGTCGAGGCGTACGGGCTCGGTTGGCAGGTCGACCAGCGCTCCGCCGTCACCCTCCCCGGCTACACCGGATCGACCGAGCTGCAGCACGCCACCCCCGTGGAGTGACCGCGCCCGGCCGGATCGCGCCCCAAAACCGCGATGCCGACCGGCGGCCCGGCACCGCGTCGTACGCTTGGGCTCGCACGGCCACGCGCAGCGGCCGGCGGGGCGGCCCGCGGCAGGGCCACGCGCCCGAGGAAGACAGAGAGGGAACCCTCCACCATGTACGGCTGGATCTGGCGGCACCTGCCGGGCAACACCCTGGTGCGGTCCCTGATCTCACTGGTCCTGATCGTCGGCGCGGTCTACCTGCTCTTCACCGTCGTCTTCCCCTGGGCCGAACCGCTGCTGCCGTTCAACGACGTCACCGTCGAGGGATGACGACCGAGGAACAGGAATGAGGAACACTCCGACTATGGCTCCCCGCGTGCTGGTCGTCGACAACTACGACAGCTTCGTCTACAACCTGGTCCAGTACCTCTACCAACTCGGTGCCGAGTGCGAGGTGCTGCGCAACGACGCGGTACGGCCCGAGCACGTGGCGGAGGGCGGCTTCGACGGGGTGCTGCTCTCCCCCGGCCCGGGCGCCCCCGAACAGGCCGGTGTCTGCGTGGAGATGGTGCGGCACTGCGCCGCGACCGGGGTGCCGGTCTTCGGAGTCTGCCTCGGTCTCCAGGCGATGGCCGTCGCATACGGCGGCGTGGTGGACCGTGCGCCCGAACTGCTCCACGGCAAGACCTCACCGGTGCTGCACTCCGGGAGCGGGGTCTTCGCCGGGCTGCCGTCCCCGCTGACGGTCACCCGCTACCACTCACTGGCCGTCGTGGAGGGCACCGTGCCCGCCGAGTTCGAGGTCACGGCCCGCACCGAGCGCGCCGACGGCACCCCCGGCGTCGTCATGGGGCTGCGTCACCGCACGCTCGCCGTCGAGGGCGTGCAGTTCCACCCGGAGTCGGTGCTGACCGAGGGCGGCCACCGCATGCTCGCCAACTGGCTCGCGGTCTGCGGTGACACCGACGCACCGGCCCGCTCCGCAGGGCTCGCCCCCGTGGTGGGGCGCCCCGGCCACCGGTCCGCCGACCGTCCGGGCGACCGGACCGCGGCGTGACCGGCCGACGGCGGGGGGCGGCGTGACCGGGGGCCCGCGATGACCGCGGCGGGCCACGGCGACGGCGGCGGCTGGGAACCACCGGCGGCCACGCCGGTCCCCGACGACTACGCGGCGGCCATCGGCGCCCTCGACGACCCGCTCACCGACCCCCTTCCCGGCTCGTACGGCACGGGACGGGGCACACCGCCGCCCGCTCGCACGGACGGCGCGGCCCGACCGGGACCCGGTGCTCCCGCTCCGTGCCGCGGCGGCGGCCGCGCGGGCCGGGCTGCCGCTCGCGCTCCCGTCGCTCCGGCGGCTCGCCGGGACCGACGCGCCGCTGCCGGTCCCGTGGCCCGCCGAGGCGCGGGAGGAGTTCGTCACCCTCCTCGGCGCGGGGCGGGGCCTCCTGCCGGTGTGGGAGGCGATGACCGCGGTCGGTCTCGTCACCCGGCTGCTGCCCGACTGGGAGAGGGTGCACTGTCGGCCGCAGCGCAACCCGGTCCACCGGTGGACCGTGGACCGGCACCTCGTCGAGACGGCCGTGCACGCCGCCGGCCTCACGCGCACCGTGCACCGCCCCGACCTCCTGCTCGTCGCGGCGCTGCTGCACGACATCGGCAAGGGATGGCCGGGGGACCACAGCGTCGTCGGCGAGACCATCGCCCGCGACACGGCGACCCGCCTCGGCTTCGGACCGGAGGACACCGCGGTGCTCGCCGCGCTGGTACGGCACCACCTGCTGCTCGTCGACACCGCCACCCGGCGCGACCTCGATGACCCGGTCACCGTCCGCGGCGTGGCGGACGCGGTGGGGAGCGTGAGCACCCTCGAACTGCTCCATGCGCTGACCCGGTCGGACGCCCTCGCCACGGGACCGGCGGCCTGGTCCCGGTGGCGCGCCTCCCTCGTGGACGAGCTCGTCACCCGGGTCCGGGCCGAGCTGGACGACGCGTCGCCGGTGTCGGGTGACCCGGCGCCGTGGCCCCCGGACCTGACGGGCGAGGCCGAGCAGCTGGCGCGGTCGGCGGTCGCCCAGGCCGCTCCGGTGCTCCTCCTGTCCGGACAGGAAGCGGCGCCGCGGTCCGGAACGCCCGACGGGTCCGCCGAACGGGGCGACCCGGACGACACGGCGCACGGCGAAGCCGAGCCCGTGGGCGTCGCCCTGACGGTGGCGCTGCCCGACCGCCCCGGGGCGCTGCCGGCGGTCGCGGGCGTGCTTGCCCTTCACCGCCTCACGGTGCGGTCCGCCACCCTCCGCGCCCTGGCCCTCGGCGAGGGGCGGACCGCACTGCTCATGCAGTGGCGCGTCGCGGCCGTGTACGGGGCTCTCCCCGAGGTCGACCGGCTGCGCGCGGATGTCCAGCGTGCGCTGGACGGCTCGTTGGATGTGGCGGAACGCCTGGCGGAGCGCGAGCGCGCTACCCGTCCCCGGCGCCGTCGCTACCCGCAGCAGCCCCCGCCCCGGGTCGAGATCGTTTCTGCGGGAAGCCGCGCCACCGTGCTCGAGGTGCGTGCCCCCGACGCCCCCGGCCTGCTGTACCGCATCGGCGACGCACTGGAGGGCCGGGGGGTGCGGGTGCGGAGTGCCCACGTCGCCACGCTGGGCGCCGACGCGGTCGACTCCTTCTACCTGACCGACACGGCGGACCGCCCCCTCACCGTTGAGGCGGGGGCGGAGGTGGTGGCGAGCCTGGAGGCGGCGTTGCGGAGCTGACCGCGCCTCCCGACTCCCGTCCGTGCAGGCTGTGCCCCCGGTTCCGGAGAACCGTCGTCCGCCCCGCCGCTCGGGGGCCGGCGCGTCGTCTGCCCCCGAGCGCTCCGGCGACGGGCGAACGCCCTCGAGGGCCCGGGAAGTCCCGCCGTGCGGCGAACGCCCCCTGCCCCGCGCCCGCCGCGCTCCGTACCCCGCCCCGTCGCCCGCTCGTGACCGTCCCGCGGCGCGGGCGGATACCCTTGGTGGCGTCAGAGCCAACCCCCCGACTTCGAGGACCCGCGACGCCGTGTTCGACACTCTTTCCGATCGTCTCAGTGCGACGTTCAAGAACCTCCGAGGCCGGGGCCGCCTGTCCGAGGCCGACATCGAGGCCACGGCCCGCGAGATTCGCATCGCGCTGCTGGAGGCGGACGTCGCGCTGCCGGTGGTGCGCGCCTTCATCAAGCAGGTCAAGGAACGAGCCGCCGGCTCCGAGGTGTCCAAGGCGCTCAACCCCGCCCAGCAGGTCATCAAGATCGTCAACGAGGAGCTCGTGGGCATCCTCGGTGGCGAGACGCGTCGTCTGAGGTTCGCCAAGAACCCGCCGACCGTGATCATGCTGGCGGGCCTCCAGGGCGCGGGAAAGACGACCCTCGCCGGCAAGCTCGCGAAATGGCTGCGGGGCCAGGGCCACAGCCCGCTGCTGGTCGCCTGCGACCTGCAGCGCCCCAACGCCGTGAACCAGCTCGGCGTGGTCGCCGAACGCGCCGGAGTCGCCGTCTTCGCGCCGGAGCCGGGCAACGGAGTCGGGGACCCGGTCGCTGTCGCACGCGACTCCGTCGCCTTCGCGCGGGACAAGCAGTACGACGTCGTGATCGTCGACACCGCGGGGCGGCTCGGAATCGACGCCGAGCTGATGCAGCAGGCGGCCGACATCCGTGACGCCGTCAGCCCCGACGAGGTGCTGTTCGTCGTCGACGCCATGATCGGTCAGGACGCCGTCACCACTGCCGAGGCCTTCCGGGACGGCGTCGGCTTCGACGGCGTGGTGCTCTCCAAGCTCGACGGTGACGCTCGAGGCGGCGCGGCCCTCTCGGTCGCACACATCACGGGCCGGCAGATCATGTTCGCCTCGAACGGGGAGGGGCTCGACGACTTCGACGCCTTCCACCCGGACCGTATGGCGTCCCGCATCCTGGGCATGGGCGATGTCCTCAGCCTCATCGAGAAGGCCGAGCAGACCTTCAGCCAGCAGGAGGCGGAGAAGCTCGCCGAGAAGCTGTCGAAGGGCCCCAAGCAGTTCACGCTGGACGACTTCCTCGCCCAGATGGAGCAGGTCCGCAAGATGGGCTCCATCTCGAAACTGCTCGGCATGATGCCCGGCATGGGGCAGATGCGGGACCAGATCAACAACCTCGACGAGCGGGACGTCGACCGTACCGCGGCGATCATCAAGTCGATGACGCCTGCCGAGCGCGAGGATCCCAAGATCATCAATGGGTCGCGGCGTGCACGTATCGCGCGGGGCTCGGGCGTCGACGTCAGCGCCGTCAAGAACCTCGTCGAGCGCTTCTTCGAGGCGCGCAAGATGATGTCCAAGATGGCGCAGGGCGGGGGCATGCCGGGGATGCCCGGCATGCCGGGGATGCCGGGCATGGGGGGCGGCGCCGGCAAGAAGCGCGGCAAGCAGCCCCCGAAGAAGGCCAAGGGCAAGCGCCGCAGTGGCAACCCCATGAAGCGCAAGGCGGACGAGCAGGCCGCCGCCGAGCGCAAGGCCGGTAGCGGTTCCTTCGGCCTTCCCGGCGCCGGGCAGGACGCGGGGGACTTCGAGCTTCCCAGGGAGTTCCGGGACATGCTTCCCCCCGAGAAGTAGGCGGGGCGACGGGCCGTCCGGGCGTGCGGAGCGCGAGCTGCCCGGGCGGCCGGTCCCGCGCCCCGTCGGGCGGTGGTCGGCCCGCCGGTGTCGCCGTACGCGTCGGCGCCCCGTGCGCGGACCCGACTCGGAGCGGTCGTCGGCCCCGGTCCTCGTGACCTCGGCCGGCGGCATCGACGCGCACGGGGCCGCATCGGCGCGTGGGGTGGCCGGCGGCGCTCCTCAGACCTTCGCCACCACGTAGGGAAGCGGGTTGGGGAGCCAGACGGTGCCGTCCTCGCGCACGCACGGGCGGATGGCCTCCACCAGTTCCTTGACCACCTGATCCGCGCCCGCAGTGTTGATGGCCGCATCGAACGCACCTGACGCGAGCAGGCCGCGCAGCGCCCCGTCGAGGCCCGGGTAGCCGAACGGGCAGTTGGCAACGCCGATCCGCGGGCCCCGCAGCCCCGCAGCCTTCACGACAGCCAGCAGCCACCGTTCCTCCAACTCGCGGCGGCCGTCCTCCGTGACCGTCGCCCCGAACGGGGCGGCCGGCGACGGGTCCGCGAGCGGGCCCGTCTCGTCGCCCCGCCCCGCGAGGTGGGCCGTGATGGTGGCAGCGAAGGCGCCGGGATCCCCGGCTCCCGCCACCACCACGCTGCTCCCCGGCGCGGCCCATGCGCTCGCGCGGCGCAGTACCTCGGGGTCCGGGGCACCACCGAACGCGGTGATCAGCGTGAACGGTGCCGCCCCTGCTTCCGGCAACAGCTCCGGGGCGAGGTGCGCGGGCCAGCGACGCCCGCCCTGTTCAGGCGCCGGGAGGAGGCGCTGCCGAGCCATCCCCAGCAGGTCGGCGTCGGAGTCGGTGCCGGTGACCTCGGCCCCCAGCGACGCGGCGCGGAGCAGGGCGAGCCCCGAACCGCAGCCCAGCCCCAGCAGGCGTGTTCCGGGGCCGACACCGACATCCCGGTACACCGAGTCGTAGAGCGGGACGAACATCCGCTCCTGGATCTCCGCCCAGTCGCGCGCCCGGGTCGTCGGGCTGCCGCCACGTCGGTCGACACGGCGGGAGTCGTGGTGAGTCAGCGTGGGTGTCAAGACCGAGCCCCAATCGACGGGTGTGCGGCGGCCGTCGGCCGATGAATGTCCCCTCGTCCTGTATGACAGAAAACTCCGCTCGGCTCCTGTCGTCCAGATGCGGCCAGGGCCCACAACCGGCCCTCCCGGGAGCACGGTGGCTCGCCGGAACCGGCTCGCGGAGGGGCGCGACGCAGGAGCCCTCCCCGGTGCTTCCGAGGAGTCGCGGACGGCGTGCACCCGCCCGTGACGCGTGCCACGAAAGGGGGAGCGCCCCCGTCCGACCGGGGGTGGCGCTCCGCGGCCAGGTCCCGGCGGCCGCGTTCCGGCGCCTACGCCCGCCCAGGGGCGGCGGGGCACCGGTGGCGTGGCATCGAGGGCCATCGAATGCGCCGAACGAGTGACCAGAGGTGCCCGCGGAGAGGGTGCGTGGTGCCTGATCGTGTCGGCCACCGTGCACTCCGAGCCCGGAGCGCGGCGGAGCCGCCCCGTGGGCGGCCCCGCGCGGGGTGTCCGACCTGCGGTTCACCCACTCCGCGAGGTGCAGCGTTCGGCCGGTCGTCGGGTCCATCCGCCGCCGAGGCCACGGTGCGGATTCGGAGAGTTGGCCGGGAATCGGAACACCTTGGTGGGCTTGCTCGTTAGTCCCGACGTGAGCACGACACCACCAGTTCTCGCCGCCGAGTTGGCGCTCGCGTGGGCCGATATCCAGCGGCACCACCCGGAGCTCCCCAACCTGGCAGCGCCCGAATCCCTGATCGGGGAGTCCTCGTCCGCCTGCGGATCGGAGCTCTCCTTCGAACGCCTTCTGCACGAGGCCGTGCACGGAATCGCCGCCGCCCGCGGCGTTCGCGACACCTCGCGCGCCGGCCGCTACCACAACCGTCGTTTCCTGTCCGTGGCCGAGGAGCTCGGCCTCACCCATGCACACGATCCGCATCCCAGCAGTGGCTTCTCCGTGGTCGCCATGACCACGGAGACCCGGCGCCGTTACCGGGCGACCGCGGAGCGGCTCCACCGGGCGCTTTCCGCCCACTCCGCCGCGACCTCGGGGGAGACCACCCGAAGTTTCCGCGGTCCGGCTGCTCGGCACGGCTCGTCCGGCGGTGGGGTCAGAGTCAAGGCCGTCTGCGACTGCGGCCGCAACGTCCGCGTCGTACCGTCGGTGCTGGCCCAGGCCCCGATCGTCTGCGGCGCCTGCGGCAAGCCTTTCCGCATCGCGGGGACGGTCGTCGCCGCTGCGTGAGCGACCCGCTCCCGGCTGCTCGACCTCAGCTCATTCCGCCCGCCCCACGTAGCGCGGAGCCGACGGTCCCATGGCCCCAGCCTGCCGGTGCTCCAGCCCGCCGGCAGGCCCAGCCGCGCCCCACGCGCCCACGCGCCCGGGTGCCCCTGGCCGGCACCGCGGGCGGCCACCCCGCCGTGGCACGCCGCTGTTTCCCTCGCTCGGCACGCGCCCGTTCCGCTCCCGCGCAGCCCGGCCCTGATCCCGCCGACCGCGTCCCGCCCCGGTACCGGTCGGCAGTCGCTCTCCCCGCCCCTCCCGATGCCGGGTTCCGAGGGTTCCTTGCAGCCGACCGGGGGCAGTCCTCCTGGCGCACGATGCGCACAGCGGGTGTGGCAGAATGGCCAGCTGAACTCGCCGGGCGAGTAGGAACCCTCTCGCCTCCGTCCGGCGCGTCCTCGGGTGGGCCTCGCCCGCAACCCCACGCGGCCCGACGGCGCACCCACCTCAATCACACAGGAGACACCACAGCTGTGGCAGTCAAGATCAAGCTGAAGCGCCTGGGCAAGATCCGGTCGCCTCACTACCGCATCATCGTCGCCGACTCCCGCACCCGCCGTGACGGCCGTGCGATCGAGGAGATCGGTCTGTACCACCCGGTGCAGAACCCCTCCCGGATCGAGGTCGACAGCGAGCGCGCGCAGTACTGGCTCGGTGTCGGTGCTCAGCCGACCGAGCCCGTCCTTGCCATCCTGAAGGTCACCGGCGACTGGCAGAAGTTCAAGGGCCTGCCCGCGCCGGAGCCGATGAAGGTCGCCGAGCCGAAGTCCGAGCAGGGCTACGCGTTCGAGGCCGCAGGGTCGGACGAGCCCAAGGGCGAGGCCATCACCCAGAAGGCGAAGAAGTCGGACAAGAAGGCCGACGAGGCCGCGGCCGAGCCGGCCGAGGCCTGAGGATGCTCGAGGAGGCCCTCGAGCACCTGGTGAAGGGCATCGTCGAACATCCCGACGAGGTCCAGGTCGCCTCACGCAACCAGCGTCGTGGACAGGTGCTCGAGGTCCGGGTTCACCCGGATGACCTCGGCAAGGTGATCGGCCGCAACGGTCGCACCGCCCGTTCACTGCGGACGGTCGTGGGCGCGCTCGGCGGTCGCGGCATCCGCGTCGACCTGGTCGACGTGGACGAGGTCCGCTGACATCTCGCGTACCGGCACGGGCCGGGGACGGCATGAGCCGTCCCCGGCCCGTGCCGCGTTCCCACGCCCCTGACTGCGGTCGTGTCAGCCGGAGATCCGCATGGCGCGGCACCGGCCCCTCGATCCGCACGGGGCGCGCACCGTGCACAGAAAGGAACCACTGCAGTGCAGCTAGTCGTCGCCCGTATCGGACGGGCCCACGGCATCAAGGGAGACCTGACCGTGGAGGTCCGCACCGACGAACCCGAACTGCGTCTCGGGCCGGGCGCGGTGCTGATGACGGACCCGCCCGAGCGGGGCCCGCTCACGGTCGAGACGGGCCGCGTCCACAGCGGCCGGCTGCTGCTGCACTTCGAGGGCGTGCACGACCGCACCGCTGCCGAGGAGCTCCGGAACACGCTTCTCATCGCCGAGGTGGACCCGGAGGAGCGGCCGGAGGACCCCGAGGAGTTCTACGACCACCAGCTGGTCGACCTCGACGTCGTCACCGCGGACGGCGCCGCGGTCGGCAGGGTGACGGAGGTCGCGCACCTGCCGTCCCAGGATCTGCTCGTCGTCGAGCGCCCGGACGGCAGCGAGGTCATGATTCCGTTCGTCGCGGAGTTCGTGCCCGAGATCGACATGGAGCGTCAGCGGGCCGTCGTCACGCCGCCCCCGGGGCTCCTGGACCCCGACGTGGCCGAGGAGGGCTGACGTCATGCGGGTCGACGTCATCACGATCTTCCCCGAGTACCTGTCGCCGCTGGACGTGTCGCTCGTCGGCAAGGCCCGGCGCAGTGGGCTCCTCGACGTGCGCGTGCACGACCTGCGGCAGTGGGCGCACGACCGCCACCGCACCGTGGACGACACTCCTTACGGCGGCGGTCCCGGCATGGTGATGAAGCCGGAGCCGTGGGGCGAGGCGCTGGACGAGATCATCGGCGGGTGCGGGGCGGAAGGAGCTCCCGACGCGGGGGTGCCGGACGCCGAGCCGTCGGCTGTTGCCCGCCCCGTGCTCGTGGTGCCGACCCCGAGCGGCACTCCGTTCACGCAGCGCGTGGCCGCGGAGCTCTCCACCGCCCCGTGGCTGGTGTTCACGCCCGCACGCTACGAGGGAATCGACCGGCGCGTCATCGACGCCTACGCGGAGCGCGTGGAGGTGCGCGAGCTCTCCGTCGGTGACTACGTACTGGCCGGTGGCGAGGCCCCTGTCCTGGTGATGGTGGAAGCGGTGGCCCGGCTGCTCCCCGGCGTGCTCGGGAACGCCGAGTCCCACCGCGACGACTCCTTCGCCGACGGCGCCATGGCCTCGCTTCTCGAGGGCCCGGTCTACACCAAGCCGCTCGACTGGCGCGGCCGCGAGGTTCCCGAGGTTCTCCTCAGCGGGCATCACGGGCGGATCGCCCGCTGGCGCAGGGACGAGGCGCTGCGCCGCACCGCGCGGAACCGTCCGGAGCTGCTCCGAGCGACGGACCCGACCACGACCGACCGCGCCGATCGCGCGACCCTTGCCGAGCTCGGGTGGGAGCCCGGGCCCGACGGCCGATTTGGGCCAACCGAACCCGACGTGGAAGAATGAGCCGCTGCCGTCCGCCGGCGTGTGACCCTGCCACAGGGGGAACGACACCGCGGCGACGGCCGAGGCGCCCCCGGCGCTCCCTCCACCCGTCACCATGATTCCGCCGCTGACCTGTGGCATCGGCGAAGAGAGCAGTAGAGCATGAACCTTCTGGACAGCGTCGACTCCGCATCGCTGCGCAGCGACATCCCGGCCTTCCGTCCGGGCGACACCGTCAACGTGCACGTGCGAGTCATCGAGGGCAGCCGCTCCCGTGTGCAGCAGTTCAAGGGCGTCGTCATCCGTCGCCAGGGCTCCGGTGTCCGTGAGACCTTCACCGTCCGCAAGGTCAGCTTCGGCGTCGGCGTGGAGCGCACCTTCCCGGTGCACACCCCGGTCGTCGAGAAGATCGAGCTGGTGACCCGCGGCGACGTGCGCCGCGCCAAGCTGTACTACCTCCGTGAGCTGCGCGGCAAGGCCGCCAAGATCAAGGAGAAGCGCGACAACTGAGCGCCGTTCGTTCGAGCGGTGCGGTTACGATCTCGACGTGACCGACTCCGACGCAGCGCCCCAGGAGCGCGACCCCTCTCCCTCCTCCCCGGAGGACGGCGAGAGGCGGTCGCGCTCCTGGCGTGTGTGGGGCGCCTGCTTCCTGGCGCTGGTCTCGGGTTTCGCTCTGACCAGTGCCTTCGTGATGCAGGCGTTCCTCATCCCCAGCGGCTCCATGGAGAACACCCTCCGAGTGGGTGACCGGGTCGTCGTGAACAAGCTTGCCTATCGCTTTGGCGACATTCGGCGGGGCGATATCGTGGTGTTCGACGGAACGGGTTCGTTCGTTCACGGTACGTCCGAACCCGGCCCCGTGGTGCGCGCCGCCCGCTCGGCGGGCGCGTACCTGGGACTGGCCTCGTCCGGGGACACCGACTACATCAAGCGGGTGATCGGGATCGGCGGGGATCGAGTCGTCTGCTGTGACGACGACGGGCGGATCACGGTGAACGGCGACCCTGTGCGCGAACCGTACCTGTACCCCGGGGACGAGCCGTCGGGTGTCGGGTTCGACGTGGCGGTGCCGGCCGGTCGGCTGTGGGTGCTGGGCGACCACCGGTCCGACTCCAGCGACTCCCGCGACCACCTCGGTTCTCCCGGCGGCGGCATGGTGCCCGAGGAGCGGGTGATCGGCCGGGCCGAGGCGGTTGTCTGGCCCCCGGCCCGCACCGGAGGGCTGCGGCAGGCCGATGGGTAGCCGCGGGCGTCCGCGCGGCACACCACCGTCACGCGTCCAGCCGGAACCGGGCACCGGGGGTCTGCCACCCAACCGCCTCGGCGGAGGCAGGGCCGCCCGCAGGCGAGTCGCACGGCGCATCAGACGGCGGCGGAGGCTGCGCGCGACCCGCGAGATACCGATGCTCGTCGGGATAGCGCTCGGGATAGCTCTGCTCATCAAGACGTTCCTGGTACAGGCCTTCGTCATTCCCTCCGGCTCGATGGAGCCGACGATCCAGGTCGACGACCGGGTGCTCGTCAACAAGTTCACGCCCTGGTTCGGGTGGGAGCCCGACCGCGGCGACGTGGTGGTTTTCAAGGACCCCGGCGGCTGGCTGGAGACGGAGAGCGGACCGCCCCGCGCCGGCGACCCCCCTGTCATCGGCGAGCTCAAGACCGCTCTCAGCTGGATCGGTCTGTTGCCCAAGGAGGACGAGGACCTGATCAAGCGCGTGGTCGGGGTGGGCGGGGACTCCGTCGTCTGCTGCGACGAGGCGGGCAGCGTCACGGTCAACGGCGTGCCGGTGGCGGAGCCGTACGTGCATGCCGGCAATGAGCCGTCGACCATACCGTTCGACGTGACGGTGCCTCAGGACCATGTCTTCGTCATGGGGGACCACCGGTCGAACTCGGCGGACTCGCGGTTCCACCTCGATGGCCCGGCAGGGGGCTCGGTGCCTGTCGATCTGGTGGTCGGCAGGGCAGGGGTCATCGCCTGGCCGTATGCTCACTGGGGTCGTCTCGGCGGTTCGGGGGTGTTCGACACGGTGCCCGAGCCGTAGCCGGTCGCCGCACGGCGCAGTCGTTGCGGCACCGTGCGGCCGGGGCAGAAAGAAAAGACAGAACTCCCGACCCCTGCGGAACTCCCGCTCGTTATGGGAGTGAACCTGTGAGCCTGTTCCGTCCCTCGGGCAGGTCGCCGAGCGCTGAGGAGTCGATGTGGGGGATGTGGCAGTCGGAGCACGGTCCGGGGGCGCCGACGGACCGGAGCGGCGTCCGGCTACGGGAGATCCCGAGCCGAACGCGCACGGGGCCGACGAGAGCGGTGAGATGGACGGTCGAACACCTGAACCAGCCGAGCCCGGCGAGGGCGAGGACGGCGGCCGGGAAGGGCGCGGACGGACGAAGAACCGTTCGTTCTGGAAGGAACTGCCGATCCTCATCGGCGTCGCCCTCGTGCTGGCTCTGCTGATCAAGACCTTCCTCCTGCAGGCCTTCTCCATCCCCTCGGACTCGATGCAGAACACCCTGCAGCGGGGGGACCGGGTACTCGTCGACAAGTTGACCCCCTGGTTCGGCGCGACGCCCGACCGCGGCGAGGTCATCGTCTTCCGTGATCCGGGCGGGTGGCTTCCGCCCCCCGCCGACGAGGGCGGCTTCTGGCCGGCGGTGCAGGAAGGGCTGAGTCAGATCGGTCTCATGCCGTCCGCCGAGGACCAGAACCTCATCAAGCGCGTCATCGCCGTCGGTGGGGACACGGTGGAGTGCCAGGAGGGCGGTCCTGTGACCGTCAACGGCGTGGCGGTCCAGGAGACGGATTTCATCTTCCCCGGTAACACGGCGTGCGACGACCGGCCGTTCGGCCCGATCGACATCCCGGAAGGACGCCTGTGGGTCATGGGTGACCACCGGCAGGACTCCCAGGACTCGCGTTTCCACATGAACGGTCCCGGCGGCGGCACCGTCTCCGAGGACAGCGTGGTCGGCCGGGCCGTCGTCGTGGCCTGGCCGATCAACCGGTGGTCGGTTCTGTCCGTCCCCTCGGGCTACTCTTCCCTGGACAACGCGATGGCCGTGGCGGCACCGGGCGCCCTGGGGCTGGCCGGCGCCGTCCCTCTGGTGCTGCTTCGGCGTCACCTCACAGCCGCCGCGCGCCGCTGACCCTCCCGGCGAACACCGACGGCTCTGCCGACGTGCCGGTGGCCGTCGTGCGCGCGGGCGGGGTTCGCCGCGCAGCGGGCCCGGCGTTCGACGGATCGCCGGTGCGCCATCTCGGGCGCCGGCTGTCGTTCCGACACAGGCGGTGCGGGGCCGGGGCGGGCGGCGGGAGCGGTTCCCGCGCCCGCTGGGTAGGGTCACGGTTCCGAGGTAGGGAAGTGGGAGGACGTCATGAGCGCAGCACGTCGCGGTCGAGGACGCCTCGGGCGCCTGCTCGCCAACCTCATCGTGGCCGTGGGGTGTGTTCTCTTTCTCGGGGGCTTCGTGATGGCGGCCTTCCTCTACCAGCCCTACCTCGTGCCCACCGACTCGATGGCCCCGACCGTCTCGGCGGACGACCGGGTGGTCGCGCAGCGGATCGACGGCCACGAGGTGCGCCGTGGCGACATCGTTGTCTTCAGGGACACCGCCTGGAGCGAACTGCCGATGGTGAAGCGGGTCGTCGGGGTGGGCGGCGACCACGTGACCTGCTGTGACGACCGCGGCCTGCTGCAGGTCAACGGGGCGCCCGTGCCCGAGCCCTACCGGACCGGCGGGGGCCCCGCCTCCCGTCATGACTTCGACGCGCGGGTCCCCGAAGGGGAGCTCTTCCTGCTGGGGGACGAGCGGCTGGACTCGGTCGACTCCCGGTCGCTGCTGGCCGAGGGCGGGACCGGCACGGTCAGCACGGACGCCGTGGTGGCCCGCGTCGAGGCGGTGGCGTGGCCGCCCGGTCGGGCGGGCCTGATCTCACGGCCCGGGTCGTTCGCGGAGCTCCCCGGCGGAGTTTCGGACCCCGGTCCGCTCAGGTTGCTCGTGACGTCGACCGTCGTCGGGGCCGTCCTGATCATGGTGGGTTCGACCACGGGCGCGATTACCGCGCGTGTCGCGCGCCGGAAGGCGTAACGTTCACTCTGGCGGTAGGCGTGACACTGGGTGACCGCGTGTGACATCGTGCGCGCTCGCTCCGCCGTGAAGCACAATGTGTGGACGTGAACGGCTGAAGGGATCACGCGATGAGCGCCGAGGATCTCGAGAAGTACGAGACCGAGATGGAGCTGAAGCTCTATCGGGAGTATCGGGATGTGGTCGGACTCTTCACCTACGTGATCGAGACCGACCGGCGCTTCTACCTCACCAACGACTACGAGATGCAGGTCCATTCGGTGCAGGGCGAGGTGTTCTTCGAGGTCTCCATGGCGGACGCCTGGGTCTGGGACATGTACCGGCCCGCTCGCTTCGTCAAACAGGTGCGGGTGCTCACGTTCAAGGACGTGAACATCGAGGAGCTGAACCGGAGCGAGCTGGACCTCACCCAGGACTCGGGCTTCGGCTCGTCCGGCGAATCGGGCGGCTGAGGCCGAGGCGGCGGCCCGGCGTGTCACCCCGGTGAACACTGTCACCCTGCGGGGTGACGAAGTTATCCACAGTCGACCGGTTGTCCACCAAGATCGACAACGGTGGCGGTGCGGCTGCCAGTCTCCGCACATGGTCGCACCGCGAAGCTCACTCAGCCGCTTGCTCGTCTCCACCGTCGCCCTGGCGGCCGCCGCTCTGGTCTGCGCCGTCTCCGTGCCCCTGGTCGCAGCCACCGCCCGCGTGGGCGGTGGGGCGTCCGATGCGACGGAGACCCCGCCCCGGTCTGCGGAGCGCAGTCCTTGCCCCGACTGCCGCGAAGGGCGCGCACGGACCGCGTCGCCGCTGCGGTCCGTCCCCGCCGCCTCGGCCTCCGAGGCGGCGGATGCGGCCCGCAGCTCGGAGGAGACCGACGAGCCGGCGCACCCGAGCCCTTCTCCGGGGGATCGGGCCAAGGCTGTGCTGCCGGCGCCGCCCACGCGGCCCGCTCCCCCCACGGTGGGGCCCCAACCGCCGGACGCGGCTGACGCCGCCCCCTCCCCGGTGGGACCTCGGCCCGGGCCCGACGGCGGCACCGCCCATGCGCCGGCAGCCCGGCCCTGGCAGCCCGGCAGCGGCGCGGACTGGCCGTTGTCGCCGGCTCCGGCGCTCCTGCGCCTCTGGGAGCCGCCTCCGGCACCGTGGGCACCCGGGCACCGCGGGGTGGACCTCGCCGCGAGTCCGGGAGACCTCGTACGAGCGGCGGTGGACGGTCATGTCTCCTTCGCCGGGGCTGTCGCCGGCCGCGACGTCCTGGTCATCACGGTGGCGGGCACGAATCTGCGCATGACGCACGAGCCGGTCACCGCCCGGGTTGCGGTCGGCAGCGCGGTCCGGCGCGGGCAGCTCGTGGGCGCGGTCGCCGACGGTCCGTTCCACTGCGCCGATGGCTGCGTCCACTGGGGCCTTCTCGAGGGCCGCACCTATCTGGATCCGCTGACGCTGCTCCGGCGTGGCCCGTCCCGGCTGCTTCCCGTGCTGGACGTCCCCCTCCCGACGGGCCGCAGCGAGCACGAGTCCCGCGCGGAGGCCGCTCCTTCTCGCCCGGCGGTCCCGCGTCGCGCCGCCGGGCAGCGATCGCACCGTTCGCAGCGTGCGGACCGGCGCACCCGCTCGGCGCGCGGACCGGCACGCGGGCCGAGGGCAGGTGACGGCCCGCAGCGGCCCCCTGTTCCGGAGAGGGCGGGGCCGCCACGCAGCTGAGCGTCGGTTCCCGCGTGGCTCGGCACCGCGCGGAGACGCCGCGCCGGAACGATCGGGCCGGGCCGGACGCCCCCTGCACTTGTCCGCGGCCGGCGGGCAGCGGTGCGGGCGTCGGTGGTCCCGCAGCGCGACCACCGACAGGAGGAGCTCGTCCCACGGCACGTGAGCGCGTCGCGGTACCACGCGTCGTCCGGACGGAGAGGGCGGCGCTCCCTCAGGGCAGCGAGCCGGCGGCCCCGCGCAGCGCGAGAGTCACAGCGCTCTCCGCCACCAGTCTCCGGTCCTCGACACCGAGTGCCGCCCGCCGCACAGCGGCATCGACCACACCCTGCACCAGCACGGCCGCCAGCCGGGGGTCCGGGTGGCCCAACTCCGTCATCACCTGCACCACCAGATCGACGAGCGCTCCGTGCGCGGCGCGGATCTGCTCGCGCGCTGCTGTGTCCAACTCGGCAGCGGCGATCGCCACCACCGCCTGATGGCGGTCGTCCCCGGCAAGCGCCAACTGCGCCCGCACGTAGGCTTCCAGCCGCCCTTGCGGAGTGGCCGCACCGCGGACAGCCTCCTCCACTTCCGCGGCCCACCGCGGAAAGTCGGCCGCACACAGCGCCTCGACCACGGCTCCGCGGGACCGGAAGTACTCGTAGACGGAGGACCGGGCCAACCCGGTGCGCTCCGCGAGTGCGGGAAAAGTGAGCGCTCGGGTCCCGCCCGAGGACAGGAGCTCACGGGCGGCAGCCAGCAGCGCCTCGCGCTGCTGGCGACGGTGCTCGGCCACGGAGGCCGCAGTGATCCTCGGCACGCTCCCAGCCTAGAGCCATCGCTCGCGGGGGAGCACCGTCCCGGTACACATCCGTGCTGCCGCCGGCCGGGCGTCGCCGGCCCGCCCCTCCTCGCGGAACCCGTGGGGGTGACCGGCGCCCACGGCACGCCCCCTGCGCACGGACCGGGGGAACCGCGCGGTGGGGCCGGACGGCCGGCGAAGCCGGGCGTGGCCGACCGATCCGTCCGCCGGTGTCGCCGCAGCGCCCCCACCCACGTGTGCCCGCCGCTCTCCGTGCCGTCCGAGCCGGTCAGCGTCGGACGTCGCTCAGTTTCGCCCGCAGTTGCAGGACCGACTTGCTGTGGATCTGGCTGACGCGACTCTCGGTGACGCCGAGGACCTGCCCGATCTCGGCGAGCGTCAGCCCCTCGTAGTAGTAGAGGGTGACGACGGTCTTCTCCCGCTGAGGGAGCGTGTTGATGGCCCGGGCCAACAGCCTCCGGAGCTCCCGGTCCTCCGCCACTTCGACGGGGTCGTCGGCCGACCGGTCCTCCAGGGTGTCCATGAGGCTGAGGTCGCCCTCGCCGCCCACATGGAGCATCTCCTCCAGGGCCACCGTGTTCGCCAGCGACAACTGCCCGAACAAGGCGTGGAGCTCCTCGACCGGAATGCCCATCTCCTGCGCCACCTCGCCCTCGGACGGGGTGCGGCGCAGCTCGGCCTCGAGCGCGGCATGGGCTCGCTCGAACGCGCGCGCCTTCTGTCGCACCGAGCGCGGGATCCAGTCCAGGGCCCGCAGCTCATCGATCATGGCCCCGCGGATACGGGTGATCGCGTAGGTCTCGAACTTGATCGAGCGGCTGGGGTCGAACTTCTCGATGGCGTCGATCAGGCCGAAGATGCCGGAGGAGACGAAGTCCGCCTGTTCGACGTTGGGCGGCAGACCGACACTCACCCGGCCGGCGACGTACTTGACCAGCGGCGAGTAGTGAAGGATCAACTGCTCCCTGAGCCGCTCTCCCCCCGTCGCCTTGTAGCGGTGCCACAGCTCCTCGAGGGTGGTGGGGGGACGGTGGGGCACGGTCCTCTCCGGCGCGGCCGCGTCCGGGGCTTCCGGAACCGGCGCGGGGGGCCCGGGGGTGCGCTGTGGCATGCGTCGTCTGCAACCGTTCTACGGTGGTCTGTGCGAATGGTGCCGGTTCGAGCGGAACCTCGGTGAGCGTAGCGTGACATCGGCGCCGCACTGCGCATATAGCCCTGGGACGCTCATGCGCAGATACGTTCCGCCCACCGCACCGTGGTGTGACGGTGCCAGGCGCGCCCGGGGCGCGCCGACGGCGCGCCGGTCGGCGCTCAGCGGCGCAGGGACCACGACTCGCCGCTCCGTTCGACGTAGCCGAGCGCACACAGCTCCAGCAGCACGGCCTGCGCGCCGGCGACACCACAGCCCGCGTCCGCTGCGATCTGCTCGACCGCCGCCGCCCCGCCGGGCGGCACCGCTCCGAGCACGCGCCCCGCCGGCTCGGTCAGCAGGTCCCGGGGGTCGGTGGTTCCGGCGACGTCCGCCAGCTCACCCATCGCCCCCACCAGCTCGATCACCTCCTCGGCGCGCGACACCAGGTGGGCGCCGCCCCGCAGCAGTTGGTGCACCCCGTCCGACTGCGCCGACAGGACCGAGCCCGGGACCCCCATGACATGGCGTCCCAACGCGGCGGCGCGGCGGGCGGTCGCCAGCGCCCCGCTGCGCGGCGCGGCCTCCACGACCACCGTCCCGCGGGTCAGCGCCGCCAGCAGCCGGTTGCGCTGCAGGAAGCGGTGGCGGGTCGGGTGGCCACCCGGCGGCAGTTCGCTCACCATCAGGCCCTGCGCCCGGACCCGCTCCAGCAGACCGGCATGGCCCGCCGGATAGCCGGTGTCCACCCCCGAGGCCAGCACCGCCACGGTCTGCCCGCCTCCCCTCAGGGCTCCCTGGTGGGCGGCCCCGTCGACGCCGTAGGCGGCTCCGGAGGCGACTGTCCAGCCGCGGGCGGCCAGTGACCGTGCCAGGTCCGTGGCCACCCACGCCCCGTAGTCCGTGCAGGCGCGGGCGCCCACCACGGCGACCGAGCGCACGGCCAGCAGCCGCAGCGAGGCTGTCCCGCGAACCCAGAGACCCACCGGTGCCGCGGCGCCCAGGTCGTCCAGCTGACTGGGCCACTCGGGGTCGCCGGGGGCGACGAACCGGCCCCCGCAGGCGGCCGCCTCCGCCAGGGACGCCCGCGGGTCGGTCCGGCCGGCCCGGTGCCGCAGCCCCTCCCAGCGGCGTCGGCTCACCGAGCCGTCCCGCCTCCCGTCCTGCAGGTCCCGCCACGCCTCGACCGGCCCGTGCTGTGCCACCCAGCCGCCGACCACGGGGTCCCCGGGCTCCACCACGGCGGAGAGTGCCACTCGCGCCAGGCGTTCCTCGTCGGTGGGCCGGAGGGCGTCGCCGCCCTGGGCCGCGGGACAGCGGCCTGGGGCCCGTCCGTCGCCGCGGTCTCCAGGGCTGCCCGGGTCGTGCGCTTCCGGGGCACACACGTCGACCCCGCAGTCGTCCGTCCGGCTGTTCCCGGCGGGATCGCCACCGTCCGAACCGCGTGGGCGCGTCACGGCAGGCTCCCCACGAGCCCCGCACCCCGCACCACGCCCGACCGCAGGGACAGCGCCGCATCCATGTCGGACGCCGTCGGACGGTCGTGGCCCGCCAGGTCCGCGACCGTCCACGCGACGCGGAGCACCCGGTCGAGGCCGCGTGCGGTCAGCAACCCGCGGTCCATGTCCTGCTCGGCCCGCTGCAGTGCGCCCGGCGCGGGCGCCCAGCGGGAACGCAGCTCGTGGCCGGGGACCGATCCATTGACCTGCCAGGGGCGGTCCGCATAGCGGGCCGCGGCGCGCTCCCGGGCGGCGACGACGCGTGCCGCCACGGTCGACGTACTCTCGCTGCGCCCCGCGGAGAGCAGTTCGGCGCGGCCCACCGGCTCCACCGGGACCCGCAGGTCGACGCGGTCCATGAGCGGGCCCGAGAGGCGCGCGCGGTAGCGGCGGACGGTGTGAGGGGTGCACTCGCACCCGCCGGCGGCGGAGCCGTGCCGTCCGCAGGGGCAGGGGTTCGCCGCCAGCGCGAGCAGGAACCGCGCGGGCAGGCGCACGACACCCGCCGATCGGGCGATGACGACCAGCCCCGACTCCAGCGGTTGGCGCAGCGCGTCGAGGACCCGCCCGCTCATCTCCGCCGCCTCGTCGAGGAAGAGGACACCGTGGTGTGCGAGGGAGACCGCCCCCGGCCTCGGCAGCCCGGAGCCACCGCCGACCAGGGCTGCCATGGAAGCGGAGTGGTGGGGCGCGCAGTAGGGAGGTCTGTCGAGCAGCGGCCGTCCCTCCGGGAGGGTGCCGCTGACCGAGTGGAC
This sequence comes from Streptomyces bohaiensis, assembly GCF_012033785.1. Lineage (GTDB taxonomy): Bacteria > Actinomycetota > Actinomycetes > Streptomycetales > Streptomycetaceae > Streptomyces > Streptomyces bohaiensis. The sequence continues at coordinate 25,109 of NZ_JAAVJC010000010.1, forward strand.
CGCGGTGACCTCCAGCGCCTCCTGCCGGGTGAGCGGCGGAAGCAGCCCCGGCAGTCTCTCCGCCAGCATGGTCTTCCCGGCCCCCGGGGTGCCCTTGAGGAACAGGTGATGCCGCCCGGCGGCGGCGATCTCCAGTGCCCGCCTGGCGGTGCGCTGCCCGGCGACCTCCGCCAGGTCCGGGCGGTGCTCCCCGCCCAGTGACGTCGAGCAGAGCCCCGCGGCCGCACCGGGCGGCAGCACCGAGGAGACGTCGGGGCCTTCGGTCACGGGTTCCTCGGGCGGCTCCGCGCCGGTCAGGACGGCCACCAGCTGCCGGAGGCTGCGCACACCGAGCACCGAGACCCCGGGGACCAGCGAGGCCTCCGTGGCGTTGGCCTCGGCGACCACCACGCGCCGACACCCGGCGTCGACGGCCGCGAGCACCGCGGGCAGCACGCCGTGGACCGGGCGCACCCGGCCGTCCAGGCCGAGCTCGCCCACCAGCACCAGCTCCGCCACCGCCGCGGGCTCGACGTGTTCCCCCGCCGCCAGCACCGCGCAGGCCACGGCGAGATCGAAGCCGGAGCCCGCCTTGGGCAGCGCGGCCGGGCTGAGCGCGACCGTCAGCTTCTTCTGCGGCCAGGCGATCCCGGAGTTGACCACGGCGGAGCGGACCCGGTCGCGTGCCTCGCTGAGCGACTTGTCGACCAGCCCCACCAGGGTGAAGGCCGCGACGCCGGGTTCGAGGTCGGCCTGGACCTCCACCACCACGCCCTCGACCCCGGTGACCGCCACCGAGCACGTCCGAGCGAAGACCATCAGCCCACTCCTCGCGCGTGTTCCACCACGGCGGGCCCCCGGCGCGGCACCAGCACGCCGACCAGGTCGATGCGCACCCCGCCGGCGGGAGGGCCCCCGTAGCGCGGTAGCCACCGGGCGGCCAACCACTCCTCGGCCAGCCACCGCAGCCGGTCCAGCTGCCGTGGTCCCAGCCCCGCCATCGGGTGCTGTGGTCCGCCTGCAGTCCGGGTCTTCACCTCGCAGACCACCACCGCGGCCGCGGGGTCGCGGGGCCGCCGGCCGGCTGTGTCCACGTCCGTCCCCCGCGCCACGATGTCGATCTCACCGCTCCGGCAGCGCCAGTTGCGGTCGATGACCGTCAGGCCGCTCTGCTCCAGCAGGCGTGCTGCGACCTGCTCCCCGTACCGTCCCAGAGCTCGTCGTCGATTCATCGAGCCTCACCTCCGGGGCACACCGTGGACCAGTGGGCGCCGTCGCCGCACGGGGCTGTGGACAACCCGGTGCCTGTGGAGAACTCGGCCACCCTTCGGAGTGACGGCCGGGGCGGGATTGACGCCGTGCGGGAAGACCGCGGAGTCGGAGGCAGCCGTCCCCGAGCCGTCGGGGCGGGACCGTCATGGCACTGTGCGCCCGGCTGTGGGGTATGGGGCGTGCAAGGGAGAGTGCAGCTCAGTGCGCGCGCCCGGCCACGCCGCGGAGCACCCGAATCATCGGTCGGGGCGCCCGCGGCGGGGTGACGGCAGGGCCGATCGCACGCGCTGCCGGCCGGAAGAGGCAGCGCCGCAGGGCCGGTCGCCCGGCGGCTCCGGGGTCCCGTACACTTTCCCTGGCGATCCGGGTCCCGGATCGACCTCGCACGCCCCGCCGCCGGCCCGGTCGAAGCACCTGGCCCGGAGGCCGCGTCCCTCGGTCCACGACACCCCACACGGCGTTCGTGGTAGGACGCGCAGGGGCGTCAGGAGCGGCGACCGTCCCGGTCGGCGCTGACAACCGAGTCACACCCCAAGGAGAACGGCCATGGCCGTCGTCACGATGCGGGAGCTGCTGGAGAGCGGCGTCCACTTCGGGCACCAGACCCGCCGCTGGAACCCGAAGATGAAGCGCTTCATCTTCACCGAGCGCAACGGCATCTACATCATTGACCTGCTCCAGTCGCTGTCGTACATCGACCGCGCCTACGAGTTCGTCAAGGAGACCGTCGCCCACGGCGGCGCCGTGATGTTCGTCGGTACCAAGAAGCAGGCCCAGCAGACCATCGCCGAGCAGGCGACCCGCGTGGGCATGCCCTACGTCAACCAGCGCTGGCTGGGCGGCATGCTGACCAACTTCTCGACCGTCCACAAGCGCCTTCAGCGCCTCAAGGAGCTCGAGCAGATCGACTTCGAGGACGTGGCCGCCTCCGGCCTGACCAAGAAGGAGCTGCTGGTCCTCTCCCGCGAGAAGGCCAAGCTGGAGAAGACGCTGGGCGGTATCCGCGACATGCAGAAGGTGCCCAGCGCCGTCTGGATCGTGGACACCAAGAAGGAGCACATCGCGGTCGGTGAGGCGCGGAAGCTCAACATCCCCGTCGTCGCCATCCTGGACACCAACTGCGACCCCGACGAGGTCGACTACAAGATCCCGGGCAACGACGACGCGATCCGCTCGGTCACGCTGCTCACCCGCGTGATCGCCGACGCCGTCGCCGAGGGCCTGATCGCCCGCTCCGGTGCCGCCAACGCGGCCAAGGAGGGCGACAAGCCCGCCGGCGAGCCGCTGCCGGAGTGGGAGCGCGAGCTGCTGGAGGGCGCCGAGGCCAAGGCCGCCGCCCCCGCCGAGGGCGCCGAGCAGGCCGCCCCCGCGGAGGCTGCCACCGAGGCTCCGGCCACCGAGGCTCCGGCCGAGGCCTCCGCCGAGACCGCCGCTGAGGCTCCGGCCGAGACCGCTGCCGAGGCTCCGGCCGAGCAGGGCTGACGCACCACCCCTCCGGGTCGCGGCGGGCCGGGGCCGAAAGCCCCGGCCCGCCGCGAACCCGTACCGCGATCCCACACACCGACCATTCGGGAAGAGACTCACACCACCATGGCGAACTTCACCGCCGCCGACGTCAAGAAGCTCCGTGAGCTCACGGGCGCCGGCATGATGGACTGCAAGAAGGCGCTGGACGAGGCCGAGGGCGACGTCGAGAAGGCCGTCGAGATCCTGCGGGTCAAGGGCCAGAAGGGCGTCGCGAAGCGCGAGAGCCGCACCGCCGAGAACGGTGCCGTCGTGGCGCTCATCGCCGACGACGACGCCTCCGGCGTGCTGGTCGAGCTGAAGTGCGAGACGGACTTCGTCGCCAAGGGTGACAAGTTCCAGGCCGTCGCGCAGGCGATCACCGAGCACGTCGCCAAGACCTCCCCGGCCGACATCGAGGCCCTGCTCGCCTCGGAGATCGAGCCCGGCAAGACCGTGCAGACCTACGTCGACGAGGCCAACGCCAACCTCGGCGAGAAGATCGTGCTGGACCGCTTCGCCCAGTACACGGGTGGCTTCGTCGCCACCTACCTGCACCGGACCAGCCCCGACCTGCCGCCGCAGGTGGGCGTGCTCGTGCAGCTGGACAAGCCCGAGGCGCAGGTCGCCCGGGACATCGCCCAGCACATCGCGGCGTTCTCTCCGAAGTGGCTGTCCCGTGAGGACGTCCCGGCCGACGTCGTGGAGAACGAGCGCCGTGTGGCCGAGGCCACCTCGCGCGAGGAGGGCAAGCCCGAGGCTGCGCTCCCGAAGATCGTCGAGGGTCGGGTGAACGGCTTCTTCAAGGAGAACACCCTGCTCGGCCAGCCCTTCGCCAAGGACAACAAGAAGTCCGTCCAGAAGGTGCTCGACGAGGCCGGGCTCTCGCTCCAGGCGTTCGCCCGCTTCCGCGTGGGCGCCTGACGCACCGTCCGACGGGGGTTCGTCGGCGACGGACCCCCGTCACCCCCGTGCCGTCGGCGTCGTCAGCGCCCCGGCACCGCTATTGTCGGGCACAGAGCCCGCGAGCGGCGCGCCGCGGGGCTGTGACACCGCTGTTGTGACGAGGAGGCCGTCGCCGGAACGGAACCGAGAGGAACCGTCGGCAATGGCCTCCTTCGTATGTGCACGAGGAGAATTCCATGAACCAGGAGACCCCCGCCCCGACGGGTGGCCGGCCGTCCCGCTACCTGCTGAAGCTGTCCGGAGAGGCGTTCGCGGGAGGTGGCGGTCTCGGCGTCGACCCCGACATCGTGCACAAGATGGCCCGCGAGATCGCCGCGGTGGTACGGGAGGGCACTCAGATCGCCGTCGTGATCGGCGGCGGCAACTTCTTCCGCGGCGCGGAGCTCCAGCACCGCGGGATGGACCGTGCCCGGTCCGACTACATGGGCATGCTCGGCACCGTGATGAACTGCCTCGCGCTGCAGGACTTCCTGGAGAAGGAGGGAATCGACTCCCGCGTGCAGACTGCCATCACCATGGGGCAGGTGGCGGAGTCGTACATTCCGCTCCGTGCCATCCGCCACCTCGAGAAGGGCCGTGTCGTCATTTTCGGCGCCGGTATGGGCATGCCCTACTTCTCCACCGACACCACAGCCGCGCAGCGCGGTCTCGAGATCCACGCCGAGGCCCTCCTGATGGGCAAGAACGGCGTCGACGGTGTCTACGACTCCGACCCGGCCAAGAACCCGGACGCGGTGCGGTTCGACGCACTCGACTACGGCGAGGTCATCACCCGGAACCTGAAGGTCGCGGACTCCACGGCGGTCACTCTCTGCCGGGACAACGATCTGCCGATCCTGGTCTTCGAACTCCTCACGGAGGGCAATATCGCCCGTGCCGTCAAGGGTGAGAAGATCGGCACACTCGTGAACAGCCTGGGCCGGCGGGACTGAGATCCCGTCCACGCGCCGGTTTGCCTCACACATCGAATAGGAGCACGTGGTGATCGAAGAAGCTCTCCTCGAGGCCGAGGAGAAGATGGAGAAGGCCGTCGTGGTGGCCAAGGAGGACTTCGCGGCCATCCGCACCGGGCGTGCGCACCCGGCGATGTTCAACAAGATCGTCGCCGAGTACTACGGCGCGATGACGCCGATCAACCAGCTCGCCTCGTTCTCGGTCCCCGAGGCCCGTATGGCGGTGGTGACCCCGTTCGACGCGAGCGCGCTGCGCAACATCGAGCAGGCGATCCGCGACTCCGACCTGGGCGTGAACCCGTCGAACGACGGCCGGATCATCCGGGTGAACTTCCCGGAGCTGACGGAGGAGCGCCGTCGCGAGTACATCAAGGTGGCCAAGGCCAAGGGCGAGGACGCCAAGATCTCGATCCGCGGTGTACGCCGGAAGGCCAAGGAAGCCATCGACGGCGCGGTGAAGAACGGCGAGGTCGGCGAGGACGACGGGCGCCGCGGTGAGAAGGAGCTGGACGACACCACCGCGAAGTACGTCGCACAGGTCGACGAACTCCTCAAGCACAAGGAAGCCGAGCTGCTCGAGGTCTGAGCTTCGACCGCCGTGCGGCGGTCGGCTGGGGTCGAAGTGCTGCCCGCGCCCGTGGGAGATGCCGGGGCGCGGGCGGGAGAACGAACGGAAATGAGCGCGTGAACGAGTCACCCTGGGGACAGCTGGACCGAACGGGCGGGGGCACCGGAGGCCCGCTGGACGGCGGTCGTGCCGGCCAGGAACCCGTCGGCCCCGTGGGGGGTGCATCCGGCGAGGGCGTCGGCGGCGGAGCCCGGGACGACGGCACGGCGGCGGAGGGCCGCGCAGCGCGGCGCGCCAAGCGGGCGGGCCGGGACCTGCCCGCGGCCATCGGCGTGGGCGCCGGACTGGGCGTGCTCATTCTCGTCACCCTGTTCGTCTACAAGCCCGCCTTCGTCGCGGTGATCGCCGGCGCGGTGATCGTCGGGCTGTGGGAGCTCACGTCACGCCTCGCTGAGCGCAAGCAGGTGCGCGCCCCGCTCCTGCCCATGGCGGTGGGGGGCGCCGCCACGGTGGTGGCCGGCTACGTCGAGGGGGCGGGCGCGGCGTTCGTGGCGATGGCGCTCACGGTGTTCGCGGTGTTCCTGTGGCGCATGGCGGGGCCGCCCCACGAGTACCTGCGCGATGTCACGGCCTCCGTGTTCGCCGTGCTGTATGTGCCCTTCCTGGCCACGTTCGTGGCGCTGGTCCTGGCAGCTGACGACGGGTCCTGGCGGGTCCTGGTCTTCCTGCTGCTGACCGTGGTGAGCGACACGGGTGCCTACGCCGTCGGCTGGCGGTTCGGGAAGCGGAAGCTCGCACCCCGCATCAGCCCCGGAAAGACCCGGGAGGGGCTGTTCGGAGCCGTCGCCTTCGCGATGGCCGCGGGGGCGCTCTCGCTGGAGTTCCTGATCGAGGGCGGTGCCTGGTGGCAGGGGCTGCTGATGGGGTTGGCGGTCGCGGTGACCGCCACGCTGGGGGACCTCGGCGAATCCATGATCAAGCGTGATCTCGGTATCAAGGACATGGGGACGTTGCTGCCGGGCCATGGCGGGATCATGGATCGGCTCGACTCGATACTGCCGACGGCCCCGGTGGTCTGGGTGCTGTTCCTCGTCTTCGTCGGTTCCTGACCCCGCGGAGGGGCACGCTCCCCTCGGCGGGCCTGCGGTGTGACGCCTCACGTCCGCGGGGGCGGGGACGCGGTCGTGACACCGGTACGCTGGATCGGCGTCACGGAGTGCCGTGCCCTCCGGGGCCGCGGGGCCCGTGCACCGACCGTCGAGGTGCGGGGAGAGACCGCACCGTGCCGCAGGTGGCGCTGTTGCGCCCTGTGGCGCCCGCTGTCCCACCGAGGAGACGTCCCGCCATGGCACGACCCGTACCCGGCGAGCTGACGTTCGTCGCCCCGCGCGGCGCCAAGAAGCCGCCCCGGCACCTCGCCGACCTGACGCCCGCCGAACGCAAGGAAGCCGTCGCGGCGCTCGGAGAGAAGCCGTTCCGAGCCAAGCAGCTCTCGCAGCACTACTTCGGGCGGCTCTCGGCCGAGCCCGAGCAGTGGACCAACATCCCCGCGGGCTCCCGGGCGCGGCTCGCCGAGGAACTGCTTCCGCCGCTGATGTCGGTGGTCCGCCACATCAGCTGTGACGAGGGCGCCACCCGGAAGACGCTGTGGCGGCTGCACGACGGCACCCTGGTCGAGTCGGTGCTGATGCGGTACCCGGACCGGGTGACGATGTGCATCTCCTCGCAGGCGGGTTGCGGGATGAACTGCCCGTTCTGCGCGACGGGGCAGGCCGGCCTCGACCGCAACCTGTCGACCGCCGAGATCGTCCACCAGATCATCGACGGCATGCGGGCCCTGCGGGACGGCGACGTGCCCGGCGGCCCGACGCGGCTCTCCAACATCGTCTTCATGGGGATGGGGGAGCCCCTCGCCAACTACAAGCGCGTGGTCGGTGCGATCCGTCGCCTGACCGACCCGGAGCCCGACGGCGCGGGGCTGTCGCAGCGCGGCATCACCGTCTCGACCGTCGGACTGGTGCCGGCCATCAACCGGCTCGCGGACGAGGGGCTGAAGTGCCGGCTGGCGGTCTCCCTGCACGCCCCCGACGACGAGCTCCGGGACACCCTGGTCCCCGTCAACACGCGATGGAAGGTTCGCGAGGTGCTCGACGCCGCGTGGGCGTACGCCGACCGCTCCGGCCGGCGGATCTCGATCGAGTACGCGCTCATCCGGGACATCAACGACCAGGCGTGGCGCGGCGACCTGCTGGGCCGGCTTCTCAAGGGGCGCGGCGCGCACGTCAACCTGATCCCGCTGAACCCCACACCGGGCTCGAAGTGGACGGCGAGCCGCCCGGAGGACGAGCGGGCGTTCGTGGCGGCCCTGGAGGCCCATGGTGTGCCGACCACGGTGCGCGACACGCGCGGCCAGGAGATCGACGGGGCCTGCGGCCAGCTGGCCGCCTCGGAGCGCTGACGGGCCCGCTCCCGGGGCGCCACGTGGCGTGGCGCCCCGGGGACGCGGTTGCCCCGTGCGGTGGGCTATCGTGTGGTCGCACACGTGCACGACACACCATTCACGCATATCGACCGGCAGGGGAGCGCGTCCAGCGCTGAGAGTGCGGCATCCGCCGCAGACCCTTCGAACCTCGCCCGGAGCTCATGGCGCCGGGTAGGGAGCTCGGATGACAGCACGTCGACGCGTGCTCCGCTGCCTCGTCGTACCGACGAAAGCAGCCACATGAAGCGCACCTCCTGGCGCACCGCCACGCTGGCCCTTCCGGTCCTCCTCGGCACCACGTTCCTCGCCGCCTGCGGCTCGGAATCGGAGGACGACGCCACGACCGCCGGCGGGAGCACCGTGACGCTGGTGACCCACAACTCCTTCGAGGTGTCGGAGGACGTCCTCGCCGGGTTCACCGAGCGCACCGGCTACGAGGTCAGGGTGCTGCGCGCCGACGACGGCGGCGTCATGGTCAACCAGGCCGTCCTGTCCGCGGGCAACCCCCAGGGCGACGTGCTGTTCGGCGTCGACAACACGCTGCTGACCCGCGCCCTGGAGGCGGACGTCTTCGCACCGCACCGTGCCGAGGGGCTCGACGCGGTCCCCGAGGAGTTCCAGTTGGACGCCGGTGAATGGCGGGTGACGCCCGTGGACCACGGCGACATCTGCGTCAACTACGACCGTGCGTGGTTCACGGAGGCGGGCATCGAACCTCCGCAGGACCTCGAGGACCTCGCCGACCCCGCCTATCGCGACCTGCTGGTCGTCCAGAACGCCGCGAGTTCCACCCCCGGCCTCGGCTTCCTCCTCGGCAGCGTTGCCGAGTTCGGGCAGGGCGGGTGGCAGGAGTACTGGCAGCAGCTCGCGGACAACGGCGTGCGCGTTGTCGACGGGTGGGAGCAGGCGTACTACGAGGACTTCTCCGGTTCCTCCGGCGAGGGGGACCGGCCGCTGGTGGTCAGCTACGCGACCTCGCCGCCCGCGGAGGTGCTGTACGGCCCCGACCCGGACATCGAGGAGGCGCCCACCGGTGTCTCCACCGGCACCTGCTTCCGCCAGATCGAGTTCGCCGGGCTGCTGGAGGGGGCGGAGAACCCCGAAGGCGGGGCGGCGCTGCTCGACTTCATGCTCTCCCTCGACTTCCAGGAGGACGTCCCCCTGCAGATGTTCGTCCACCCGGTGCGTGAGGACGCCGCGCTGCCGGAGCTGTTCACCCGGCACGGCGCGACCGTCGAGTCCCCGTTGACGCTGGACGCGGACGCGGTGACCGAGCACCGCAGCGACTGGGTGGACGAGTGGACCAACCTGGTCGTCCGTTGACAGCGACGCGGCGCCGCCCCGTCCGCGGCCGGCCGGCGCCGGGGCAGGCGCGGAGTGTCGTCGGCCTGGGGCGTGCCCCGTCCTGCCCCCGCCCCGTGCACCGCTTCGGCGCCCCGTGCGCCGTCGTATACGGCTGGACAGCGCGATGAGTGACGCCGCCCCCGTCCCCGGCCCCCCGCCCCCGAGCGGTCCGCCGGCCAAGCTCCGCGCGGGCGCCGGGCCGCGTCGGTTCACCGCCCCGGCCCTGATGGTCGGGCCGGTGGTCTTCTTCGCCCTGTTCTTCGGCTACCCGGTGGCCGCGATCGTCGACCGCGGTCTTCGTCCCGACGGGCAGTGGGAGTTGGGGCAGGTCGGCGAGGTGCTCACCGACGAGGGCATCCGCCAGGTGCTCTGGTTCACGACCTGGCAGGCCGCCGCGTCGACCGTGCTGACCCTGCTCCTCGCGCTGCCTGGCGCGTACGTGCTGGCCCGGTTCAGCTTTCCCGGCAAGCGGGTGCTGCGAGCTGTGGTCACCGTGCCGTTCGTGCTCCCCACGGTCGTCGTCGGGGCCGCCTTCCTCGGCCTCATCGGCAGGGGCGGGCTGCTGGACGACCTCTGGGGGCTGCGGCTGGACACGACCGTCTGGGCCATCCTGCTGGCCCACGTGTTCTTCAACTACGCGGTCGTCGTCCGCACCGTCGGCGGGCTGTGGTCACAGCTCGACCCCCGCCAGGAGGAGGCGGCCCGGCTGCTGGGCGCCGGCGCGTTCGGGGCGTGGCGCCGCGTGACGCTGCCCGCCCTGCTGCCCGCCCTGGCCGCGGCGGCCCTCATGGTGTTCCTCTTCACCTTCACCTCTTTCGGGGTCGTCCAGATTCTCGGCGGTCCCGGCTACGCGACCCTCGAGGTCGAGATCTACCGGCAGACGGCCAAACTGCTGAACCTGCCGACCGCTGCCGTCCTGACCCTGCTCCAGTTCGCCGCGGTGGCAGCGATGCTCGGTGTGCACGCCTGGACGGTGCGGCGACGGGAGTCCGCGTTGCGACTCGTGGACGCGGCCGCCACCGACCGACCGCCGCGGGGGGCGGGGGAACGGTGCCTGCTCGCCGGAGTGCTCGCGTCGGTCTCCGTGCTGGTGCTGCTTCCGCTCGGTGTCCTCGTCGAGCGTTCGCTCCGCGGCCCCGACGGCTACGGGTTCGACCACTACCGGGCGCTGGCCACCACGGAGACGGGGACCTTCGTCGTCCCCCCGTTGGAGGCGGTCGGCAACTCGCTGCGCATCGCGGCGGTCGCGACGCTCATCGCCCTGGTGGTCGGCGGGTCGGCCGCCGCCGCGCTCACCCGCGGCGCCGGTCGGCTGGTACGGGGCTTCGACGCCATGCTGATGCTGCCGTTGGGGACGTCGGCGGTGACCGTCGGGTTCGGTTTCCTCATCGCGCTGGACTCGCCACCGTTGGACCTTCGCTCCTCCTGGCTGCTCGTACCGCTGGCCCAGGCCCTCGTGGGCGTGCCGTTCGTCATCCGCGTGATGCTCCCGGTGCTGCGGGCCGTGGACGACAGACTGCGACAGGCTGCCGCCACGCTGGGGGCCTCGCCGCTGCGGGCGTGGTGGGAGGTGGATCTCCCCCTCGTGCGACGCGCGCTCGTGCTCGCCGCGGGCTTCGCGTTCGCCGTCTCCCTCGGGGAGTTCGGCGCCACCGTGTTCATCGCCCGTCCCGACGAGCCGACCCTGCCGGTCGCCATCGCCCGGCTGCTGGGGCGCGCCGGTGAGGCGAACTACGGGCAGGCGATGGCCCTGAGCACCGTGCTGATGCTGGTCTGCGCCACCACACTGCTCGCCCTCGAACGTGTCCGCCCCGCGCGCTCCGGGGAGTTCTGATGAAGGAGTCGATCGTGCCGCAGAGCGGACCGAAGCCACCGGACAGCATGGTGCGTCTGGAGTCGTTGACGGTGCGCTATGGGGACCGCTCCGTGGTCGACGGGGTCGACCTGTCGGTCGGCGCGGGGGAGACGGTCTGCGTCCTCGGCCCCAGCGGCAGCGGGAAGTCGACGCTGCTGCGCGCCGTGGCGGGGCTGGCGCCGCCGGCGGAGGGCAGAGTGCTGCTGGGCGGACACGACCAGGCGGGTGTGCCGGTGCACCGCCGGGGTGTGGGCCTGATGTTCCAGGACCACCAGCTCTTCCCCCAGCACGACGTCGCGGCCAACGTCGGGTTCGGACTGCGGGTGCGGGGCGCGGGACGGACGGAACGGGCTGCGCGCGTGGCGGAACTTCTCGGGCTGGTCGGCCTGGCAGGTGCGGGGAGCCGCACCGTCACGGCGCTGTCCGGCGGCGAGCAGCAGCGCGTGGCGCTGGCCCGTGCGCTGGCTCCCGGCCCGCGGTTGCTCATGCTGGACGAGCCGCTGGGGCAGTTGGACCGCGGGCTGCGGGAGCGGCTCGTGGTGGAGCTGCGGTCGCTCTTCCGCCGGTTGGGCACGACGGTGCTGGCGGTCACCCACGACCAGGGAGAGGCGTTCGCCCTGGCCGACCGGGTCGTGGTGATGCGCGAGGGGCGGGTCGAGCAGGCCGGTTCCCCTGTCGAGGTGTGGAGCCGTCCCGCCTCCGAGTTCGTGGCGCGCTTCCTCGGCTTCTCCAACGTGGTGGCGGCGACGGTGGCCGCGGGCACGGCGCACTGCGCCTGGGGCGCTATCGAGGTGTCCGAGGGCGCAGTCGAGGGACCGGCCGCGCTGCTCGTCCGCCCGGGCGGTGTCCACGTGGCCGCGACCGGTGCACCCGCCGTCGGTCGCGGGCGCCCGGGCGCCGATGGGCCGGCGACGGGGCTCGGGTGCGTCGTCCGCAGCCGGACGTTCCGCGGCGACCATGTCGTCCTGCACCTCCAGCCGGAGCGAGGGCCCGCTCTTGAGGCGACCTGCTCGTTGCGCACGGCCCCCGAGGAGGGGGCCGCCGTGCGCGTGGCGATCGACCCCGCGGAGACCGTCCTGCTGCCGCCGAGCATGTGATCCGGCGTCACCGTTGGTGAAGAAAAAGCAAAGTGATGAAAGTTTTCGTCTGGACGGGGCATCTTCGGCGATCTAAATTGTCAGGCCGAGCGGCGTTGACCCGAACACGCCACGACCGTCCCAGGAGTTCTCCCGTATGAGACGCATCCTGCCCACCCTCGCCGCCGGCCTCGGCCTGTTGGCCTCCAGCCTGGTGTTCGCCGGACCCGCCGCTGCGGCGCCGGCCGAGGACGACCGCCCCGAACAGTGGCGCAGCTACTGGGTCGACGCCTTCAACGAGGGGCTCTACACGCCGGAGCAGGCCGCCCGGACCGTCCAGGACGCGCTGGACATCAACGCCAACGCCCTGATCGTCCAGGTCGGCCGACGGTACGACTGCTTCTGCAACCGCGCCGACTACCCGCGGACGGACGCGGCCGTCGACCCGGCGCCCTACGACCCGCTCGACGAGATCATCGAGCAGGCGCACGCCGCCGGGCTCGAGGTGCACGCCTGGGTCAACGTCAACACGCTGTGGAACAGCACCACCCCGCCCCGTTCACCCGAGCACGTGTACAACCAGCACGGCCCCGATGTCGAGGGCGCGGACCGCTGGTTGAACAAGAAGTTTGACGGCACGGAGGTCCAGGGCGCCAACGTCTATGTCGACCCCGGCCACCCGGACGTCGCCGACTACATCGTGAGCGCTGTCAGCAGCATCGTCAGCGAGTACGACGTGGACGGCGTCAACCTCGACTACATCCGCTACCCGGACCACAACTCCACCACGACGCACAGCGACTGGGGCTACAACGACGTCTCCGTCGCGCGGTTCCAGGAGGCAGCCGGTCGAGCCGACGTGCCCGAGCCGGACGATGCCGAGTGGACCGACTGGCGTCGGGATCAGGTGACCGGCCTGGTGCGCAAGCTCTACCTCACGCTCTGGGACATCGACCCCGCCGCGCGGCTGTCCGTGAACGCCATCACCTACGGCAACGGCCCGCAGGCCGTCGGGGGCTGGGAGAACACCCGCACCTACAGCGAGGTCCTGCAGGACTGGGTCGGCTGGCTGGACGAGGGCGTCACCGACACGGTGATGACGATGAACTACAAGCGGAACTGGCAGCCCGCCCAACAGCAGATGTTCGCCGAGTGGTCGGAGTTCATGGCGGACAACCAGATGGGCCGCCAGACCGTGAACGGGCCCGGCCTCTACCTCAACCCGGTCGGTGACAGCCTTGCTCAGGCGCAGCAGGCGCTCGCCCCCACAGCCGCCGGGAACACCGTCGCCGGCTGGAGCGGCTACGCCTACGCCAACCCGTCCAGTACCCATGTCGACGGCAGCTGGCAGGACCGGTCCGCGGAGCGGGACGCGCTCACGGAGGCCCTGACCCAGGGGCCGGGAGCACCCTTCTCGGAACCCGCCTCGGTGCCCGCGATGACCTGGAAGGACACGCCGTCCGACGGTCATGTCACCGGACGGCTCGCCGTCCGGGGCGGCGGGGTGCTCGACCAGGCCGACGTCACCCTGAAGCCGCTCACCAACCGCTCCCAGCCCGTGTCCGCCACCACCGACGGCGACGGCTGGTTCGGCTTCGCCCATGTCGATCCCGGGGTCTACCTCGTGACCGTCGACCTGCCGCGCGGTGTGGTGGGAGCCCCGGTGACCGCCGTGAAGGTCGACCGCGGCCAGGTCACGGAGGCGCGGCTCGGAACCTACATCGACCTCTCCTGAGACATGCCGCCGGCGCACGGGGCCTCCCGTGCGCCGGCGGTCGCCGCCTCGTGCTGGGCGGGCTCCGGCAGCGGTGCCCGCCCAGCACGTCGTCGGTGCCCCAGGCGCCGACCCCGCGGTGTCACCCGGGGAGCGGCAGGGCCAGCAGCAGTGCCGTCGACCACGTCAGGGGAGCGAAGACGGCGAAGAGCGCCCCGGCCCGCACCAGGCGCGTGCGGCGGAGCAGTCGCGGCGAGGCGCCGAGCTCGCGCAGGGTGCGGGTGACCGGCGCGCGTGCGGACCGGAGCGTCGCCGCCGTGGTCAGCGCGGCACCCCCCACGGCGACGAGCACCACGACGGCGCCCAGCGCTCCGAGCACGCCGAACGGGGCCGATCCCGAATCCGCCGGGCCCAGCCCCGCCACGACGAACAGCGCCGCCAGGGTCACGGCGACCGTGCCCAGCTGCATGCCCAGCCGACCGGCCTCCTTCTGCAGGCTGCGGCCCGCCAGGAGCCGCAGAGCGCCGGGGCTGCCCAGCGTCAGCAGGCGGGACGCGGCCCGGGTGAGCCCGGGAGAGGCGAGCATCACTCCTGCCAGGCTCAGTCCCCAGCCCGCCGGCACGCCCGAGGGGACGTCCCCGAGCGGTCCCGGGAGGCTCGCCCGCCCGCCGTCCGACACCGCGGCGGCGTAACCGCTGACCGCTGCTCCTGCCGCGACGAGGGCTGCGCCCCACGGCAGCGCGCCCGTGGTGGCGCCGCCCTCCCGGTCCGGTACCGCCAGGGCCGCGGCGAGGGCCACGATCACCGGGACCAGCACCAGGAGTGTCAGCGCCCCGCCCAGCGGCACGCGTCCACCGTCGGCCGGGAGCCCCAGCACCGCGCCGTCGAAGAACGCCGCAGAGCCGAGACGGCCGGTCAACTGGAGGAAGAGCAGCAGTGCCAGCAGCGTTCCCGTCCCCGCTGCCAATGTGGTCGACAGCGCGGCGTGCGTGCGCTGTCTCGACACGCCCAGAGAGACCGCGTCCAGGGCCGACCGCGGCTCGCTGACCGGGTCGGCGCGCGCCACCGAGGCGGCGAGCTGCGCTGTCGCGGCGACCGGGAGGGCGCTCCACGCCAGCAGAGCCAGGCCCTGGGCCGCGTTCTCCGGTGCGGCGGCCGCGTGGGCGAGCGCGGCGAGCAGCAGGAAACCCGCGCCCCCCGCCGCCCCGGCAAGCGTCAGGCGTCGCAGATGTGCGTGGGGCCGGGCCCCACGCACTAGGCGGAGAGAGAGCATGCGGAGCCCGTCGCCGTGGCCGAGTCGTCGATGGCGGTGATGCGGCCGTCGAGCAGCCGCACGGTGCGGTCGGCCAGGGGCGCGACCTCGTCCGGTCGACCGCTGATGACCGTGGTGATGGTGTGGGACCGTGCGGCAGCCACGAGCGTCCGAAGCGCCTGGGCACGGTCGCCCTGGTGCAGGGGTGCGGCCGGTTCGTCCGCGAAGAGGACCGCGGGCCCGTGGACCAGCGCCCGCGCGATGGCGACCCGCTGCTGCCGATGGCGCGGCAGCTGGGCGGGTCGCTTGCGCGCGCAGTCGCCGGCGTCCAGCCGCTCCAGCCATTCCGTCGCCGCGCGGCGCGCCGTGCGGTGGCCTGTGCCGTTGAGGAGGAGCGGCAGTGCCACGTTCTCCCAGCCGGTCAGCTCGGGCAGCAGCTCGGGGGTGTCGGAGACCCTCCCGAACCGTTCGCGGCGGAGCCGGTCGCGGACGCCGGCGGGCAGCTCGTGCACGGGGATGTCGTCGAACCACACCTCTCCGCGGTGCGGGAGCAGGCCGGCAAGGCACCCCAGCAGGGTCGTCTTGCCGCTGCCGCGAGGGCCGGTCAGGGCGACGATCTCGCCCTTGGCGACCGACAGTTCCACGTCCTGCAGGGCGGTGGTGCCCTCGCGGACGCAGTGCAGCTCGCGAGTCCACAGCATGTCGTTGTCGGATGAGGCGGCGCTCACCGGGGCACCTCCGCTGGTCGGCTGGTCAGCGACAGTACCAACGCGACATGTCGGATCATGGTCACGGATTCGGTCGTGCCGCGATAAACAGTGCAGATGCAGCCGTATGGGGGTGCTCGGGGCGTCAACCCCTCCATCGGGTGGTCCCGGAGCGAAAAGAACCGGCCAGACCACTCTGGACAGGCAGCTTCGCGGTGTCACTGACCGTGAACCGCAAAGTTTGTTGTCGGCGGGCTGGATCTCGGTGGTTGTTCCGGTGTCCATTCGGGGGGCGCGTGCATAGGCTGGGGGTTCCAGACCCGTGCAAGGCGACCAGGAGGGGTGCCGTGACCAGCGAACTGCGTCGGCTCCGCAACTACATCGACGGAGAGTTCCGGGACGCCCGGGACGGCCGGACCACCGAGGTGGTCGACCCGGTGACCGGCAGGGCCTACGCCACCGCGCCGCTCTCCGGTGCCGAGGACGTCGACACGGCGATGGCCGCGGCCGCGGCAGCGTTCCCGGCGTGGCGTGATGCCACACCCGCCACCCGCCAGCTGGCGCTGCTGCGGATCGCGGACGCGTTCGAGGAGCGCGCGGACGAACTGCTGGCGATCGAGTGCGAGAACACCGGCAAGCCCCTCGAGCTGACGCGGGAGGAGGAGCTGCCGATGATGCTGGAGCAGATCCGCTTCTTCGCGGGCGCCGCGCGCATGCTGGAGGGCAAGTCCGCCGGTGAGTACATGGCGGGGCTCACCTCCTTCGTCCGGCGGGAGCCGATCGGTGTCTGCGCGCAGGTGGCGCCGTGGAACTACCCGGTGATGATGGCGGTGTGGAAGTTCGCCCCGGCGCTGGCGGCGGGCAACACCGTCGTCCTGAAGCCGTCCGACACCACCCCGGCCTCGGCGGTGTTCGCCGCGGAGCTCATCGGGGCGGTGCTCCCCAAGGGCGTGTTCAACGTGGTCTGCGGTGACCGGGACACCGGTCGGCTCATGGTCGAGCACGACGTCCCCGCGATGGCGTCCATCACCGGTTCCGTGCGGGCCGGCATGGAGGTGGCGGCGAGTGCGGCCAAGGACCTCAAGCGCGTCCACCTGGAGCTGGGCGGAAAGGCCCCCTGTCTGGTGTTCGGCGACGCCGACCTCGAAGCCGCCGTGGAGGGCATCCGTGACGCCGGCTTCTTCAACGCCGGGCAGGACTGCACCGCGGCCACCCGGGTCCTCGTGCACGACTCGGTGCACGACGCCTTCGTCGAGGCGCTGGTCAAGGCCGCCGGGGAGGTCCGCACGGGCGACGTCACCGACCCGGACTGCTTCTACGGTCCGCTCAACAACGCGGACCACCTGGCCAAGGTCTCCGGCTTCGTGGACCGGCTCCCGGCGCACGCCAAGGTGGAGACCGGTGGCCACCGAGTGGGGGAGCAGGGCTACTTCTACGCCCCGACCGTTGTCACGGGGCTGCGACAGGACGACGAGATCATCCAGAACGAGGTGTTCGGCCCGGTCATCACGGTGCAGCGCTTCTCCGACGACGCCCAGGCGCTGGAGTGGGCCAACGGGGTCGACTACGCGCTCGCGTCCTCGGTGTGGACCACCGACCACAAGCGGGCCATGCGGATGTCCAAGGCGCTCGACTTCGGCTGCGTCTGGATCAACACCCACATCCCGCTCGTCGGTGAGATGCCGCACGGCGGCTTCAAGAAGTCCGGCTACGGGAAGGACCTCTCGGCCTACGGACTGGAGGACTACACGCGGGTCAAGCACGTCATGACGGCTCTCTGAGGGCGCCGGTCGCGAACACACGGCAGTGGCGGGGGGCTTCGGTTCCCCGCCACTGCCGTGTGCTCTCGGCTCCCCGCCGGGACACGGGGCGGGGCGGAGCGTGCGGGCCCGACGACGGGGGCGCGGGGCCGCCGGGACCGTCACCCCGTGCGACGGTTGCGTGAGGGTGCCTGTGGGGCAGATGTTGGCCTGATGGGCGTGTGTGGCGCGGATCGGCTGTTGCTACGTTCGGTGGCTGTCCCGACGCGCCGGGCCACCGGACCGACGCCGAGGGGCTCCACCCCCACCCCCGAAGGGACCCACCATGCGCACTCTCGTTCGGCACCGCGCCATGACCCGTCTCGCCGTCGTGCTCGCCGCCCTGGGCATGTTCGCCGGTGGCGCCGCCGCCACGGCTGCCGCCGCCGACCAGCCGCACCCGAACCACTGCGACCCCGTCCCCGGTGGGTGGCTCTGCTGACTCGCGGACCACAGACCCGCGGGGGTCACGGTGCCTGTCGGGCGCCGTGACCCCCGCGGGGTGTTCCGCTCGTGGCATGTCGGTCGGCGACGGAGCGGATCAGAGCGGTGGCCGCGGCGCCGCACCGTCCCCGGTGCGGTCGATCTCCTCACGCAGCACCGCGACGCGGTTGGAGGTGACGGCGTCGACACCGAGACCGATGAGCCGCCGCATGGTGCGCCGTGTGTCGGCGGTCCACGCCCCGACGAGGTAGCCGCGCTCATGGGCCCGCTCCACCAGCCGCCGGTCGATCAGCCCGAAGCGGAGGTTGAGCCAGGTCGGCGCGATGTCGGCGAGCAGGCTGCGCCGGATCGGTGTCGGGAGTTTCCACGTCAGGGCGATGTCCGCGGCGGAGTCGTGTTCCCGCACGGCGCGCAGCGCGGCGGGGTCCCCGCAGTACCGGACCCTCCCCATGGAGCCGTCCTCCCGGACCGTCGCGACGACCTCGCGGGCAAGCCGCCCGTCCGGTTCCGGCAGGTCGACCAGGGTGAGCTTCGGGAAGGTCGACGCCAGGGCCTGGCGCAGTGTCGGCACGGACCCGCCGCAGAGCTCCGTCACCTCGGCCAGGGTGAGCTCCCGCAGGGGGCAGTCGTGGCCCCAGACGCGCTTCAGGCCGGCGTCGTGCAGCACCACCGGAACACCGTCCCGGGTCAGCCGGACATCGAGTTCCACCGCGTCCGCACCGGCATCCAGCGCCGACCGGAACGAGGGAAGCGTGTTCTCCGGGTGGTGGAAGGGGTCGCCGCGGTGGGCGATCGCCAGCACGGGGCGGGGCTCTGTCCACGCCGCGGGGGCCGTCACGTCGGTTCCTGGGTGCGTCGCCATGACGCCAGGTAAGCGTCGATCTCCCCCACGAGGCGTGATTTCGCGGGCGTGTCGAGGAACGAGGCCTGAACCGCGTTCCGCGCCAGCCCCGCGATGCCCGCCTCGTCCAGGTTCAGCAGTTCCGCCGCGACCAGGTACTCCGTGGCGAGGTCCGTGCCGAACATGGGCGGGTCGTCGCTGTTGACGGTCACGGTCACCCCGGCTGCCACCAACCGGGGCAGCGGGTGATCGGCCAGCGATGG
Source organism: Streptomyces bohaiensis (assembly GCF_012033785.1). Taxonomy (GTDB): domain Bacteria; phylum Actinomycetota; class Actinomycetes; order Streptomycetales; family Streptomycetaceae; genus Streptomyces; species Streptomyces bohaiensis. Next base: position 44,127 of record NZ_JAAVJC010000010.1, read on the forward strand.
TGTCGAACGCGTTGCCACGTTGGAGGTCGGGCACACCTCCAGCGGGATGCCGCGCTCGGCCAGGTGCTGCAGCAGCCGGGGGTCGTCGACCGAGCGGATGCCGTGGCCGATGCGCTCGGCGCGCAGCTCCACGAGCGCGTCCCACACCGACTGCGCGTCGCTCGACTCGCCCGCGTGCGGAACGCTGTGCAGCCCCTCGGCGATCGCGCGGTCGAAGTAGGGCTTGAACGGACCGCGCGGCACGCCGATCTCCGGCCCGCCGAGACCGAACGAGACCAGCCCCTCGGGGCGCAGCTCGCAGGCCATCCGGGCGGTCGCCTCCGCCGCCGGCAGGCCCAGCTCGCCCGGGATGTCGAAGCACCAGGCCAGCTGCACGCCGAGGTCGCGGGCAGCGGCACCGCGGGCGTCCTCGAGCGCTTCCATCACCGCTTCCTCCGGAATGCCGCGCTTGGTCATTCCGTAGGGCGTGACGGTCAGTTCGGCGTACCGGATGCGCTGGGCGGCCATCTCGCGGGCCACCTCGTAGGTCAGCATCCTGACGTCCTCGGCGTCCCGGATCAGGTCGACGACCGACACGTAGATCTCGATGAAGTGCGCGAAGTCACGGAAGGTGAAGTACTCGGCCAGCGCCTCGGGATCCTTGGGCACGGGGGAGTCCGGGTGCCGGGCTGCGAGCTCCGCCACGATGCGGGGCGAGGCGGATCCCACGTGGTGCACGTGGAGTTCGCTCTTCGGCAGGTCCGCGACGAAGGCACGGAGCGTGGCGCGGTCCGGTGTGGTGGCCGGGGCCTGGTCCATCGGTGACTCCCTAGTCCGGCGGTGAGGCCCCTGGGCGCCTGCTGCCCGGGGACGGGTCACCGCTCCGGCGGCGCAGCCATGGTAGGCGGCCGGCACCGCGGCGGAAGCCTGGGGTTGGATCACTCGACTCGGCGGTGTGACGCGGATCACGCGGGTCGAACCTGCTCGGCTTCGAGAACCCGCGTAAGGACACCCGCCCGGGCCCCTCTCCCCTGCGACGGCACGCGGCCCCGCGGGGCCCTACGGGAGGAGAGTGACGATGAGCAGGGCGATCGGTACGGACGGAGCGGTCCTGTGGCTCGCGGCGGCAGCGGCCGACCCGGAGCGTTGCCGCCGGCGGTGGGCGCGGGGCGGGGGCCCGGTCGAACTGTCGGCGGGCGCCCGCTGGGACGCGTTGGTGCTGCCCTCGCACCTGGGGATCGAGACGCTGGCGGTGCTGCATCGCACGGGAGGCGGGGCCGGCCCCGTGCTGCTCGATCGCGGCGCGGGGACGGTCGCCTACTTCGTGCCTCCCGGGAGCGCGGGGGCGTGGTTGGCCACTGGGGTGCGCGCGCTGGGCACCGGCACCCGCCTCCTCACGCCGCGCCCGGACGTCGTCGCGGGCGAGGTGCGGTGGCTGGTCGGTCCCGACGGCAGCGGCCGTCTCACCGATCTCGGGCGACTGGAGTCGGCGATGCACGAGGCCTTCGCCCTCACCTTCCGTCGCACGGGGCTCGGCCGGCGCACCGCGCCGGCCCAGTCCCCGGGGGCGCCCCGCCGTTCCCTCTCCCCGCTGTGCGGGGGTGAAGCCGGAACCACGCGCCCCGTCGCCGGCCGTTCCGACGGCGGTGCGGCTACGGGCGCAGTCGGGACGGACGGTGGGGCGTCGCGGCGTGGTTGACCGGGCCCGGTCGTCGACCACGGGCGCGCCCGGTGGGGAGGTCGCCGTCGAGCAGCTCCGTCCGCCACGACGGACGGGGGCAGGGCGTCCCGCTTCGAGCCCTGCCCCGCGCGGGCGGCTCCGTGTTCCGCCCGCGCGGGGCGGAACACGGAGCGCTCCGTCAGACCGAGGCCGCGAAGGCCTCGTGCAGGACGTCCAGCCCCTCGTTCAGCAGTTCCTCGCCGATGACCAGCGGAGGCAGGAAGCGCAGGACGTTGCCGTACGTGCCGCAGGTCAGAACCAGCAGGCCGGCCTGGTGGCACCGTCGGGCGACGGCGGCGGTGAGCTCGGGGTCGGGCTCCTTACCGCCGGGACGCACCAGCTCGAGCGCGAGCATCGCACCCCGCCCGCGCACCTCGCCGACCGCGGGGAACTCCTCCGCGAGCTGCTGCAGCCGCGGCTTCATGATCTCCTCGATCCGCCGGGCGCGCGCCGCGAGGTCGAGCTCTCGCATCGTCTCGATCGCGCCGAGCGCCGCGGCGCAGGCGACCGGGTTGCCGCCGTAGGTCCCGCCGAGGCCCCCGACGTGCGCGGAGTCCATGATCTCCGCGCGGCCGGTCACCGCCGCGAGGGGCATGCCCCCGGCGATGCCCTTGGCCGTGGTGATCAAGTCGGGGACCACACCCTCGTCGTCGCACGCGAACCACTGCCCGGTGCGGCAGAACCCGCTCTGGATCTCGTCCGCGACGAAGACGATGCCGTTCTCCCGGGCGAACTCGGCGATCCGCGGCAGGAACCCGCGTGCCGGCTCGATGAAGCCACCCTCGCCCAGCAACGGCTCGATGACGATGGCGGCCGTGTTCTCCGCGCCGACCTGCTTGGTGATCTGGTCGATGACCTGGGCGGCCGCCTCCTGCGCGCAGTTGTCCGCACCGGTCAGCCAGCGGTACGGATAGGCGACGGGAACGCGGTAGATCTCCGGCGCGAACGGTCCGAACCCGTTCTTGTACGGCATGTTCTTCGCCGTGAGTGCCATCGTCAGGTTGGTCCGGCCGTGGTAGCCGTGCTCGAAGACGACGATCGCCTGGCGCCCGGTGTGCGTCCGGGCGATCTTGACGGCGTTCTCGACCGCTTCGGCTCCCGAGTTGAACAGGGCTGACTTCTTCGCGTGGTCACCGGGCGTCACAGCGGCGAGTTCCTCGCACACCGCCACGTACCCCTCGTACGGCGTGACCATGGCGCAGGTGTGCGTGAACCGGGTCAGCTGCTCGGTCGCCCGCCGTACCACCGCCTCGGCGCTGTTGCCCACCGACGTCACCGCGATGCCCGAGCCGAAGTCGATCAGACGGTTGCCGTCCACGTCCTCGATCACCGCCCCACCGGCACGTTCGACGAAGACGGGGAGGACGGCGCCCACGCCGTCGGCGACAGCCGCCTGCTTGCGCGCCATCAGCTCGCGGGACTTCGGGCCGGGGATTTCGGTGACGACACGGCGCTCCTGGGCCAGCGCCGGTCCTCCGGACAGATCCTGGGTGATGCTCATCGGAAGCGCTCCTCCGGACGTGATGGCGGCGGACGCCTCGGTGCCGGGACGGGGTCACGTGCACCACGGTTCCGGCGTCCGTGCTTGCACTTCGCAGGCTAGGGCCATCGGGGCAATGCCGACATGCACCGCCACGGCACAGTCACTCGCGTGTCTTGGCCGCGGCGTAGCACACGATCCTCCGCACCGGGGCGGCGCGACCCGGGTACAGCCGCGCGAGCCCGGGGGCCGGGGCCCCGTCGGCGCACGGGGCGGCACGCTGCCCACCCCGCCCCGGGGGGGCGTGCCTGCCGCGCCGCACCGCAGGCCCCGGCAGCTCCCGGGCAACCACGCGCGACAGGAGCGCAGTTGGAAGTGCGGCGACACCGCGTTCGGGGTGTGCCGGGCCTCTAGGGTGGGGACGACCAGCACAGTGACGGGCGGCTGTGCCCAGCGGCCGCCCGGGATCGGCGGAGGCCATGACGACGGACGGCGCGCGGCGCGGACCGCACGAGAGTCCCAGCACCCTGCCCACGGACCGCGGTACCCCGCCCGACCGGCGCCTCCCTCCGCCCCCGCCACCCGCCGCAGCCCCCTCGCTCGCCGGATGGCTCCATGCCCCCCGTCCCGCGACGTCCCCCGGCGTCTGGCGGTTCGGCCACACGCCCCGCCCCGCGGAGGACGCCGAACCACTGGGGGACCGGGAACTGCACGGCGCGGCGCTGCTGGCCCTGCTCGGCGGCCTCCTCGTCTGGTCGCTGTGCTGGAACGGTTACATCCGGGTGTGGCTGTGGCCGCTGGAGTGGGTGACCACGGACGGTTGGAGCGGCACCCGCACCTACGCGTCCGTCACCTACCTCTACTACGTGGCGTTCGGTGCCCTGCTGGCCTACCTGTTCGGGCGGCTGGGGAACTGGCCCCGGGTCTGGCGGCGGCACCGCCCGGCGGTGCTGCGGCTGCTGCGGGCCGCCCCGGCCGCCCCGGACGCCCCGGACGCCCCGCGGCCCCAGGACCCCGCCTACCTGATCCACACATCGGGCTCCACCGGCCGCCCCAAGGGC
>NZ_JAAVJC010000110.1 GCF_012033785.1 Streptomyces bohaiensis
CGGCGGCCCCGTGCGACGAGCGCCGGCCCCGGGCCGAACGATCGCTCCCCGGCCGCGGCCCAGGGGCGGGGACTGCCGCACTCGGCTGCCCACGCCGCCCGCCGCCCCGGGCGTCGGGCCGGCCCGCGCGGTGCGGAGCGTCGACCCTCGGCCGCCGAATCCGGACCGCCACCTTTTCCGGCCGGGCGACGGGGCGGCCCGGCCCGGCTGTCGCAGGTTCCGATCCGCCCAGCCGTTCCGCGTCTCGGCTCCCGACGTGCCCCGGCCCCGCGCATGTGTCCGCCCGGTACGCGGCCCGGTGACGCTGCCGACCGATCGTGCGCCGCCGCTGCTCCCGCCGCGCCTGCCCGGCGCCGCTCGCCTCCGCGTCGTGACGCTCGCGCTCGCGGGTGCCCGGTGTTCCTGCCGCGCTGTCGCGGCCCGGCGCCCGGACGCGACGGTGCGAGCGGATTCCGTGCGGGTGATCCGGCGTCGTACACCGCGGGCGGGGGGTGGGCCGCACGCCGTTCGCCGGCTCTCCGGACGCCTGTCCCAGCCGTACCGGGGCCGTCGTGCAGCCGCCGATCGCCGCTCGGGGTACCCGTTTTGGCGGTCGGACCTCGATCGGGTAATGTTCTTCTCGTCGCCAAGCGAACCGGAACCGAAAGGGGCCGGGGAAGCCTGGCGGAGACCCGAGCGAAAGCTCCGCAAGGAGTCACGTTCTGGTGGGCTATGGTGTAATTGGCAGCACGACTGATTCTGGTTCAGTTAGTCTAGGTTCGAGTCCTGGTAGCCCAGCGATCTTCCAGCAAGATCAAGGCCCCCGTTGTGTAGCGGCCTAGCACGCCGCCCTCTCAAGGCGGTAGCGCCGGTTCGAATCCGGTCGGGGGTACGGTGACCGTCTCGATGGTCACTCGCTGGATGCCCCCGTTGTGTAGCGGCCTAGCACGCCGCCCTCTCAAGGCGGTAGCGCCGGTTCGAATCCGGTCGGGGGTACTTGGTCGAGTCGGGCCCCGCACTTCGGTGCGGGCCCCGACTCGTTGTGGTGCTTCACGATCGCCTGCGGTCGCGACGCGGTCCTCGATGTGATTCGGCGCGCCCTGTGAACGGCCGGGGCGCCGCCGAACGAGAGCAAGCCCACACCGGGCTCCGTGAGGGTGCCCAGCGGTGATCACCGGCCCCCTGCTCGGGGTCCACGGCGAGCCGGCCTCGCGGCTCACCGCCGGTGTCCCCGGTCGCGCTCTGTCGCCGCGCCCGGCTGCGGGGCCGGACCGCGGCCACCACGACACGGCTCCGGCCCCGACGCCGGGGGCGGAGCGGTCCCGGTGTCGGGGGCGCGATCGGGATTGGTGTCGCCCTCCCGGTCAACCGCCGTTGCGTCGCAGGGCGTCGGTGAGCCGACCGGCGGCGTCGATCAGCGCCTTGGCGTGCATCCGCCCCGGGTGCCGGGTGAGGCGCTCGATCGGACCCGAGACCGAGACGGCGGCCACCACGCGGTTGGACGGACCCCGGACCGGGGCGGAGACGGAGGCGACGCCCGGTTCGCGCTCGCCGATGGACTGCGCCCAGCCCCGGCGCCGCACCCCGGAGAGCGCCGTGGCCGTGAAGCGTGCTCCCTGCAGCCCGTGGTGCAGCCGCTCCGGCTCCTCCCAGGCCATGAGGATCTGGGCCGCCGACCCGGCCTTCATCGGGAGCGTCGAGCCGACGGGGACGGTGTCCCGCAGCCCCGAGAGCCGCTCCGCGGCGGCGACGCAGATCCGCATGTCCCCCTGGCGCCGGTACAGCTGCGCGCTCTCGCCGGTGATGTCCCGGAGGTGGGTGAGGACCGGCCCTGCGGCGGCGAGCAGCCGGTCCTCGCCGGCCGCCGCCGCCAGCTCCGACAGTCGCGGGCCGAGGACGAAGCGGCCCTGCATGTCGCGGGAGAGCAGTCGGTGGTACTCCAGGGCCACCGCCATGCGGTGGGCCGTGGGCCGCGCCAGCCCGGTTGCCGCCACCAGGCCTGCCAGGGTGGCGGGCCCGGACTCGAGGGCGCCCAGCACCAGGGCTGCCTTGTCGAGCACTCCGACCCCGCTGGAGTCGCCACGAGATGTGTCCATGCAACGATACTCGCGTCTCACTCTGTGAAACGCAAGCTCGTCTCGGCGCAAACCCCGGCACCCTGGACTCCGGGCGCACCGCACCGACGCGGGACGCCGACCACCGTCCGGTGCGCGGGGGAGCGGGCGGCGGTCCCGTACGGGCGCCACAGGTACGGTCACCGACTCGAAGCGGGCCCGAGCACAACCGGGCCGGAGGGATTGGCGATGGGACGGACACTGGCAGAGAAGGTCTGGGACGACCATGTCGTCCGGCGCGCGGAGGGTGAGCCGGACCTGCTCTACATCGACCTCCACCTGCTTCACGAGGTCACCAGTCCGCAGGCCTTCGACGGCCTGCGCAAGAACGGGCGCACGGTGCGGCGGACCGATCTGACGATCGCGACCGAGGACCACAACACCCCCACCCTCGACATCGACAAGCCCATCGCCGACCCCGTCTCCCGCACCCAGCTGGAGACCCTGCGCAGGAACTGCGCGGACTTCGGCGTGCGGCTCCATCCGCTCGGCGACGACGAGCAGGGCGTCGTGCACGTGGTCGGTCCCCAGTTGGGACTGACCCAGCCCGGGATGACGGTGGTGTGCGGCGACAGTCACACCTCCACCCACGGTGCCTTCGGCGCCCTCGCGTTCGGCATCGGTACCAGCCAGGTCGAGCACGTCCTGGCCACGCAGACCCTGCCCATGGCCCCGTTCCGCACCATGGCGGTGACGGTCACGGGCGAGCTGCCCGACGGTGTCACCGCGAAGGACCTCATCCTCGCGATCATCGCGAGGATCGGAACCGGCGGCGGTCAGGGCTATGTGATCGAGTACCGCGGTGAGGCCATCGAGAAGCTCTCGATGGAGGCCCGGATGACCATCTGCAACATGTCGATCGAGGCCGGTGCGCGCGCCGGCATGATCGCTCCCGACGAGACGACCTTCGCCTACCTGGACGGCCGCGACCACGCCCCGCAAGGGACGGAGCGCGAGGCCGCCGTGGAGTACTGGCGGACTCTCCGGACCGACGACGACGCCGTCTTCGACCACGAGGTGGTCATCGACGCGACCGAGCTGGCCCCCTTCGTCACCTGGGGGACCAACCCGGGGCAGGGCGCCCCGCTCTCGGCCTCCGTGCCCGACCCGGGCTCGTACGAGGACCCGAGCGAGCGGTACGCGGCGGAGAAGGCGCTGGAGTACATGGGCCTCACCGCCGGGCAGCCGCTGCGTGAGATCGCCGTCGACACCGTGTTCGTCGGCTCGTGCACCAACGGGCGGATCGAGGACCTCCGGGCGGCTGCCGCGGTGATCCAGGGCCGCACCGTGGCGGACGGGGTCCGCATGCTGGTGGTGCCCGGATCGGTGCGCGTCTCGCTCCAGGCTGTTGCCGAGGGGCTCGACAAGGTGTTCACCGCCGCCGGCGCGGAGTGGCGCCATGCGGGCTGTTCGATGTGTCTGGGGATGAACCCCGACCAGCTCGCCCCGGGGGAGCGCTCCGCGTCGACCTCCAACCGCAACTTCGAGGGTCGGCAGGGCAAGGGCGGCCGGACCCACCTGGTCTCCCCGCAGGTCGCCGCGGCGACCGCGGTCACCGGGCACCTGGCCTCGCCCGCCGACCTCGCGACCACCGACGCAGCACAGCCCGTGGGAGTCTGATCAACGATGGAAGCCTTCACCACGCACACCGGACGCGCGGTTCCGCTGCGTCGCAGCAACGTCGACACCGACCAGATCATCCCCGCCCACTGGTTGAAGAAGGTGACGCGGGACGGCTTCGAGGACGGGCTCTTCGAGGCATGGCGCCGCGACCCGGAGTTCGTGCTGAACGACCCGCGGCGCGAGGGCGCGACGGTGCTGGTCGCCGGCCCCGACTTCGGGACGGGCTCCTCCCGGGAGCACGCGGTGTGGGCGCTGCAGAACTACGGGTTCGCCGCAGTGATCTCCTCGCGGTTCGCGGACATCTTCCGGGGCAACTCGCTGAAGAACGGACTGCTCACCGTGGTGCTGCCCCAGGCCGCGGTCGACGCACTCTGGCAGGCGGTCGAAGCCGACCCGGCGACCGAGATCACCGTGGACCTGGTGGCGCGGGAGGTGCGCTGCGGGTCCTTCCGTGAGGCCTTCGAGCTCGACGACAACGCCCGCTGGAGACTGCTGGAAGGGCTGGACGACATCAGCCTCACGCTGCGCCAGGAGGACGACATCGCCGCGTACGAGGCGGGCCGCCCGTCCTTCAAGCCGCGGACCCTGACCGCCTGAGTCGGGACCCGGCGGCGCGGGGCACGTGCGCCGCTCACCCAGGAGCCCCGTGGGACACCGAGTTCGTCTCGGGACCCACGGGGCTCCTGGCTGTCCGCGGCCCGGGCGCGGCTCCCGCCGGCCAGGACGCGCCCCGTCCCGGGCGTCGCCTCGTCCTGCGGGTCGGGATCTCGGAAGTACAGACCTGCCGCCGGACCGCTGCCCGGCCAACCGGGTGACGCGGGTGTCGGACGTCGCACTTGGCTCGGTGCCCTGCGCCGGGGTGTGAGGAGTCCGACGGGCAGGGGCGAAGCCTCGCCTGCGGCCGTTCCGACCACCGGACGCCCCGTCGCGGAGGGGCGGACGGGGCCGCAGGGAGATGCGGCAGCCCGCGTCTCGCGCGAGCGCCCCGTGCGGAACACCTGAGCTGCCGACGCCGTCGCTCCTCGGCCGACCTCGACGGCACCGGCGGCAGAGGTGACGGCGAACGCGCGGTCGGACGGCAACGTCGACTCGCGCATAGCATTTTCGGCCAGTGCGACGAGCTGACGAAACGTCAGAAAACCGCCGCGGCGCGGTGAGTTGCCACCGGGCCGACCGTCGTGACACCGTCGTCCCGACAGCCACTTGGGGGCCGGAGCCGCGACAACTCGCCCCCGGTGGCACAATTGGTGCATGGAACGCGACGGTCAACTCGAGCTGTACGACCTCGTCGCCGCACGGCTGAAACATGCGCACGCCGTAGTGCGCTCGCTGGACGTCACCGATGACGAACGGCGCGCGCTGGCTCGGCGCCTTCTCGTCATCACGACAGCGGCCAAGCAGGACCTGCGCGGCGCCCTCCGTCGCCTGGACCGTTTCCTCGCGGAGCTCGACTCCGGTCGGCCCGTCGAGGGGTGGTCGCGGGGTGGCGGCGACGCGAGTCCGTGACGGTCGAGTTCGCTGCGACACGAGGGTGATTCGCCCGTTTCAGGTTTGATTTGCTGTATATATCTGCCTAACGTGCGAAAAAGCTTGAGCACATTCGTTCCAGCACCGCCTCCGAAGGGGAAGACGTGAACAAGGCACAGCTCGTTGAAGCGATTGCCGACAAGCTCGGTGGCCGCCAGCAGGCCGCGGACGCCGTCGACATCGTCCTCGATGCGATCATCCGTGCGGTGGTGTCCGGCGAACGGGTTTCGGTGACCGGCTTCGGTTCGTTCGAGAAGGTCGAGCGCCCGGCGCGGTACGCCCGCAACCCCCAGACCGGGGAACGCGTGCGCGTCAAGAAGACGTCGGTCCCGCGCTTCCGCGCCGGGCAGGGCTTCAAGGACCTGGTCGCCGGCACCAAGAAGCTGCCCAAGAACGATGTGGCGGTGAAGAAGGCGCCCAAGGGCAGCCTCTCCGGGGGTACTTCGACCAAGAAGGCGACCACCAAGAAGGCCGCCGCGAAGAAGACCGTCGCCAAGGCCACCACGAAGAAGGCGGCCGCCAAGAAGACCACCGCGGCCAAGAAGTCGACCCCCGCCCAGAAGTCGACGGCGAAGAAGACCACCGCCAAGACCGCGGCGAAGAAGACCACCGCGAAGAAGGCTCCCGCCCGCCGCGCGACCGCGACCAAGGCCCCCGCCAAGAAGACGGCCGGTCGCAAGACCACTGCCAAGAAGGCCTCGGCGCGACGCAAGTGAGGTGCCGGTCCAGGCGGTGACCTGCATGGCCCGAGCCACTAGGCTCGGCTCATGCAGGCCACCGCTCACACCTTCGACCCCGTGACCCGGACGGGGAGCATGCTGCTCGACGACGGGACGCCGCTGGAGTTCGACGGAGCCGCCTTCGATGCCGGCGGACTCCTGTTCCTCCGGCCCGGACAGCGGGTCCGCGTGGAACTCGACACCTCCGGGCGTGTCAGTTGCGTGACGCTGCAGACGTTCTGAATCCGTCCCCGAGCCGGTGTGTGCTCCGCGCCGTCCGGGGACCCACCCCCAGTGCGATCGCGGCAAGCAGGTCCTCGCCGGTGTCGACGTCCTGGCGAACGCTCTCCACATCCCCCGGCATGAGTTCCACCGCGCCCGACGCACGGTGCCGCATACGTGACGCCGTACCGAAACCCGGGGCCGGATCGACCCCGGGCAGCACGGCGAGAAGCGTGGTGCCCGTGCCCGCCGCGTCCGCCAGGAAGCTGCGAGGCGCCTGCGAGGCCGCGTCGAGCACCCGCTCCAGCTCCGCAGCGCGCAGCGCGGGCAGATCGGCGTTGAGCGCGGCGACCGCCACCCCGGGGCGTGCGGTGCGGGCCGCCGCCACTCCGTGCTCGACCGCGGGATTGAGCCCGCCTCGCGGGCTGTCCGGCACCACTGCCGCCCCCAGTCGCGCCAATGTGACGCGTGCCTCGTCGTCGTCGGTGACCACCGTGACCGAGGACACCGCCGCGCAGGCCAGCACCGCGGTCAGCGTGTCCTCGGCGAAGGCCAGGGCGAGCGCCGGCCGTAGTTCCTCACCCGTGGTGTCGGCAAGCCGTGTCTTGGCGCCGAGCAGCCGCTTCACAGGCATCACCACCGCCCAGCCGCCGGTCATCGGGTCCCCTTCGTCTCGACGATGACGCCATTGTCTACCCTCCGGTAACGGGCCGTCGGTCCGCCCCGCGGAAGGCGCCCTCCCCCTGGCGGCCGACGCGCGGGCGCGGTGATGAGACGATCTGCTGGACAGCCCAGGAGCCGAGGGCGACACTTGTGCGGCTGTCCGCCGCAGTTCGCCGCAGCAGTGCCAGAGGAGAGGGTGCCCGAGTGTCCCGCCGCAGAATCGGCTTCAGCTATCGATTTGCCGCCTGTCTGGTGAAACCGCCGATGCTGGTCCTGTTCAAGCGGGACTGGCGCGGAATGGAGAATGTTCCCGAGGACGGCGGATTCCTCACAGCCGTCAATCACAACTCCTATCTGGACCCGCTTTCCTACGCCCACTTCCAGTACAACACCGGGCGTGTGCCGCGCTTCCTCGCGAAGGTGGGGCTGTTCCGCTCCGGATTCGTGGGCATGATGATGCGGCGAACCGGCCAGATCCCCGTCTACCGGGAGACGGCCGACGCGGCCGGGGCGTTCAAGGCGGCCGTCGCGGCGGTCCACGCCGGCGAGTGCGTGGCGTTCTACCCCGAGGGCACCCTGACGCGTGACCCGGACCTGTGGCCGATGGAGGGCAAGACGGGGGCCGCCCGGGTGGCCCTGCTCACCCACGCGCCGGTGATCCCGGTGGCCCAGTGGGGCGCCCATGCCGCGGTACCGCCCTACGCGCGCCACAAGCGGGTGCGCCTCTTCCCGCGCAAGACCCTGACCGTCGTCGCCGGGCCTCCTGTGGAGCTGAGCGACCTCTACGACAGGGAACCGACCACCGAGGTCCTGGGCGAGGCCACGGAGCGCATCATGGCGGCGATCACCGGGCTCCTTGCGGAGGTCCGGGCCGAGACGCCGCCCGCCCGGCGCTACGAACGGCGCCGCGACGCGGACGACGCCCTCGCCCCGGGCACCATCGCCGGGGCGCTGCCGCCGCGCGCGGAGCCGCGTACGGAGCGCCCCGTGCGTGCCGACGCCGTCAGTGGTGCGAACCCGCCCGCCGCCCGGCCGCGGGAGGCGGGGGAGTGAACCGTCGTGTCGCCGTCCTGGGCACCGGCTCCTGGGGCACGGCCTTCGCCATGGTGCTCGCCGACGCCGGGTGCGAGGTCATGCTGTGCGCGCGTCGACCGGAGATCGCCGAGGCGCTGAACGCCACCCGGACCAACCCCGAGTACCTGCCCGGCGTGGTGCTCCCGGAGGGGGTACGGGCCACCACCGACCCCGCCGAGGCGCTCGACGGGGCGGAGTTCGCCGTGCTGTCCGTCCCGTCGCAGACCCTGCGGCAGAACCTTGCCGCATGGGGCCCCCTCCTCGCCGAGGACGCCGTCCTGGTCTCCCTGATGAAGGGCGTCGAGCTCGGCACCGCCAAGCGCATGAGCGAGGTGGTGCAGGAGGTCGCCGAGGTGCCGGCCGCCCGCGTCGCGGTGCTCACCGGCCCCAACCTCGCCCGGGAGGTGGCCGCGCGGCAGCCCGCTGCGGCCGTGGCCGCCTGCGTGGACCAGGAAGTGGCACGCCGCCTCCAACACGCCTGCCACACTCCGTACTTCCGGCCGTACACCAACACCGACGTCATCGGCTGCGAGCTGGGCGGTGCCGTCAAGAACGTCATCGGCCTCGCCGTCGGCATCGCCAACGGCATGGGGCTGGGCGACAACACAAAGGCCTCGCTGATCACGCGCGGGCTCGCGGAGACCAGCAGGCTCGGGCTGGCGATGGGTGCCGATCCCACCACGTTCGCCGGGCTGGCGGGGATGGGCGACCTCGTCGCCACCTGCTCGTCCCCGCTCTCCCGCAACAACACCTTCGGCACGAGCCTGGGGCGCGGCATGACGCTCGAGGAGGCCCGGGCGGCGACCCGGCAGACGGCCGAAGGCGTCAAATCGTGCCGGTCGGTGCTGGACCTCGCCCGACGCAACGGTGTGGAGATGCCCATCACCGAGACCGTGGTCAACATCGTCCACCACGGAACCTCGCCCAAGGTGGCCCTGCAGGAGCTCATGGCGCGCTCGGCCAAGGCCGAAGGCGCGTGAGACAGGCCGGCCGCCCCACCGGAGGGCCGCGCCGGCCGCCACGGCCGCAGGGCGATCCGGGTCCCGTCCCGCGGGCGGGACGACACCTCGCCCGTCCGGCGGCCTCCCTTACCCCGGACAGGTCACGGGCCGCGTGCCCAAGGCCGAGTACGGTGAGGCGTCTTACCGCCCCTCGCGCCGTTAGGTAATCTCGAACCGATATGAGCAGCCAGCACTCCTCCCAGAGCCCCAAGCCGCGTGTCGCCGTCGTCTTCGGCGGTCGCAGCTCCGAGCACGCCATCTCGGTGGTCACGGCCGGCGCAGTGCTGCGGTCCATCGACCGCGAGCGCTACGAAGTGTTGCCCGTCGGGATCACCGCGGACGGACGCTGGGCCCTGACGGTCGACGACCCGGACCGGATGGCGATCACTGACCGCCGACTGCCCGCGGTGGCCCACCTCACCGATTCCGAGCCCGGTTCCGTGCTGCTGCCGATGGACGCGGGCGGGCGCGAGGTCATCTACACGGAGCCGGGCGCCGTGCCGAAGGCGCTCGGCGAGGTCGACGTCGTGTTCCCGGTCCTCCACGGCCCGTACGGCGAGGACGGGACCCTGCAGGGTCTGCTCGAGCTCTCCGGCGTGCCGTATGTGGGGTGCGGCGTGCTCTCCTCCGCGGTCGGCATGGACAAGGAGTACATGAAGCGGGTCTTCACCTCCTTCGGCCTCCCCGTCGGTCCCTACGAGGTGCTCCGTCCGGCGGAGCTGCGGCGGGACCCCGAGGCTGCTCGCGAACGGGTGCTCGGTCTGGCGGAACGTTACGGCTGGCCGCTGTTCGTGAAGCCGGCCCGTGCCGGCTCCTCCATGGGCATCAGCAAGGTCGAAGGCCCCGGAGACCTGGACGCGGCGATCGAGGAAGCACAGCGCCACGACCCCAAGGTGATCGTGGAGACGCTGCTGCGGGGCCGTGAGATCGAGTGCGGCGTCCTGGAGTTCGCAGACGGCCCGCGCGCCAGCGCTCCAGCCGAGATCCCCCCGGTCTCCGGCTACGACTTCTACGACTTCGAGGCGAAGTACATCGACTCGGCCGAGGGCATCGTCCCCGCTCCGCTGTCGGAGGAGGAGACGGCGCGCGTCCAGGAACTCGCGGTCCGCGCCTTCGACGCGCTGTCCTGCGAAGGGCTCGCGCGGGCCGACTTCTTCCTGCAGGAGGACGGCTCCCTGGTCATCAACGAGGTCAACACGATGCCGGGGTTCACGCCGATCTCGATGTTCCCCCGGATGTGGGAGCAGAGCGGTCTGAGCTACGAGCAGCTCGTCGACCACCTTCTCACCACGGCGCTGGACCGCGCCGCGGGCCTGCGCTGACCGCGGGGCTCCGGCCCCGCCCCACGCCCTGCTGCGGGAGGGGCAGGTCACGCAGAGCGTGACCTGCCCGACGTCCCCGTCGGCGCGATCGTCCGGGACGCCCCGCGGGGCGTCCCCGAGGGACTCGGTCACCGCCCCGTGCGGCGGCCCCGTGCGTCGACGGGGACAGCGCACGGGGTGGGACTAGTGGTCGTGTTCCGCGGACCCGTCGCCGGCGTCCGCACCGCCCGCCGACCGCCCCGCGTCCTCGTAGTAGTCCTCCCACAGCGGGTCGTAGGGAAGGTGCTCGTGCAGCGCCTCCGCCACGTCCACCAGGACGTTGACCTCGGGAGCGTAGGTCGTCGGGACCTCGACCTCGACGAACAGGGTGCGCTCCGTCGTCGTGAACCGGTGCCCGCCGTCGCGCTCCTCGACGAGCCAGGAGACGTCGTTGACCATGACGGCGTCCGCCGTGGGGCGGTAGCTCTCGCTCCCGGGCGTCAGCAGCGCGGGTCGCTCCACGCCGCACCGCAGCACGATCGCCGGATCGCCCCACGCGGCGGTGAACCGCGCCGGCCCCGCCAGGTCCCGAGCGTCCCTGCCCTCGACCGCTGCCGGCAGCGCGTCGATCACCGTCTCGCAGACCGCTGCCGCGTCACCGTCCGGCCGGGGCTCCTCCACGGAGAGTTCTCCCGACCCACCGCACGCCGTGACAAGCATGGCGACCGGGACCGACAGGGCGGGTGTCCACGGCGGGCGGCGGCGTACGGTAGAGGTCACCGGGCGATCATACGAGGGGCTAGAGGTGCACTACGGGGCAGGTCAGCGTGCGGGTGATCCCCGGCACACGCTGCACTCGGGCGACCACCAGGTGCCCCAGCTCGTCCACACTGGGAGCCTCGGCCCGCACGATCACGTCGTACGGGCCGGTGACGTCGTCGGCGTGCACCACCCCGTTGATCCTGGAGACGACATCGGCCACGGTGGACGCCTTGCCCACCTCGGTCTGAATCAGAATGTAGGCCTGTACCACGGGTCCTCCTGGGCGGCTTCGAGGAACGGGGGCGCTACCGTAGCGCGTCACCGCCTGCCGCCGGGACAGGGCCGGACGCCGATCGCAGCGGGTTGACGCGCGTTCGCGGGACACGACATGAGGAGAGCTGAGTGAGGGGCACCGTGGGCGAACTCGGGGAGTTCGGTCTGATCAGGGAACTGACCTCCCGGATCACCACCGCGCCGGCCGTGCGACTCGGCCCCGGCGACGACGCTGCGGTCGTGGCGGCCCCCGACCGCCGTGTCGTCGCGACCACCGACATCCTCCTCGAGGGGCGGCACTTCCGCCGGGACTGGTCCACCGCGTACGACGTCGGTCGGAAGGGCGCCGCGCAGAACCTGGCGGACATCGCGGCCATGGGTGCCGTCCCCACCGCGGTGCTGCTGGGCCTGGTCGTCCCCGCCGACCTGGCGGCCACCTGGCCGGTCGAGCTCATGGACGGTATCCGCGACGAGTGCGGTGTCGCCGGGGCCGGCGTCGCCGGTGGGGACGTCGTCCGCGGCGAGCTCATCACGGTCTCGATCACCGCACTGGGGGACCTCCGCAACAGAGAGCCCGTCACCCGGACCGGGGCGCGCCCCGGGGACGTCGTGGCCGTGACCGGATGGCTCGGTTGGTCGGCAGCCGGTAACGCCGTCCTCTCCCGCGGTTTCCGTTCGCCGCGTGCCTTCGTCGAGGCGCACCGGCGCCCCGAACCCCCCTACCCGGCGGGGCCGCTCGCGGCCGAACTCGGCGCCACCGCCATGACGGACGTCAGCGACGGCCTGCTGGCCGACCTCGGCCACATCGCCCAGGCCAGCAAAGTGCGCATCAACATCCGCTCCGGGGACCTGGACGTCCCGGCACAGATGAGCGACATCGGCAGCGCGGTCGGCGTCGACCCGCTCCAATGGGTGCTGACCGGGGGAGAGGACCACGCGCTGGTCGCCACGTTCCCGGCCGACACCAAGCTGCCGGCGCGGTGGCGGCGCATCGGTGAGGTGAGGCACCCGTCGGCGCTGCCGCGGGTCACGGTGGACGACGCCGCGTGGGACACGGCCGGCGGCTGGGACCACTTCGGGGACGCCGGCAGTCCCGTCACCGTGGACGGTGCCTGATGACGCCCCGTTCCGCCCCGCCCCGCGTCCTGACGGTCGCCGGCTCGGACTCCGGTGGCGGAGCCGGCATCCAGGCCGACCTGAAGACCATGCTCGCGCTGGGAACCCACGGCATGAGCGTCATCACCGCCGTCACCGCGCAGAACTCCCTGGGCGTCCACGGCGCCTGGCCGCTTCCTGCGACTGCCGTCATCGCCCAGTTCCGAGCAGTCGTGGACGACATCGGGGTCCAGGCGGTGAAGACCGGCATGCTCGCCTCCGCCGAGCTCGTCGAGGCCGTCGCGGGACTGCTGCGCCCCCTCGACGTCCCGGTCGTCGTCGACCCGGTCGGCGTCTCCAAGCACGGTGACGCGCTCCTCGCCCATGACGCGCTCGACGCCGTCCGGCACCGGCTGCTGCCGGTCGCCACCGTCGCCACGCCCAACCTCGACGAGGTGACGCAGCTCACGGGCGTCACGGTGACCGACGAGTCGGGGCTGCGCACCGCTGCCGCCGCGATCCTGGCCCTCGGGCCGCAGTGGGCGCTGATCAAGGGCGGCCACCTGCCCGGTGACGCCCTGGACCTGCTGACCGACGGGATCACCGAGCACTGGCTCCGGGCCCCGCGGTTGGACAACAGCCACACTCACGGCACCGGCTGCACGCTGGCCTCGGCCATCGCGGCCGGGCTCGCCGCCGACCGCACCGTGCCGGACGCGGTCGCTGCCGCGAAGGACTACGTGACGGGTGCGATCAGTGCCGGGTTCGCTCTCGGCTCCGGGATCGGCCCGGTGGACCACGGGCACCGGCTGCGCGGCGGTGGGGACGGGGCCGCCGTGCTCGGCTGAGATCGGGGCGGTTGTTTCCGCCTCGCCTCAGGGGGTGTGGAATACCCCGCGTCGGATCGGCTCGCGGCGTCGGGTGCGGTCAGCTGCACGGGGCGGGGCGCCCTCGTACCGGGGGGGGCTTCGGGTGTTCCCGAGGACGCGGCAGTCGGTTGAAGCCGGCGTCGCGGGCCCGGCCTGGGGTCTCACACCCGCTCTCAGGGGGTTGCCCGGCGGCCCCGTGCCCTGTCCCCGTTCGGGGCGCCGTGAGCCACCTGCCGGCAACGCGCGCGGCGTTCCGCTGGGGAGTACCGCGGAGCGAGTCGTCCGTCGCGCCCCTTGCTCCGTGCGCGGTTCCCTTGCCCGCACCCGGGCGCTGCCGTCTCGCCCTCCCCGCACGCGCGTCAACGGCTGTCCGCGGGCATACGAAAGGCCGGTCCGCCAGAGGCGGACCGGCCTGACAGCCGCAGGCTGCGCCGGACCCGTTCCCCGCCGCAGCGGAGAATCACCGGGTCAGCGCGAGACCTTGCCGGCCTTGATGCACGAGGTGCAGGCGTTGAGGCGCTTCGGCGTCCCGTTCACCTTCGCACGCACCCGCTGAATGTTGGGGTTCCAACGGCGGGGGGTGCGGCGGTGCGAGTGGGAAATGCTGTTGCCGAAGCCCGGCCCCTTGCCGCAGACGTCGCAGTTGGCAGCCACGGGTCACTCCAAAGACGGGTCATCCCCGCACTGCGGGGTGACGGAAGACGTACGCTTGGGCCCGGCGTGATCGACTGCGCGGACCCTGAGGCCCGACGCTTCGACGCCAGGAAGTCGGCCTGACTGACATCAGGCAACCGGAGCAGCATACCCCGGAGTCTCCCGGGCGTGAAAACCGGCCTGGCGTGCGGCGGCTCCCGCACCGCTGCGGACGTGCCGCGACATAGGGTGCGAACGTCCACGCCGCCCCCTCAGGAGGTCCGAAACGTGCCCCGACCGCTGGACGCCGTGGCGTTGCGCCGCTGGTGCCGGTTCGCCCTCGAGGACCTGGGGCAGGCACGCGAGTCGATCGACGCGATCAACGTCTACCCCGTCGCGGACGGCGACACGGGAACCAACCTCTACCTGACGGTCGAGTCCGCGAGTCAGGCCGTCGAAGCGGCAGCCGGCGGCGACCCGACGCTCGCGGAGGCTGCCCGCGCGATGGCCCACGGGGCGCTGATCGGCGCCCACGGGAACTCGGGCACCATCCTCGCCGAACTGCTGCGAGGCCTCGGGCAGGTACTCGCCGACGTCGACGGTCCCGTCGGCCCGGTGGATCTGGCCCGTGCCCTGCGGGCCGCCGCTGACGCCGCCTACCTGGCTGTCGCACGTCCAGTGGAGGGCACCATCCTGACGGTGGCCGCAGCGGCAGCCGAGGCTGCGGAGAAGGCAGCCGACGGCGCCCCGCCCGCCGCGCTCGCGGACGTCACTGCCGCCGCGCACGCGGCCGCCCGGGATGCACTGGCGGCGACACCCGACCAACTACGGGTACTGGCCGCCGCCGGTGTCGTGGACGCGGGCGGACGAGGGCTGGTCGCGGTCCTCGCCGCGTTGGACGCCGCAGTCGCCGGACGGGCGCCCCATCGCAGGCCCCACCACGGTCTCGGCCGGCACGAGGCCCCGGGGGCCGCCTCGCCGCGCAACCGCGGGGCAGCGGACGGCACGCACGGGGCGGCGGGAGACACGATCCGCGGTGCGGCCGCCACGGGGGGTCGTTCCGAG
>NZ_JAAVJC010000111.1 GCF_012033785.1 Streptomyces bohaiensis
GTCCGGCGGCGGCCGCCACGGCTGAGGCGGTGGGCCGCCCGGGGGCGGCCCGCTCGGTCGCAGGGCGGCTCACGGCCGCGCCCCCGCGGGCGGCCCGTCCGGGCCGGCCTCGTCGAGCAGAGCGGTGTGGACCGGGGTCTGCTTCCGCCGGGTGATGTTGATGCCGCGCCCGGGGATCAGGTGGCGGCCCTTGACGTTGCCGAGGACGTAGCCCTCGGTGGGCGGGCAGGACAGCAGGACGGTCGGGCTGTTGGCCTCCAGCATCCGCCGCAGCAGCGGGTCGTTGAGGCCGCGGCCCGCGCCGGCCGCCCCGCGGGTGGTGACGATGTGCAGGCCGACCTCGTAGCCGAGCGTCAGGTGGTCCATCAGCGGTGCGAACGGCTGATGGAGGGCGCTGCCCGAGGAGACCATGTCGTAGTCGTCGACCAGCACGAAGAGCCGCGGGCCCTTCCACCAGTCGCAGCGCCGCATCTGGGACGGTGAGATCTCCGGGCCGGGGACGCGGTTCTGGACCGCGCGGCCCGCGCCGTCGACGAGTTCCTTGAGGCCGTCCATCGACACGGCGTGGCCCAGGCGGTACTCCTCGGGGACGGCCTCCACCAGCGTGCGGCGGTAGTCGACGACCATGATGCGGGCCTCGGCGGGCGTGAACCGCTGGGTGATGCCGCGGGCGACGAGCCGCAGCAGGTTGGTCTTGCCGCTCTCGGTGTCGCCGACGACCACCAGGTGCGGGGTGGTGGCGAAGTCGTGCCAGAAGGTGCCCATCTTCTCCTCCTCGACCCCCAGGGGGACGCGGAGCCCCTCGTCGGGGGCGGGGAGGTCGGCGGCGTGGAACATGGTGGGCAGCATGCGCACCGGCGGCGCCGACGGGCCGGTGTGGTGCTCGCGCACCCGGGCCACCAGGTCGGCGACGCCTTCGCTGAGGTCGTCGCCGCTGCTGCGGCCGTCGATGCGGGGCAGCGCCGCGAGGTAGTGCAGCTTCGACTCGTGGGTCAGGCCGCGTCCGGCGACGCGGGGCACGCCCGCCGCCTTGCGGACGTCGATGTTGGAGTCCATCGGGTCGCCCATCCGCAGCTCCAGGTGGGTGCCGGACTGGTCGCGGACGGCCGCCGACAGTTCGACCCAGCGTGCGGTGGTGGTCACCAGGTGGATGCCGTAGTTGAGCCCGCGTGCGGCGATGGCGCCGAGCGTGGGGACGTGGGCGTCGAACTCCTGGCGGAGCGTGGACCAGCCGTCGACCACCAGGAACGCGTCGCCGTGGGCCTCCTCGGGGAACTCCCCGGCGGCGCGGCGGCGACGGTACGACGCCATGGAGTCGATGCCGTGGGTGAGGAAGAACTGCTCGCGCTGGGTGAGCAGTGCCGTCACCTCGGCCACCACGCGGCCGACGCGTTCGCTGTCCATGCGGGCGGCGACGCCGGCGGTGTGCGGCAGGTCGCGCAGGCCGGAGAGACTGCCGCCGCCGAAGTCGAGGCAGTAGAACTGGACTTCGCGCGGGGTGTGGGTGAGTGCCAGCGCGCACAGCAGGGTGCGCACCAGGGTGGACTTGCCGCTCTGCGGGCCGCCGGCGATGGCGAGGTGGCCGCCGGCGCCGGAGAGGTCCACGACGAGTTCGTCGCGGCGCTGGTCGAAGGGCCGGTCGACGATGCCCACCGGCACCCGCAGGTTGCGTCCGCCCGGGGACTGCAGGCCGCGGCCCGGGACGGGCTGCGGTGCGCCCAGCAGCGTGTCGAGGGTGTCGGGTTCGCGCAGCGGCGGCAGCCACACCTGGTGTGCGGGCGGTCCGGCGTCGAGCATCCGGCTGACGGCCACGTCGAGCAGCGGCAGCGCCGGCTCGTCCTCCTCGGTCTTCTTCCGCAGCATGTCGGGCTGGGGCTCGTGGCGCGGGGCGGTCCACTGCGCCGTCCACGGCACCACCTGGGCGGCGACGCGGGCGCGGTGCGCGGAGCCGCTGCGGCGGGCGTAGGGGCCGGAGACGTAGGCGGCGCGGAAGCGCGTCAGCGACTCGACGCCGCTCTTGAGGAAGCCGGCGCCCGGCTGCGCGGGCAGGTTGTAGGCGTCGGGCACACCGAGGACGCCGCGGCTCTCCATCGCGGAGAAGGTCCGCAGGCCGATGCGGTAGGAGAGGTGGCCCTCCAGTTGGTGCATGCGGCCCTCGTCCAGCCGCTGCGAGGCCAGCAGCAGGTGGACGCCGAGGCTGCGGCCCAGCCGGCCGATCATCACGAACAGCTCCAGGAACTCCCGGTGTGCGGAGAGCAGTTCGCTGAACTCGTCGACGACGACGAAGAGACTCGGCAGCGGGGCGAGCGGCACACCGCCGGCGCGGGCCTTCTCGTAGTCGAGCGCGGAGGTGTAGTTTCCGGCGGCGCGCAGCAGCTCCTGGCGGCGGATCAGTTCGCCGTGGAGTGCGTCGTACATGCGGGCGACCAGCTCGGTCTCGTCCGCGAGGTTGGTGATGACGGCCGAGGTGTGCGGCAGGGTGTCGAGGCCGAGGAAGGTCGCGCCGCCCTTGAAGTCGACGAGGACGAAGTTCAGCGTCTCGGAGGAGTTGGTCAGCGCCAGTCCGAGGACCAGGGTGCGCAGCAGTTCGCTCTTGCCGGAGCCGGTGGCGCCGATCAGCATGCCGTGGGGGCCGGTGCCGCCCTGCGCGGACTCCTTGATGTCCAGTTCCACCGGCAGGCCCGCGGTGTCGACCGCGATGGGCACCCGCAGCCGCTGGCCGACGGTGCGGGACTCCCACAGCGTGTGCGGCTCGTGCCGGTAGAGGTCGGGTATGCCGACCAGGGTCGTCAGCTCGGTGTCGCCCTCCAGGACCTCGTTGCCGGTGTCGCGCGTCATCGACAGCCGGTGCGGGGCCAGTCGGCGGGCGAGCCCGCTCGCCGCGGCGACAGTCATGGCGTCGGGGTGGCCGAGCTCAGTGAACTGCTCCTTGCGGTCCCGGTCGGTGCGGACCAGCCGCAGTTCCGGTTCGGCCAGGTCCAGTCGGAGGGTGGAGCGGCCGGGACGCCAGGTGAGCGCGGAGTCGACGTCCACCACGACGGCGTTGCGGAAGCCGGGCCCCTGCGCGCGGTGCCCCTCGGGGACGATCGCGCCGTCCAGGACGAGGACGACGTAGGGCTCCTCGCGGCTGGGGACCGCGTCGCCGGCGAACGTGGTGCGCTCGGCGAACTCCGGGCCGAGCAGGTCGTCGAGGTCGTTGACGGTCGAGCAGACCATGCGGACGGGGCCGGCGCCGTCGGTGCGGCTGCGGTGCTGGGCGTGCGGGAGCCATTTGACCCAGTCCCAGTCCGCGGCGCGGTCCTCCGCGGTGCAGACCACGACCCACAGGTCGTCCGGCGAGTGCACGGTGACCAGTTGGGCGAGCAGCGCGCGCGTCAGGTCGCGGGCGCGGTCGGTGTCGCCGCGGAACAGCACCTTGGACCAGGCGCGGAGGTAGACGGCGATCGGCTGGGCGGGGACGGTGGCGTACGCCTTGATGAGGCCGCGCAGCGCGTGGGCGCTCAGCGGCTCCAGGTCCTCGACCGGCTTCGCCGACTCCGGTGCCAGGCGCAGGCCGAGCTTCTGGTCACCGACGGCGACCCGGATCTCGGCGAAGTCGTCGTCCTCGGGGCGTCGTTCCCACATCCGGGTCGTGCCGGCCAGCGAGGCGAGCCCGGCGGGGTCGGGGTGGCGCCAGGCGAGCGCGCGCTGCTGCTCGGCGACGGCCTTGCGGACCTTGCGGCGGGTCTTGCGCAGGTACCGCAGGTAGTCGCGGCGTTCGCCCTTGAGCTTCGACTTGCGTTCGGCGTTCTTGCGGAACACGTTGCCCAGCAGCATCACCGAGACCGACACCACCATCATGCCGAGCATGAGGTAGATGAAGTTGTCGCCGCGCTGGCCGCCGGGGGGCCGGATGAAGACCAGCATCATCGACACCGACATCAGGGCCATCGGCAGGTAGTTCCACACCTGGGAACTGTCGTTGGAGACCTCGGGGAGCGTCGGCGGCTCCTGGAGGGTCAGCTCACCCTCGGGCATGTCCGGGCCCCGGCGGCGCGCCGGACGGCGGAAGAGGACGGTGGTCACAGGCGCTCTCCTCGGTACGTGGTCCACCCGCGTGCGGGGAGGACGGTCCCGGGCGGGGCACGGGACGGGGACGTCGCTACGGGCGCGGGGCGACCGTGGGCGTGCGGGGACGCCGCGAGGACCGACGGCGCCGCGCGGTGCCCGCCACGGGGGAGCGCGATCCCGTGCCGGACGGCATGAGTCTACGATCCAGGGAGACGAGGGGGAACGTAAGTCCCCCTATCGCCGAGGAGCTTCGGCCACCCGTGCCGAAGTGTCCCGCACGGCGCCCGGCCCGCGCACCGCAGCGCGGGCCGGTCGCCGCCCCCGAGCTGCCCGGTTCACCGACGAGCGGAACCCCCACGTTCCCGCCGAGAAGCCTGAGTGTGCTGATGACTGATTCCGTAGCACCGAGTCTGTGCCGTGTCACCGTACGGACCCCCGAGCGCATCATCGATCTCGCCGTTCCGGCGGACGTGCCGGTCGCCGACCTGCTCCACACGGTCGTCGAGCACGCCGGGGAGACGGTCGCCGAGAACGGTCTGGAGCACGGTGGTTGGGTGCTCCAGCGCCTGGGTGGGCCGCCGCTCCCCGAGGAGCGCTCGCTGGAGTCGCTGGGGGTGCTCGACGGGGAGGCGCTGCACCTGCGGCCCCGCTCGGACGCCCTGCCGGAGGTGGTGCTGGACGACCTGGTCGACGGGGTCGCCGACACGATGGAGGACCAGCCCTTCGGCTGGACGGCGGAGGCCGCGCGCCGGCTGCTGGTCGGCATGCTGCTGATCACGCTGGCGGGCGGCCTCGGTGTCCTGCTGCACCCGCCGGCCGACGGCGTCAACGCCCTGGCGGCCGGCGTGGTGGGGCTGGCGCTGCTCGGGGGCGCGGCGGCGGCCAGCCGTGCCGTGGGAGACGCGGGCGCCGGCGCCGCGCTCGGTGTCGCCGCGGTGGCGTACATCGGGCTGGCCGGCTGGCTGCTGCCCGGCGGGGAGTTGGGCGGTGAGTACCACGCGGAGGTGCTGGGCGCCCGGGCGCTGGCCTTCGGCGCGGCGGCGCTGGGCGCCGCGATGCTGGCGGTGGCGTCCGTGGCCGCGTTCGCCTCGCTGTTCCTGGGGATGGCAGTGGTGGCGACGGGCGCGGCGATCGGCGGCGCGCTGATGATGACCACCGACCTGGCGGTGGGCGAGGTCGCGGCGGTGCTGGCGCTGATCTCGGTGATCTGCGGGGCGCTGGTCCCGTCGTTGTCGTTCCGGTTGTCGGGGCTGAAGATGCCGCCGCTGCCGACCAACGCCAAGCAGTTGCAGGAGGGCATCACCCCGCACTCGCCGTCGAAGGTCGAGCGGCGGACGGTGCTGGCGGACGGCTGGATGACCGGGCTGTACGGGGCGATCGCCGTGCTGTGCAGCGCGTGCCTGTTCGGGCTGGCGCTGCGGCCGACGCTGGCCCAGGTGCTGATGATGGTGGCGCTGTCGCTGCTTCTGCTGCTGCACGCACGGGCGTTGGGCAACACTCTGCAGCGGCTGTCGGTGGTGACACCGGGGTTGCTGGGCGCCGGTCTGCTGGCGTTCGGGCTGGCGACGACCACCTCGCCGTCGGGGCGGCTGCTGCTGACCGCGGGGCTGCTGGCGGTGGCGGCCGCGCTGGCGATCGCCTCCTGGACGGTGCCCGGCCGGCGGCTGGTGCCCTACTGGGGCCGTGCCGGTGAGCTGTTGCAGTCGGCGGCGGCCATCAGCATGCTGCCGCTGACCCTGTGGGTCCTGGGCGTCTACGGCGCGCTGCGCGCCATCAACGGCTGAGGGGAACGGCTATGCAGACCAAGAGGGACCAGGTCCAGGCCCACATGTTCCTCATGAGCCGGTTGACCTCCGCGATGCTGCGGTCCGACCCCGACGCCCCGGAGAGCCCGCAGGCGCGGACCAACCGCGGCATCCTGTGGGGGGTGGTGATCGCGGTCATCATCACCGCCGGGGCGTTCGTCCTGGGCATGTTCAGCCCCGGCAAGAAGACCTCCTGGCAGACCTCCGGCGACCTGGTGGTCGACAAGGACACCGGGGCCCGCTACCTGTACCTGGGCGACGAGCTGCGGCCGGTGCGCAACTACGCCTCGGCACGGCTGCTCTCCGGCGCGGAGATCGGCACGACGACCGTCGGCACCAACTCGCTGCGGGACACCCCGCGCGGCACCCCGGTGGGCATACCGGGCGCGCCCGACCAGTTGCCGCAGGTCGAGGACGCCACGCAGACGCGCTGGCTGGTCTGTGCCGCGGCCGGGCCGGCGGCGGACGAGGAGGGGGCGACGTTCACGACACTGGTCGTGGGTGGCGACGCCGAGGGGGACGGTGTCGGTGCCGGGGAGGGCGCGCTGGTGGTGGGCCCGGACGACGAGGAGTACCTCGTCTGGCAGGGCATCCGGCTGCGGCTGGACAGCGACTCGGGGGCACGGGAGTCGCTCGGCTACACCGCGCAGGCGCCGGTGGCGGTCTCCGCGTCGTTCCTCAACTCGCTGCCGGTCGGGCCGGATCTGACGCCGCCGCCGGTGCCGGGACTCGGCGACGCCGGCCCGGGCGGGGTGGGCGTCGTGGGTCAGGTCTTCGAGCAGGCGGTGACGGGCGGCGAGTCGCGCTACTACCAGCTGCACACCGAAGCCCTCGTGCCGGTGACCGCGACGGAGGTGGCGCTGATCCTCGGTGATCAGCGCATCCGCGAGGGCGCCTACGACGGGGCGGCCCCGCAGGCGCTGCCGCTGACGTCGCAGGCGGTCCGGGACCTGGCGTCGGGGGACGGCACGGCGACCGGCGCGCGGCTGCCGCAGGCACCGCCGACCGCGGTCCCGGTCTTCGAGGAGGAGTCGCTGTGCGCCAGCATCGTCCCCGAGGGCGACGGCAGCAGGATCTCCGTCTCGGTGATGCCGAACGGGCTGCTGGGCACGCCCGCGCAGCTCTCCTCGGAGCTGGCGGCGCCCGCGTGCTCGCCGGTGGACGCGCTGGTGGTGCCGCCGGGCGGCGGGACGCTGGTGCGGGCGGTCGGCGCCGGCGGCGGGCGGATCGGCCCCTCGCTGTACCTGGTGACGGAGGCCGGGGTGAAGCACCGGGTCGACGGCAACGAGGCGGCCGCCGCGCTCGGCTACGGCAGTGCCACCCCGGGTGAACTCCCGGCCCCGCTGCTGGCGATGGTCCCCTCGGGGCCCGATCTGTCGGAGCTGGACGCCCGTGAGGGACGCGTCACGTTGACCGAGCCGTTCTGCGAGGCGGACGACGGCTCCGTCGTGGGCGAGCAGCGGGAGGAGACCGTCGTTGAGCAGGGCGGGGACGGTGGCGAGGGCACGGTGGACGCGTCCGGCCCGCCGGCGGGCCCGGCCGGTGCCGGTGGGGTCGGCAACAAGGAGACAAGCTGACGACAACATCGCGCGCCGGGCGGGCGCCCGGTTGCCCTTAGCCTGATCGGCGGCACCCTCCCGACCCTTCGGGCAATGGACCGTCAGGCCGGCGCGGGCGCCCCCTCACCCAGACCGGACGCGGCCGAGGAGCGCTCAGGCCGCGCCGCATACCGGAGGTCTTGCCATGTCCCAGGAGATGACTGCCTCAGAGCAGTCAGCGACCAACAGCGGTATCCAGACGCTGAGCACGGCGATCAGCGAGATCGACCACTGCCTCATGCGGGTGGGCGAAAGCAATCGCGACCTGCAGAAGTCCTACCAGGGCAGCGACGGCCTGGAGGCCTCGCGGCTCGTCGAGCAGTGGGCGCAGCAGGCGGGGATCATCCAGAGCAACCTGCTGAACATGAAGAACACGCTGGAGCAGACCCTCGGCGAGTACAACGCCGAACAGGTGACGTCGCGTGAAGAGGTCTCGATGATGAGCCGTACCTCCTCCTCGGTGTTCGACACGCTCTCCGGCTGAGCCGGCCCCGGACCTGCCCCCCGCACGACCCTCCCGCCGCCCCACCCCTGGAAGAGGAAACGCATCATGAGCCAGTTCGACGACGGCACGATCTTCATGGACTACAAGGGCGTCGACGACGTCGTGGACAGACTCCGCATGGAGACCCGCGACATACGCGCGATGATGGCGTCGATGGAGCAGGGCCTCGGCCCGCTCCGCAACAGCTGGGTGGGTGACGCCAGCGCGATGTACACCCAGAAGCAGGCGGCCTGGAACCGGGCCATGGAGGCGATGGACAACCTCCTGGAGAAGGACGCCCAGGTCCTGGAGGGCGTGCGGAGCGGATACCGCCGCCGGGAGACCTCCCTCGCCCAGACCTGGGGCGAGCTCAAGATCGGCCGCTGACCCACCCCGACCGACCGGCTGACCGGGCAGAGAAGGAGAACTCGTCGTGAGCACCGACGACTCCGGCGAGGGCGCCGGAACCCTCGAGATGAACAAGGACGGTCTGCGTCGCTTCCGTGAGAACGAGGTGGACGCCGTCCGCAAGGCCATCGAGAAGATCCGGAAAGGCGACGGCGCGTACTCGATGCGGCAGCTCTCCGGCCGCGAGTCCCTGGACGACAGCGACATGAACGACCGCCAGCGGCCGCTCGCCCTGGGCCGGATGGTGTCGGGCAGCGGGCCCGGCGCGGCGGTGAACGACAACATCAAGACCGTCGCCGGCGCGCTGGACGGCATTCTCGACGACCAGGTGGCGCTGTTCGAGCAGATCATGACGAACCTGGAAACGACCATCGACGAGCTGCTGGAGGAACAGGGCGCAAGCCTGGAGGACATCGACGGACAGGCCATGCTGGACGTCTTCGTCGAGGTCGAGACCGAGCTGACCGGCAACTACACGTCGTCCGATTCTTCCGACTGACCGCTGCCCCAACCCCTCGCGGAGCCCCTCGTGCCAGATCAGGACGACAGCAACTCGTCGAGCGACGACTCCTCGGACGAGAACGAGTCGACGGATGGCGGGGGCAGCAACAGCAACGGGATGGCGGACCAGGACGACGCCTACCGCCGCTTCGTCCACACCATGACCGGCTATGTGATGCCGAACCTCAGCGAGGTGTTCGACGACCTCAAGGGGAACAGCGACATCCCCATGATGCGCGTCGAGATCTCCGGCGGCTCCTCGGACATGTGGACCACCTCGCGCTCGGTGGACGACCTCAGCGAGCTGTACGCGAAGAGCAGCAACCCGTGGTTCCGCCAGGAGAACACCGACGTCGTCATCCCCTTCTACTCCGGTGGTTCGGCGCCCGGTCAGAAGGTGACGATGAAGCGGGCGCGCATCACGCTGCTCGGCCGTCGTTCGACGACGGACGCGCCGGACGCAGCGGGTTACCAGAACGGCAGCGAGTTCAGTTCCGACCTCAAGATCGGCGACCAGTCGTCCACCACCTGGGACAATCGGCCGGTCGCGCAGTACGTCACCGGCTCGGGCGCGGCGCTCAACAAGGTCCTCGCGGGCGACAGCTTCCGCATGGGTCACAACGACTCCGCCACCGTCCCCTACGCGGACTCCGTGAAGCTGCAGAGCCTGAACGACGTCGCCGACTCCTTCGACAGGCTGGCCACGTTCTTCGCCGGCCGCAAGAAGGACTTCGACACCTGGGGGAGCAGTCTCGGCAAGGAGACGATGGAGTGGAAGGGCCAGGCTGCCGGCGTCTTCCACGACCTCATCGCCGGCCTCAATCGCATCTACACCTCCTACGCCAAGCAGTTCGCGACCACTTCGGCCGGCAAGTCCGTGTTCGGCGACGAGCTCCGCGAGACCCGGGAGACCATCGAGGAGGCCATCCGGGAGGTCCGCGACGCCTGGAGCCGGTGGCATGCCACGGACGGCAACCCGCTGCGGTACGTCTACGACGAACTGATCGACACCGCAGAGCACATGTTCAACAACAACATCTTCAAGGTGCGGTACCACCCGTCGACCAGCAGCGGTGGCAACTACAGCACCTACAGCGGCGGCTCGCACAAGATCGAGGATGCGGGCTTCACCGAGAACGCGAAGGACGGCGGTCCGCTGACGGACATGTCGACCTGGAAGGCCATCGGCGAGCGAGCCAAGCGCAAGTGGGAAGCCACGATCGAGGAAAAGCTCGTGGAACCGGCCCGCACCGCCGAGGCCACGGTCTCCGACGCCTTCAACAAGATCGACATACCCAAGTCCGTGAACACCGTCAACGTCAGCCTGGAGGCTGAGTACGGCAAGGACGTCAGCGCCCGGGACCGCCACGAGGCCGCGCTCGAGAAGGAGCGGATGGAGCGGGAGCGGGAGGAGGCCGAGACGCGGGCGCGCGAGGAGCGGGAGGAGGCCGAGGCCCGGGCGCGCGAGGAGCGGGAGGAGGCCGAGAACCGGATGCGCGAGGAGCGGGAGGAGGCCGAGAACCGGGCGCGCGAGGAGCGGGAGGAGGCGGAGGCCAAGGCCGAAGCCAGGGCCGAGGCCGAGAAGGCGGAAGCCCAGGCCAGGTACGAAGAGCAGAAGGCCGAGCAGGAGGCCAAGGAGGAGGAGGCGCGGGCGCAGGCCGAGGAGGACCGCGCGCTGGCGGAGGAGCGCTACGAGCGTGACCGCGCCGACGCGGACGCCCAGCGCGATGAGGCCCAGGCCCAGGCCGAGCGCGACCGCGCCGAGGCGCAGGAGCGGTACGACCAGGAGAAGGCGGAGGCCGAGGCCCGCGCCGATCAGCTCCTGGGCGGCGGCGGGAACTTCGGAGCCATGCCGCTCGACCCCGACGCGGTGGATCGGGCCAACGACCTCATGGGCGGCGGCAACCCCGCCTTCATGGCGGGCATGCGGACGCCGGGCGCCAACCTCGGTCAGGGCTCCGACGACCGCGAGCGGCGCGACTACGACGCCGCGCAGCAGCAACAGGCGGACCAGCAGCAACGGGAGGCCGAAGAGCGCTACCGCGAGCAGCAGAACCGTGCGGACCAGCAGCAGCAGGACGCCATGGACCGCCAGGAGCAGCTGCAGCGCGAGCAGCAGGCCCGCGCAGACGAGATCCGCGAGGGCGCGGACCAGCAGCGGGTGCAGACCGAGAGCGACTACCAGGAGCGGCAGAGCGAGGCGCAGCGGGACGCCGAGGCGCGCCAGGAGGAGATCCAGCGCGAGCAGGAGGCCCGCCAGGAAGAGGCACAGGCGCGCGCCGACGAACAGCAGCGCGAGGCCCAGCAGCGCCAGGAAGAGATGCAGCGCGAGCAGGAGGCCCGCCAGGAGGAAGCACAGGCGCGCGCCGACGAACAGCAGCGCGAGGCCCAGCAGCGCCAGGAAGAGATGCAGCGCGAGCAGGAGGCCCGCCAGGAAGAGGCACAGGCGCGCGCCGACGAACAGCAGCGCGAGGCCCAGGAACGCCAGGCAGAGGTCCAGCAGCGCGCCGAGGAGCAGCAGCGCGAGCAGGAGGCCCGCCAGGAGGAGGCGCAGCAACGCGCCGACGAACAGCAGCGCGAGGCCCAGGAACGCCAGCAGGAGATGCAGCGCGATCAGCAGGCCCGCCAGGAAGAAGCGCAGGCGCGCGCCGACGAACAGCAGCGCGAGGCCCAGGAACGCCAGCAGGAGATGCAGCGCGACCAGGAGGCCCGCGAGGAGGAGGCCCGCGAACGTGCTGAGCGCCAGCAGCAGTTGTCGCAGGAGCGCCAGGAGGAGCTGCGTTCTCGGGGTGACTGGCGCGGTGCCGAGGCGCAGCGGCAGGCGGACGAGGCGCTCGCCGAGGCGCAGCGCCGCTACCAGGACCAGCTCCGCGGCATGGGCGGCGGTGACTTCGGCGCGTCGAACCCCGCGGTGACGACGCTCAATCCGGACGGCTCGCTGACCGTGGAGTACCCCGACGGCACCTCGCGGAGGATCGACGGGGAGCTGACGACCCAGCTGCCCGACGGGACCGTGCGGACCGTGAACCCCGCCACCGGGGAGGTCACCACGGTCTATCCGGACGGCAGCACCCGCACCGAGTTCCTGTCGCCGGGCGAGTCGATCAGGGATCTCGCGACCGGCACCGGCCCGGGCGGCCGCTCGGTCTTCAGCCCGTCGACTCCCGGTTGGGCGTCGGAGTTGGACCCGAGCCTGCCCGCCCAGGAGGGGCAGGGGATCGGGCGCGGCATGCCGGGCGGCGGGATGCCGATGATGCCGCCGGGCGGTCGGATGGGCGGCGGAGGCGGCCCCGGCGAGATGGAACGTTCCCGCATGGTGCACGATGACCAGGTGTCACAGCGTCAGGTGCGCCGCCCCGGGATGGAGGCCGAGACCATCCAGGCGGCCCGCGGCATGCCGACCAGCGGTGGCATGCCGATGATGCCGCCGCCGATGGGCGGCGGGGCGCCGGGCGGTGGCCAGCAGACGGAGAGCGGCGGCCGGGAGCGGGCCTCCTGGATGGAGGAGGAGGACGACGTGTGGGGCAGCGACGAGGGCGGGGCGCCCGCTTCGATCGGACGCTGACAGCGCGGGGTTCCCAGTCGACAAGGTACGAGCAGCGGTAACGGTCAGGAGGCCGGCGGAATGGATTCGATCGAGTCACGCGTGGCTGCGGCCATGGAGCAGTTGCGGCAGACGGAGGAAGCGGCCGAGCGCGCCCAGGGCGACCTCAGCGCCATGACGGAGACCGCCCGTTCCCGCGACGGCAGCGTCGAGGCGACGGTCTCCGCGCAGGGCCGCGTGGAAGCCGTCCGGTTCCTCGACAACCGCCACCGCGCCATGAGCGGCGACCGGCTCTCCGCCGCCACCGTGGAGGCGATCGAAACCGCCCAGGCCGCCATGGCGCGGGTCGTGATGGAGACGATGCGTCCGCTGACGGAGATGGCCGACGCCATGGCGCGGGCTGTCAGCGACGAGGCCGGGGAGGCCGCCGCCGCCGACTGGGAGCAGATGTTCGCGCCGCTGCGCGAGACGGCCGCCCGCGGCCAGGAGCAGGGCGACCAGCGTGGGAAGCGCCTACGCGACGAACTGCACGAGGGCGAGTGAACCAGCCGTGACAGGGGACAAGTTCGAGGCGGATCCGCGGCGTCTGGCTGCCTTCGCCGAGGAGTTCAAGTCGACCCGTCGCGAGTTCGACAAGGCGCGTGAGGACTTCCTTCGGGACGAGCGCCGCCTCGGCATGTGGATGGGAGACGACCCCTCGGACACCTACGCGAAGCAGGTGAAGCCGCCGTACGACCAGGGCATCGAGCAGACCACGATGCTGTTCGAGATGTTCGGCGAGGCCGTCGACAACATCGGCGAGATCATCTTCGGTGACGCGAAGGACCTCTCGGACTTCCAGGGCGAGAACGTGGAGGGCTTCCACGGGCTCGGCTCGTCCTCCGACGGCATCGGCCCGGTCGGCGGCGGCAGGTTCTGACCGGTGCTCCCCGACAGTATCCAGTTCCCTCCGGACGTACGGCGCATGCTGTTCGTCCTGATCGGTCACATGCCGCTGACCGGCTCCTCGGACATGGCGTACACGCACTCCGGGACGTTCGACCGGGCGGCCGACAGCCTGGACCGGGTACGGGGACGGCTGCGGAGCATGATGAACCAGGTCGACGGCGCGCTCCCGCCGCACGTCGCCCAGCAGTTCAAGGATGCCGTCAACACCCTCAGCGACCCGTCGGGCAGCGACCGGCTCGGGGACTTCTCCACCCAGTTGCGCAGCGGCCTGGCCCAGAACCAGGTCGCCCAGTCGCGCAACATCATGGAGGCGAAGTGGCAGATCATCGCCGAGATCATCATGCTGATCGCCCAGTTGGCGCTGCTGGCGGCGCTGTCGTTCTTCACCGGCGGCACCTCGATGACCCAGGCGATCATCGCGAAGACCCGCAGCACGCTGACGGTGCTGCTCGTCATGCAGCGCCTGTCCGCCAACGGCCTGCTGTTCCCGACGCTCACCAGCGCGCTGCAGGAGGCCGTGATCACCTTCGCGACCCGCATCGCGATGATGAAGCTCAACAAGGGGAACCGGGCCCCGGGCAGCATCGACTGGGCGGCAGTCGGCAAGGCGGGGCTCTTCGGCCTCATGGGCGGGCTGTTCACCGCCGGGATCTACCGAGCACTACCCAACCCCTTCCGCGCCGGTCCGGACAGCAGCGGCTGGATCAACTTCACCGGAGAAGTGCCCAAGGCGTTCATCTCCGAGGGTGTCGGTGACGCCGGTTCCGAGACGCTCATCAACGGACTCTTCGACGGCAACTGGACCGTCAACCCGATGTCGCTGGTCGGCGGCGGCCTCTCGGGGATCTCCGGGCTCGCGATGGAGACCGGTCTGTTCATCCTCGGCAGCAAGGGCTACGACCACTTCTTCAAGCCCCGGCCGGACGGCTTGGACGTCAACAGCTCCGTGAACGACCCGTCGCGGTTGGGCGTCAACGGCCCACCCGTGCCGCCGCCCGTCCTGGAGAAGCCGGGAGCGGTGCCGCCCCCTCCCCTGGACGTGAAGCCGCTCGTACCGCCGCCGGTACTGCCCTCGGTGGGTGGTCCCCTCGCCGACTCGCCGCCGCCCTACGTGGCGACGTCCCCGACGCCGGGCCCCGTCGACCCGGCCCTCGCGGAGAAGAAGTCGCCGGTGCCGACACCGCCCCCGGTGGTGACGCCGGTGCCGACGCCGCCCCCGGTGGTGACGCCGGTGCCGCCGTACCTCGACGTCCCGCCCCCGTACCGTGCGCTGCCGTCGGTCCCGCCCGCCTCGGAGGCGCCGTGGGTCAACACCCCGGTGGCGGACACCACGCCGGTACCGGACGCTCCCACCAACCCCGCGCCCGGCCCCGAGCCGATACCGGGCACCGTGCCGCCCCCGGCCAACCAGGCGCCGCCGCTGACCGTGCCGTCGCTGGTCCCACCGGTCGTGCCGGGCGTGCCGGCGCCCGGTGGGGCGCCGCTGCCCGGCCC
>NZ_JAAVJC010000112.1 GCF_012033785.1 Streptomyces bohaiensis
CGCGAGGGCCCGGCCGAGGCGGCCGGTGCCGAGGACCCCGACGGTGGGGCGGTGGGCCGGCGCGGCGCCGTCGTCCCCGGGCGGAGCGGGCGGGGCAGGCGTGTCGGGCGGCGCGGTCATGTCTCCTCCAGGTCACCGGGGCGCAGTCGGCGGCGCCCCGCACGGGCGGCTGCGGCGAGGAAGGCGCCGCGGTCGGCGGCGGCGACGTGCCAGGTGGCCCCGGTGAGCGCGTGCAGGGCCCGCGCCACGTCGCGGCGGGTGTCCGCGTCGGCCTCGTCGAGGACCGCGGTCGGCCGGCCGGCGGACCAGCCGGTGGCGCAGTGGAGCCCGGTGCCGTGGACCGCGAGCGCCGCCTGTTCCAGTGCGACCGCGGTGCGGGCGGGGCCGGTCGCACCGCGCCACCGGTCCTCGACCCGGCCGTGCTGCTCCAGCGCGGGGCGCGGGTCGCCGCAGCCGCAGCGGGTGAGCCGGACCAGGTCGCCGGTGCGGTAGCGCAGCAGCGGTGTCGCCTCGGCGGCGAGGGTGGTGAGGACCAGTTCACCGCAGGCGCCCTCGGGCACGGGGTCGCTCCCGTCGGGGTCGATCACCTCCGCGTGGTAGAGCGCGGTGGTGAGGTGGGCGGTGCCCGCGACGCAGGGCAGCCCGGCGGCCGGGGTGAGCGTCGAGCCGTAGGCCCGGATCGCCACCGCGCCCCAGAGCTCCGCGGTGCGTGCCGCCCGGACGGGGGCGCACTCCCCGCCGAGGTGGAGGTGGATCCGCTGTCCGAGTGCACGGGGGACGGCTCCGGCGTCGGCCAGCCGGGCGTGGATGGCCAGTGCGCGGTCCGGGGTGGTGGCCAGCACGCCGGGCCGGAGCGCCGCCACCAGGTCGGCGGTGCGTTCCGGCGGGCAGACCGGGGAGAGCGCGCCGACGCCGACCACCCCCGCGCCGAGCGCGGTCAGCGCGCGGTCGGTGTCCTGGGCGCCGCCGGACAGCTCGTAGGGAACGGCGACGAAGGCCAGGTCGGCGGGGCCGACGTGGGGGCGGAGCGCCGCCGCCATGGCGGCGGTGGTGCGGCGGAGGTCGCCCATGGTGGCCGCGGCGCCCAGCGGGCGGCCCCGGTGGTCCCGGGACTCGGCGTAGCGGGCGATGCGGGCGGGCTCGACGGCGGTCAGCCCGAGCGGTCCCGCGGCGGCCACGTCCGCGGCGGTGGTCAGCGGCAGCTCCGTCAGCTCCGCGGCGGTGCCCCGGCCGCTGCCCCCGCCCAGCAGCCGCCGGTAGTACGGGGACCGGTCCCGGGCGTGGGTCAGCTGCTGCCGCAGGCGGTCGCGGGCGGTGTGCCCGGCGGTGGTCATCGGGCCGTGCCCGCGTCGCGGTGGTCGTCGCCGGGGCGCCGCGGCCCGGCGACGGGTGCTTCGCCGGCGTCCGTCGTCAGGTCGAGCTGCACCTTGACGGCGGCGGCGCGTTCGGCGGGGCCGGCGGCGAGCGCCCGGGCCGCGGCGGCGGCCGGGTGCCGGTGGGTGACGAACGCCGCGGCGCGCTCCTCGTGGTCGGCGAGGAACCGCATCGCCGCGGGGAAGTCCCCGGTGCCGCCGATGGAGCCGCGGACGGTCAGCCCCTTGGCGACCACCAGGTCGGGGCGGAGCGTCCCGGGCCGGGGCAGCCCGAGCCAGACGACGGTCGCCCCGAGGCCGGCCAGGGCCAGGGCGCAGTTGACCCCTTCGATGGTGCCCGAGCACTCCACGACCAGGGGGTGGCGCGCCCGGCGCGCCATCGCCCGGTAGCCGTCGACCGCCGCGAGGTCGTCGGGGTCCGGCGGCGGGCCCAGCTCGGTGACCGGTTCCAGCAGCCCGGCGACGGTGCGTCGCTTGGCGGGGTCGCGTTCCATCACGGTGACGCCGCCGGCGCCGAAGGCGCGCGCCAGCAGCAGTTGCGCCGCCAGGCCCAGGGCGCCCGCGCCCACCACCAGGACGTCGGCGCCGCGGGCCGCGGCGGCGACCGGCCGCAGCGCGTGGTGGACGACGGCGAAGAACTCCGCCATGGCGAGGGTCCCCGGTGCCAGCCCGTGGTCGTCCGGGTAGAGGTAGCGCCGGTGCACGGTCCGCCGGCGCACCGAGAAGCCGTCCACCGTCAGCCCGAACTTCTCGATCCGCTCGCAGCGGTTGCGGTCCTCGCGGCACTGGCGGCAGGCGCCGCACCAGCGGGAGCAGTCGCCGGTGACCGCCCGGCCCAGCAGCGGCCGGGCGTGGCGTCCGGCGGCGACGACGCGGCCGGACCACTCGTGACCGAAGCGCAGCGGGTAGCGACTGGGGCCGCCGTAGGTGCCGTGGAAGAGGCCGTAGTCGCTGCCGCAGAGGGTGACGCGGTCCACCTCGACGACGACCTCGTCGGGCCCGTTCGGGCGGGCGGGGGCCGCGGGGCGGACGTCGAGCCGTCCCGGCGCCGTGACGACCAGGTCGGTCACGGTGCCACCTCCCTGATCGCGTCGGCGAGCCGGTCGACGAGCCGGACCAGCTGGCGGTCGGTCTGGTGCAGGTGGAGAACGAGGCGGACGAAGCCGAACCGGCGGGAGACGGAGACGACGAAGCCGCGGCGCTCCATCGCCGCCTGGACGGCCTCGGGGTCCGGGCAGGCCACGCCGACGACCATGAGCTCCGGTGGGAAGGCGGTCCGCAGCCCGGCGCGCGCCAGCAGCTCCACCGTCAGCTCCCGCAGCCGGAACACCTCCGCCGCGTCGGCGCGGTACCCGGCGCGGCCCTGCCTCCGCAGCACCGCGTAGGTGGCGAGCAGCGCGGCCCCGGAGCGGGTGCCGAGCAGGCCGAAGTGGTCGGCGGCGCCTCGGTAGTGGGAGGCCGAGCGCAGCGGGTCCAGCCAGGCGGGGTCGCGCACCAGCAGGTGGCCGGAGGGGATCGGCGCTCCGCCGTACTTGTGCGGGTCGACGGAGACGGACACCACCCCGGCGGTGGTGAGGGACGTGCTGGGCAGCGGGTGGCCCAGCTCCCGGGCGAACGGGACCAGGAAGCCGCCGGTGGCGGCGTCGAGGT
Source organism: Streptomyces bohaiensis (assembly GCF_012033785.1). Classification (GTDB taxonomy): domain Bacteria; phylum Actinomycetota; class Actinomycetes; order Streptomycetales; family Streptomycetaceae; genus Streptomyces; species Streptomyces bohaiensis. Next base: position 3,024 of record NZ_JAAVJC010000112.1, read on the forward strand.
GGACGGGCACGCCGAGGGCGGCGGCGTGCGGGGCGAGGGTGTCGACGGCGTCGACGGCGCCGCACTCGCTGGTGCCGGTGGTGAGGACGGCGAGCGCGGGGCGGGTGTCCAGCGCCGCGCGGTAGGCGGCGGGATCGGCGCGGAAGCCGTCGTCGAGGGGTACCCAGACCGGTTCCACCGGCAGCAGGGAGACGATCTTCTCGAACGAGAAGTGCGCGTTGCGGGCGAGGAGGACGCGGGGCCGGCCGGTGCCGGTGTGGTGGCGGACCGCCGCCAGCACGGCGAGCAGGTTCGCCTCGGTCGCGCCGGAGGTGGGGACGCCGCCGGCGTCCGGCGCGCCCAGCAGGTCGCCCAGCATGCGGGTGACCAGCGCGGTCGCGCGGGGCAGGCTGGGGAAGATGCGGTGGTCGCCCATGTTGGCGGCGAGGTGCTCCGCGAAGACCTGCCGTGCGGGGTCCAGCGGTTCGGAGCAGATGGAGTTGAAGACGGTGCCGTCGGCGTAGTCGTGGTCGCCGGCGCGCAGTTCCCGGATCTCGTCGAGGACCCGCTCCGTGGGCAGCCCCTCCCGCCAGGCGCGGTGGAACGCCTCCTCCTCGCCCCGCGCGGTGTCCCGCCCGGCGGTCACCTCAGCTCCCCGGCCCATGCGGTGGCCTCGCTCCGCAGGCACGCGTCCACCAGCCCGGCGGGGGCGGGGCGGACGGTGCAGGGGACGCCGCGTTGGTGGGAGGAGCCCATCGCGGGGTTCTCGTCGCCGTCGCGCAGCAGCCGGTTGACGTTGGAGACGCGCCAGGAGCGGTCGGGCGGCAGTTCGGGGAACCACCAGGAGGCGCCGGCGCACAGCACCCCGGGCAGCACGGCGTCGGTGACGCGGGCCCGGAACAGCGCCTGGCTGCCGCGGGCCTCCAGCAGGGTCCAGTCGCCGTCGGCGATCCCCTGGGCCGCGGCGGTGCCCGGGTGCATCTCCACCAGAGGGTCGGGCTCCCGGGCCCGCAGCGAGGGGACGTTGCGGAACTCGGAGTTGAAGTAGAACCGGGAGTGGCGGCTGGTCAGCAGGTACTCGCCCCCGCTCGGCCCGCGGGGGGCCGGGCGGTGCACCGGCAGCGGGTCGTGGCCCATGCGCCGCAGTCCCTCGTGGTGGAGCGCCACCCGCCCGGTGGGGGTGGCGAACCCGCGTTGCCGGTACTTGAAGTGCCGCAGTTCGGTGGGCCGGTAGTAGCCGTCGGCCAGCTCGCGCCAGGTGGTGCCGGCGGGCGCGAGCCGGGCGTCGAGCGCGGCGCGGGCGCTCTCCCAGAACCCGGGCAGCCCCAGCCGGGCGGCGAGCCCGTTGAGGATCTCCTCGTCGGAGCGGGCGTCACCGACCGAGGTCACCGCGCGGCGGGCGGCGACGTAGTTGGCGTGCTCCACGATCTGGTCGCGCTCCAGCCAGCCCCCGACCGGCAGCACGATGTCCGCCATCGCGGCGGTCGGGGTGAGGAAGAGGTCGGCGACGCAGAGGAAGTCCAGGGCGGCCAGCGCCCGGTGGACGCGGTCGGAGTCCGGGTAGGCGACCAGGAGGTTGCTGCCGAACACGGCCATGGTCCGCACCGGGTAGGGGTCGTGCTCCAGCACGGCGCCCCAGACGGCGGCGGGGTGGGCCCAACCCGACATCGACAGCACCCGATGCCGCTGCCCGCCCAGGCGCTCGGCGGCGCGGTGGGCCGGCAGCGCCTCGGTCATCGGCAGGGTGCGGCGTCCGATGATCTCCTGCGGGTCCCACAGCACGTCGCCGCCGGGCCGGTCGATGTTGCCGCAGACCGCGGAGAGGAGCACGGCGCACCGGGCGGTGTCGAAGGACCCGGCGTGCTGCGCGGTGCCGGTGCCGAGTTCGATCGCGGCACCGGCGGCACCGGCGTAGCGGCGGGCGGCTCGGACGATCAGGTCGGCGTCGACCCCGGTGATGGCGGCGACCCGTTCGGGGTCCCAGCGGCGGATGTGCTCGGCGAGCTGCTCGTGGCCGACGGTGTGGTGCTCGACGAACTCGCGGTCGATCAGCCCCTCGCCGAGGACGACGTGGAGCAGGCCGAGGCCGAGGGCGGCGTCGGTGCCCGGGAGCAGCGGCAGCCAGATGTCGGCGCGGGCGGCCAGCGACGTGCGATGGGGGTCGACCACGATGAGCCGGGTGCCGCGGGAGACGGCGGAGAGCAGCCGGGTGCCGATGACGCCGTCGCCGTGGGTGGCGGCCTTGTTGCTGCCCCAGACCAGCACGACCTCCGGGTCGTTCTCGTAGTCGCAGAAGGTGAAGCCGCCGAGGGTGAGGATCCCCGCCATCACCCGCGGGTAGAAGCACACGTGCGCCGGGCCGAGCACGTTGGGCGTGCCCAGCGCGTTGGCGAACCGGAAGAGCCACTCCTGGTAGTTGCGGTCGGTGCCCTGGGCGAGGACGACGGAACGGGCGCCGTCCCGGTCGCGCGCCGCGGCGAGCCGCTCCGCGACCTCGTCGAGCGCCTCGTCCCAGCCGATCGGCCGGTACCGGCCGCTGCCGCGCGGGCCGGTGCGGCGCAGCGGCTCCCGCAGCCGGTCGGGGTGGTAGGTGTACTCGACGGACGCGCGGCCCTTGGCGCACAGGAAACCGGCGTTGTTGGGGTTGCCCGGGTGGCCGGTGACGGAGACGGCGCGGTCGCCGTCGACGGTCACCAGCGCACCGCAGCCGCCGTGGCACATGCGGCAGACGGTGGGCACCTCACGCATGGTCATCTCGGTCGCCGTCCCTCCCTCGACTGCACCCGACGGCCCAGCTGAGCACGGGGCGGCGGGGCGCGGGCGGCGCCGGCGGCCGCGGCACCGCGTGGATCAACGACGGCCGGGCGCGGCCCGGCGGGTGTTGACCTCCCTCGCCACGAACCGGGCCGGGGCTTCCGGTTCGCCGGCCGACTGCCGACGCTGGCGGAGCGGGCCGGCCCGGGCCCTCGGCGGCCCCGGGACGGTGCGCAGCCGTCCGGGCCCGGCGGGGCCCGTCACTCCTGCGAGCGAGACGAGGCCGCACGCGTGTCGATCGACGAGACCCTCAGCCCGCAGCCACCCGGGGCGGCGCCCGTGCCCGCGGCGTGGCTCAACTTCCGGCGGCTGCTGCCCGAGGAGATGCCGCCGCCGCGCGACCCGGAGGGCGTGGCCGCGCTGGAACTGGCCGCCCGGGTCAGGCTGCGGGCGATCCGGGAGCAGGAACGCTCGCGGGAGGCGCTGCTGCCGGTGCCCGAGGAGGTCCGCAGCCGCTACGCGGAGATGGGCAGGCCGACACGGCTGACGCGGGCCCGCGGTCTGGAGCGGCACCTGGGGACGCCGGCCCGCATCTACCTCAAGCGGGAGGACACCCTCCCCACCGGAAGCTTCAAACTCAACTCAGCCATGGCTCAGGCCTACTTCGCCTCCCAGGAGGGGGTGGGGACGCTGGTCACCGAGACCGGCGCCGGGCAGTGGGGGCACGCGCTCCAGTACGCCGCGCGCCTCTACGGGCTGCGGAGCATCGTGTTCTGGTCAGGGGTCTCCGCCCGGCAGAAGACGGCACGGCGCGCGGTGCTGTCGATGCTGGGCGCGACCGTGCACGAGTCGCCGAGCGCGGTGACCGCCGCGGGGCGCGCGGTCCGGGCCTCCGGACGGCACACGGCGGGCACGCTGGGCACGGCGATCGGCGAAGCGATCTCCTACGCGTCGGAGCACCCCGAGGTCCGGTACGTCTCGGGCAGCAACCTGCCGCACGTGCTGATCCACCAGAGCGTCATCGGGCTGGAGACCAGGGAGCAGCTCGCCGCGCTCGGCGAGGAGCCGGACGTCCTGGTGGCGGCGGTCGGCGGCGGCAGCAACCTCATGGGGCTCATGGCGCCCTTCCTGGAGCGCAAACGAGCGCGGGGGGCCGGGCTGCGGCTCATCGGGGCCGAGTCGGCGGCCGCGCCGCGGCTCACCCGGGGGACCTGGCGGTACGACCACGCCGATCCCGGTCGGCTGACACCGCTGTCGAAGTCCTACACCCTCGGTCTGGACGCCGAACTGCCGGAGACGCACGTGGGCGGCCTGCGGCAGCACAGCGGCTCGACCGCGGTCGGGGTGCTGCGGGCGGCCGGCTGGCTGGAGGCGGTCGCCTACGAGGAGCGGGAGATCTTCGAGACCGGCCGGCTGGTGCTGCGGCTGGAGGGTTTCCTCCCGGCGCCGGAATCCTGCCACGCGCTGCGCGCGGCGATCGAGGAGGCGGCCGCCGCGCGGCGGCCCGCGGTGATCGTGGCGTGTGTCAGCGGCCACGGCCTGCTCGACGTCGAGGGGTACCTTGACGCCTTCCCGCCCGAGCGCGGCTGAGGCACCCCGCCGACGCCCGCGGGAGCGGCGGGCGCCGGTGGGAAGGATCCTGCCGAACCGACTGCGACCGGCGGCCCGCCACGGCCGCCAGGAAGGAACCACCGTGCTGAAGCTGAGCTACAACTCCAACGGGCTGCGGAGCGTCCCCGTCGAGGACGCGGTGCGCGCCGTCGCGGACGCCGGCTACCAGGCGATCGAGTTCTCGCTGCATCCGGCGCACATCGACCCCTTCACCTTCCGCCCCGCCGACGCCGACCGGCTGGCGGCGGTGCTGGACCGCCACGCGATCACCGCCTGCTGCCTGGCGGCCGGTGCCGACACCCTGCTCGGCGCGGAGCGTTTCGAGCCCTCGCTGATCCACCCGTCGGCCGAGGGGCGCGAACGCCGGGTGGAACTGATCGGCCGCGCCGTGGAGATCGCCTCCTGGCTGGGCGTGCCGGTGGTCAACTTCGCCAGCGGTCCGCGGCGGGGCGACACCGCCGACGCGGACGCCGCGCGGCGACTGCGGGAAGGCCTGGCCCGGCTGCTGGAGCGCGCCGGCACGGTGCGGTTGGCGATGGAGCCGGAGCCGGGATTCTTCGTGGAGACCAACGACCAGGCGCTTGCGCTGGTGGACGCGTCGGGGCACCCCTCGCTGACCGTGGCGCAGGACCTCGGCCACTGCCGGGTGGTGGAGGAGGACTACCTGGGGTCGGTGGCGCGGGCGCTGCGCGCCACCTCGGTGATCCAGCTGGAGGACATCAAGGGGCGGCACCACCACCACGAGATCCCCGGGGACGGCGACATCGACTTCGCGGCCTTCTTCCGGATCTGCCGGGAGCAGGGGTACGACGGCTACTACAGCGTCGAGTTGTACAACCACTCGGACGACTTCGACGGCGCGCTGAAACGCAGCATCGCGCACCTGCGGGAGCAGTACGATGCCGCCGCCGGCTGAGGACCCGGCGGACCAGGCGGCGCCGCGCCTCTTCGACCACCACGTCCACGCCGACGGCCGGAACGCCGACGACTACGAGCTGATGGCGCTCAGCGGGGTGGACACGGTGCTCGTCCCCTGCTCGGCCTCGAACGAGCTGCGGCCCTGCGGCGCCTCGCACGACGCCCGGTTCGAGCGGCTGCTGGCGACCGAGACCCGGCGGGCGGCGCACTTCGGCGTGCGGGCCTGGGTCGCGCTGTCGGTGCACGCCGCCGACATGGCGGACCTGCCGGGCGCGTTGGCGGGCGTGGACCGGCTCGCCGCGCGGCTGGCCGACCCCCGGGTGCTGGCGGTGGGCGAGTTGTCGATCCGGCGGTTCACCGACGACGAGGTGACGCTGTTCCACCGGCAACTGGCCCTGGCGGCGGCGCACGACCTGCCGGTGATGGTCGAACTGCCGCCTAGCACGGGCGACTTCGACCGGATGGTGGCGGTCCTGCGGCGCGCGTTCGCCGCGGGGGCCGTGGACCCGGCGCGGGTGGCGCTGATGGACGTGGCGCCGCACATGCTGCCCGTCGCCGCGGCGCTCGGGGTGGGCGGGCTCGGGGTCGCGGTCTCCCCCGTCGGCGACCGGCTCTTCCAGGTGCGGTCCAAGACCGACCACCGGCAGCTGCTGGCCCTGCTGGCGGACTACGGGCCGGACCGGCTGATGCTGAACTCCGGTGCCCACTTCGGTTCGGCCGACCCGCTGGCGCTGGCCCGCACGGTGCTGCGGCTCCGGCTGGCCGGGGTGGCACCGCCGGTGCTGGCCCGGATCGCCCGGGAGAACGCCGCCGCGTTCTTCCGGCTGCCGCCGGGCGCCGTGCCCGGTGCCGCGCCCGACCCACCGGGCGCGGCCCGCCCCCGCGGCCCCGGTCCGGGTCCCGGACCCGGGACCGGTCCCGGTCCCGGTCCCGGTCCCGACCAGGAACAGCGCAGGGACACGTCCGACCCCGACCGGCACGTGTCCGACCCCGCCCCCGTCCACCGCACGGCAGGAGTGAGGACCTGATGCTCTTCGACGCCCCGGCGGTGCTCCCGCCCCCGGACGAGCACCCCGACCACCTCGACCGGCTCCTCGACCACCTCACCCGGGCACGGTCCGCCGCCCCCGCCGAGGTACTGGCCGATTTCCTCGACGCGCCCGCCGACCCGGCCACCCTCGGCGTGGCGGACGTCCACCACGTCGCCGCCTACACCGGCGACTACCTGCGGGAGGAGGACTTCGACGCCTGGCTGGCCTCGGTGGAGTCCCACGGCGCCGTCCGCGACGTCCGCACCGGCCCCTCCCACATCGCGCCCCGGCGCTACGGCACCCCCGGTCACTGGATCAACCTGACCGTGCACGGCCACGAGTACGAGCTGTTCAGCTGCCGCGCCCACGGCGAGTGGAGCGGCTACGGCGCGCGCCGCAAGAACGCGCTGATGTCGCACCACGGGCTGTCGGTCGCCGGGCCCCGCCAGGTCCGCGCGGTGCTGGACTTCCTCGGCGCGCGCCCCGGCGTGGAGCAGATCGCGTTCGCCCCGGCCGACGAGCTCGGCCACACCTACGGGCACCTGCTCAACACCCGCAGCGAGCTGGTCCTGGAGATCGTGCACGCCGGGGACCCGGCGCCGGCGGCGCAGCGGTGACCGGCCGCCGGGCCCCGGCCCCGCGCGGGGAGGGGTGACGCCCGTGCAGCGGGAGTTGGAGATCCTGGGCATCGCGGCCAGCGCGCGCAAGGACTCGACCAGCGGGGCGGCGCTGGACCTGGTGCTCGCCCGGGCCGCGGAACTCGGCTGCCGCACCCGCGTGTTCCGCCTGGCGGAGGTCCGACTGCCGTTCTGCGACGGCGACAAGGCCGCCGCCTGGCCCGGCTATCCGGCCGTCGCCGAGCTGCGGGGCGCGGTGACCCGGGCGCACGGCGTCGTCCTCGCCACCCCGGAGTACCACGGCGGGATGAGCGGCGCGCTCAAGAACGCGCTGGACCTGCTGGACTTCCCCCACACCTCCGGCCGGGTGTTCGGCGGCATCAGCGCCCTGGGCGGCCGGTCCAACAGCAACGCGCTCAACCAGCTGCGCACCTCGGTGCGCTGGCTGCACGGCTGGATGCTGCCCGACCAGGTCGCCGTCCCCCAGGGGCGCGCCGCCCACACCGGCGGCCGGTTCCACGACCCGGAGGTGACGGCGCGGCTCACGGCGCTCGCCGATTCCCTCGTCCGGGCGACACGCGCCCTGGTCCTGCCCCCCGCGGCACACGGGCCGGCGCCCGAACGGGCCTTGCCGGACGCCGCTCCCGCCGCGCAGGGTGGGCGCGACGCGTGACGGCGACGGAAGGGACCGGCTCATGGACGACGCGACGACGCGGCTGGTGGCGCAGGTGGCCTCGGGGTTGCGGGCCGCGGGGGACCCGGAGACCGCGGCGGGCGCCAAGCGGTACCTCAAGAGCGACCTGACGCACTACGGCGTGCGGCTGCCGGTGATCCGGGCGCTGGTCGCCGACGCCCTCCGCTCCCACGGGCCGCTCCCCCGCCCCGCCCTGGTGGCCGCCGCCCGCGAGCTGTGGCGGCCCGAGGTGCACGAGCGCCGCATCGCCGCATCGGTGCTGCTGGAACGGCAGGTCACCGTGCTGCTCGCCGAGGACACCGCGCTGCTGGAGGAGTTGCTGCGCGACAGCCGGACCTGGGCCCTGGTCGACCTGGTGGCCGGGTCCGTCGCCGGGCGGCTGCTGCTGCGTGAACCGACGGTGGTCGACGTGTACCGGGGGTGGGCGGCCGAGGAGGAGCAGTGGATCCGCCGCTCGGGCGTGCTGGCCTTCCTGCTCCCGCTCCACGACGAGACCGGGTTCCGCCGCCACTGGCCCGTCTTCACCGACCTCGCCGACCCGCTCCTCGCCGACCCCCGGTTCTTCGTCCGCAAGGCGTTGGGCTGGGTGCTGCGGCAGACCGGGAGGCGACACCCCGCCGAGGTGCACGACTGGCTGCTCCCGCGCGCCGGCCGCGCCTCCGGCGTCACCGTCCGGGAGGCCGTCCGCTACCTGGGCGAGGCCCGCAGCGCGTCCGTGACCGCCGCCCACCGCGGCGGTGGGCCGGGGGTGCGCTGACCACCGCACGCGATCGACGAGGGGCCCATGACCACCATCGACCAGCCGCCGTCGCTCTTCACCGACCTCGTCCCGCGCCGGGTACGCCGCGGGTGGGCCGCGCGGGGCCTCTACCGCGACCTCGACCTGTTCACGCTGTTCGAGGCACAGGCGGAGCGGCTCGGCGCCACCACCGCCGTGGTGGACGCCGAGGGCTCCGTCTCCTTCCGTGACCTCCGCGCCGCGGCGCTGCGACTCGCCGGCGGTCTCGCCGACGTGGGCGTCGGCCCGGGCGAGGTGGTCGGGGTGCAGCTGCCGAACAGCCGGCTGACCTGCGTGGTGGAGTTGGCGGTCGCCGCGCTGGGGGCGGTGCTGCTGCCGTTCCCGCCGGGGCGCGGCGGCCGGGAGGCGGCCGCGCTGCTCGCCGCGGCACGCGCGGTGTGCGTGGTCGTCCCCGGTGAGCACCGCGGCCACGACTACCTGACACCCGCGCTGGAACTGGTCCGCGAGCTTCCGGAGTTGCGCACCGTGGTCTGTGCGGCGCCCACCGACCGCACCCCGCACCTCGCCGCCCTGCTGCGGTCGGCGCCGTGGTCGGGGTCGCTCCGGCCCGACCCCGACGGGCCCGCGCGGATCATGGTCTCGTCCGGGAGCGAGGCCGCGCCCAAGATGGTGGCGTTCTCCCACAACGCGCTGGCGACCGGCCTCGGCGCGGTCGTCGGTGAGGTGCTCGCCCCCGGGGAGCGGCCCCGCAGTCTGTGGCTGGTGCCGCTCGCCGCCGCGTTCGGCAGCAACGCCACGGTCGGCACCCTGGTGATGCACGGCGGCACCCTGGTGCTCCAGCCGGGCTTCGACGCCGCCGGCGCGCTGCGGCTGGTCGAGCGGCACCGCCCGAGCCACCTCTTCGGGGTCCCCACCGTGCTGCGGCTGCTGGCACGGCACCCGGCCGCCGCCACCGCGGACACCGCGTCGGTGCGGGTGGTGGTCGCCGGCGGTGCCAAGCTGGACGAGCGCACCGCACACCGGGCCTCGGCGCTCTTCGGCTGTCCGGTGGTCAGCACCTACGGCTCCTCGGACGGGGTGCACTGCGCCATGGCGGACAGCGGCGGGGCGTCGGGCGGCCCTCCCCCCGACGACGCCGCGACGCCGCGGCGCACCGGCCGGCCGAACCCGGCGGTCGTCGACATCCGGGTGGTGGACGAGGCGTTGGCCGACGTCGGACCGGGCCGGGTCGGCGAGATCATCGCCCGCGGCCCGTTCACCCCGCTCTGCTACGTCGGGGCGGCGGAGCTCAACTCCCGCTACCGCGCGCCCGGCGGGTGGGTCCGCACCGACGACCTCGGGATGCTGGACGCAGAGGGCCGCCTGACCGTCGTCGACCGGCGCCGCGAGATCGTGCTCCGCGGCGGCGCCAACATCAGCCCGCTGGAGGTCGAGGAACTGCTCCTCGGGCTGCCCGAGGTGCGGGACGCGGCGTGCGTGGGCGTACCCGACGAGGTGATGGGGGAGCGGCTGTGCGCCTGCGTCGTCCCCGCTCCGGGGGCTGCGCCGACGCTCGACGGCATCGTTGCGGGGCTGCGGCGGCTGGCGCTGGAGGACCGGAAGCTCCCGGAGCGGCTGCTGCTGCTGGACGCGCTGCCCTACACCCCGACCGGCAAGGTCGACCGGCGTCGGTTGCGCGGGCTCGCCGCACCGCCGGGCGACTGCTGACCGGCCGGGCCGCGCACCCCCGGCGCGGTGGCGCTCGCGGGGTCCGTCGCGGAACGGACGGTCCGGAACCACTCGACGACCGGCACCTCGCCGGCGAGGAAGACCGGGCTGCACGGGTAGACCTCGTAGAGCGGGGCGGCCCCGGGGCCGCGGCGCGGCCGCCCGCTCGCGGTGCCGACCGCAGCGGTGCCGGTCACCACGGCGCCGGTCACCGCCATGTCGGCGAGGCGGCGCGCGTGGCCGCCGGCGGCCCGTGCCAGCGGCCCCTCGCTCATGATCACCTCGTAGCGCAGTCCGCTGACCCGGTTGAGCCCGCGCCAGACGGTGCCGTCGTCCAGGCTCCCGTGATCGACGCTCAGGCAGGCGTCGTAGCGCACCGCGTCGGCGGGGCGCCGGTCGTGGAGGTCGTAGACGACTCCGACGGCGCGGGTGCGCGGCCCCGCCAGGCCGCACTCGAACAGCAGCGCGGTCAGTCGGCGCCAGGTGTCCAACCAGCCGGCGCCGCAGCCGGTGTGGCGCAGACACAGCACCGGCGTGGGCCGGGCCGGCACGATCTCCCAGTGGTCGTCGATGGTCGGCATGGCTGCCCCCTCGTCGTGGCCGTGCGGTGGTGAGCTCGTCGATCGGTCGATCGGTCGATCGGTCGGTCCGTCGGCTGCCGTGCGGGCACCGCCTCGTCGCCGCGGCTGCCGGCGGCGGGGTCAGCGGCGGTCCGACCGGCCGGCCGCGGTCGCCCACGGGCGCGGCGGCAGGACGCACCCGTCGGCGCTGGTGGTGGTGACGGCGGCGAGCGCCGCGGGCAGGTCAGACCGCCGCAGCGAGGTGGTCACCGGGACGGCGCCGGGGCCGCCCGGCGCGTCGCACGGGGCCGTCGTCCAGCGGCCCCCGCCGTCGCGGACCGGGTCCCGGCGCACGGGACGGGGCGGCGAGCCCCGGCGGGTGAGCGGCTCCAGCAGCAGTCGCGCCGCCGCCAGCAGCGAGGTCTCCACCGCGCTGCCACGCCCCGTGCGGTCGCGGTGCAGCAGCCCCGCGACGACCGCCTGCGCGCCGAGCATCCCGCCGAGCGAGTCCAGCGGGGTGAGCAGCGTCGGCCGGGGCGGCTCGGCCGGATCGGCGCGCAGCGCGTCGGCGAGGCCGGAGTGCGCCTGGACCATGTAGTCGGTGGCCAGCGGCGGGTCGGGGACGGCGTCCGACCAGCCGGAGGTGTGCGCGTGCACCAGGGCGGGGTTGACCCGGTGGACGGCGGCGCTGTCGAGCCCGAGCCGCAGCGCCGTCGCCGGCGCCCAGTTGTGGAGCAGTACGTCGGCGTCGCGGACCAGCTCGGCCAACTGCCGCTGGCCGTGGGCCTGTTTGAGGTCCAGCTCGACGGCGCGCTTGCCGTGGTTGAACGCCAGCCAGACCGCGGAGCCCTCCCCGCACAGCGGCGGCGCGCCCCGCATCGGGTCGCCGCCGGGCGGCTCGACCCGGACCACGTCCGCGCCCAGCAGCCGCAGCAGGTGGGCGGCGAGCGGCCCCTGGATCCGCCGGCCCACCTCCAGCACCACCACTCCGGCCAGCGGCTCGGGCGCGGCCCCCGGCGACCGGC
>NZ_JAAVJC010000113.1 GCF_012033785.1 Streptomyces bohaiensis
GGCGCTCGCCGGCTGGTCGGCCGCACGGGTGGCCGCCCTGGCGCTCTGCGGCCGGGTCCCGCCGGTGGCGCTGCTCGCGGCGACGCCGTGGCTGCTGGGGCAGGGGCTCACGGCGGGCGCGCTCGTCGGCGCGCTCACCTACCTCACCCAGTCGCTGGCACCCGCGGTGCACGCACTGATGACCGCGCTCGGGACGGCGGGCGGGCGGCTGCTGGTGGTGCTGGACCGGTTCAGTGAGCGGCCGGCGGAGCTGCCCCGCCCCCGCCCGGGCGCGGCACCTGGTGCGGCGACCGCGGCGGGCGCCGCGCCCGCCGCAGCGGGGGTGGCCCTGCGGGGGGTGCGGTTCGCCTACGGCCCCGCGGCCCGGCCCGTGCTGGACGGACTCGATCTCACGGTGGCGCCCGGGGAGCACCTCGCGGTGATCGGTCCCAGCGGCACCGGCAAGTCGACCCTCGCCGGCATCCTGACCGGGGACCGGACGCCCAGTGCGGGCACGGTCGCCTGGCTGCGTCCGCCCGGGGAGGCGGACGGCGGCGTGCCGCCCGGGGTGGTGCTGCTGCCGCAGCAGCCCTACGTCTTCACCGGGTCGCTCCGGGAGAACCTGGAGTATCTGCGTCCCGACGCCGGGGAGGCGGAGCTGACGGCGGCTGTCGACGCCCTCGGTATGCGGGGGACGGCGGACCGGATCGGCGGTCTGGACGGGGAGGTCCGCCCCGAGGCCCTGTCGCTCGGTGAGCGCCAGCTGATCGTGCTGGCCCGGGCGTTCGTCGCCGCCCCGGCGCTCCTCGTGCTGGACGAGGCGACCGGGCGGCTGGACGCGGCGGCCGAGGCCCGGGCGGAGACCGCGCTGGCGGCCCGCGCCGGCACGCTGGTGGTGATCGCGCACCGGCCGGCCTCGGCCCGGCGCGCCGAACGGGTCCTGGTGCTCGACGGTCCGCGTGTCGTCCTGGGGCCGCCCACCGAACTCGCCGCCCGCAGCCCGCTCTACCGGGAGTTGACCGGCGAGGTCGCCGTGCCGCCCGCCCGGGCGGGCGAGTGACCGACCGGGAGGCGCGCCGGCGGGCCGACGCCCGTCAGAGCCAGCCCGCGTCGTGGGCAAGACGTATCGCGTGCGAGCGGTTGCGGCCTCCGCTCTTGCGCACGGCGGCCGCCAGATAGTTGCGCACCGTGCCGTTGGTGAGGTTGAGGCGTCGGGCGATGCAGGCCACGGACTCGCCCTGCGCCGCCAGGGACAGGACGCCCAGCTCGCGTCCCGACAGCGGTATCTCGTGGGCCTGGAGCAGCCCGAAGGCCAGCGACTCGTCGATGTACCGCCCGCCGTCGGCGATCTTGCGGACCACGGCGGGCAGGTCGTCGGTGCCGTGGTACTTGTCGACGTAGCCGCGTGCCCCCGCGACAGCCGCGGCGCGCAGGACGCCGGGTCGGTCGCCCCGGCCGAGCACCACGAGGTGGCCTCCCTCGGGGCCGGGGCTGCGGACGGTACCGAGCTCCTCCAGCAGACTGTGCGAGCCCGGGGAGTCGAGGTCCAGCACGTACACCTCCGGTCGTTCGTCGCTGGCGGCGCGGCGCAGCTCCTCCCGACCGCAGCTGAGCACGTTGAGGGAGTCACCGGCATGGTGCAGCAGGCAGCGCAGCGCTTTTCGCCACAGGGCGACGTCGTGGACGACAAGCACAGTGGTCACAACCGGTCTCATCTCTCCCCCAGGACGCGTGCGGACAGGCCCCGTAGGCGATTGTGCGCGAGCGGTGCCGAGCGTGAGGCGCATAACACGATTCGTCACCGCGCTATCGGGGGCGGGCGGTGCCGTGGTGTGCGCTCTCCGCGCCCGCGCGTGCGCTGTGCGTGCGGGCGGTGCCCCTGGCGTTGATGCGGGGAGCGCACGCCGGTGGATTCCGGACCGGCGCCCTCCGCGCGGCCGCCGGCGGGCCGGTCACGGCGGGCCGACCGGGGGCGTGAGCCAGTGGGAGGATGGCGCACCAGAGGTACGAGCGCCCGGGGGTCGGGCGCCGCGGGCGGAGGGCACACGCGATGGTGGACCGATGGCTGACGGAGCGGGCGCGGGCGGCGGAGGCGGAGGTCCCGGGCGGTTTCGACCTCTCCGAGTGCGTGCGCGAGCCCATCCACCTGCTCGGCGGCGTGCAGTCCCACGGCACCCTGATCGCGGTGGAGCCCGCGAGCGGAGTGGTGGTGGTCGCCGCCGCCAACACCGGCGAGCTCCTCGGGGCGCCGCCCGAGGAACTGCTGGGGGCACACGCCTCCCGCGTCCTGGCGGAGGCCGAACTGGAGGAGGCACTGAGCGGCACCTCCGGGGAGGACTCCGCGGCCGTCACCTTCCCGGCCCCCGTCGGTGGTGCGGGCAGCCGCCGCCAGGTCGACGTCTCCGCCCACCGCCGGGACGGCCTCCTCGTCCTGGAGTTCGAGCCGCGGCAGCACGAGGCACCGGCCTTCGGAACCTTCTACGCCGGCATCCGGCGGGCGCTGGCGCGGCTGCGCTCGACCTCGACCGTCACCGAGGCCTGCGCGGTCGCGGCGCGCGAGGTCCGCGCACTGACCGGCTACGACCGGGTGATGGTCTATCGCTTCGACGGGGAGGCCGGCCCGGGTGAGGTCGTCGCGGAGGACCTCACGCCCGGCTGGGACCCGTGGCTGGGGCTGTGGTTCCCCGCCACGGACGTCCCCCCGCAGGCGCGGCGGCTCTACCGGGACAACTGGATCCGGGTGATCGGCGACGTCCTGGACGAGACCGTGGGACTGGTGCCCCCGGTCCGGCCGGAGACCGGCGTCCCGCTGGACCTCTCCTCGGCCGCGCTGCGGACCGTCTCCGGCTTCCACCTGGAGTACCTGCGCAACATCGGCGTGCGGTCGTCGATGTCCGTCTCCGTGCTGCGCGAGGGCAGCCTGTGGGGGCTCATCGCCTGCCACGGTGCCCGACCGCTGCGGCCCACCCCCGAGGTCCGCTCGGCCTGCGAGATGTTCGGTGCGGCGTTCTCCTTGCAGCTTGCGGCCATCGAGGAACGGGAACGGGCGGACGCCATCGCCGAGTCCGGGACGCGTGCCGCGCGGGTGGCACGGCTGCTGGAGGACGGTCTGGAGGAGAGCGTCGCCGACCACGGCGAGGCGGTCACCGAGCTGCTCGCCGCGGACGGCGTGGTGCTGTGCCGGGGCGGCAGGGTCTCCGGCAGCGGTGACACCTTTCCCCCGGGGCTGGTCCAGGCGCTCGGCGGCCGGGCCGCGCTGCTGGCACCGGGCACGGTGTGGGAGACGGACCGGCTCGCGGAGGTCGACGGCGAGGAGGCGGCCTTCGGCGCGCAGCCGTCCGTCATGGGCCCGGCGGGGGTACTGCTGCTGCCGCTGAGCCGCTCGGGCGACTTCCTCGCCTGGTGCCGCCGGGAACGCCCGGTACCCCGGCGCTGGGCGGCGGACCCCGCCGCCCCGGTCCGGGTCGGGGCCGGGGGCGAGCGGCTGACGCCTCGCGGCTCGGGAGCGGTGTTCGCGGCCATGATGCGCGGGCGCAGCCTGGAGTGGACCACGACGGACCGCGCGGCCGCACGTGAACTGTGGCGCCTGCTCACGGGGCTCGTGCTGCGGCACGCCGACGCGGTCGGCGCACTCAACGACGAGCTGCGCATGACCAATCTCGACCTGGACGGCTTCGCGCACGCCGCCGCGCACGACCTGAAGGAGCCGCTGCGCGGCATCTCCAACGCCGTGACCTTCACCATCGAGGACGCCGCCGCCAGGCTGGATGAGACCACCCGGCGGCGGCTGCTGACCATGCAGCGACTGGCGGGCCGTATGGACGAGCTGCTCAACTCGTTGCTGCACTACGCCAGGTTGGGCCGAGCGGGGCTCCGGGTGTCCGAGGTCGACCTCGGACGCGTGCTGGACTCCGCGCTGGAGGTGGCGGGCCCGCGCCTCGCCGAGGAGCGGGTGCAGGTGCGGCGTGGCCCGCTGCCCGTGCTGGCCGCCGACCAGGACCGGCTCTACGAGATCCTGGTGAACCTGCTGGTCAACGCCGCCAAGTACGCCGATCCGGACAGCTCGGACCGGTGGGTGGAGGTGTCCGGTCGGCGACTGCCGGTGCCGGGCGACCCCGGCGAGGCACACGAGACCGTGGTGACGGTGCGGGACAACGGCATGGGCATCGCTCCCGCGCTGCACGAGGAGGTCTTCCAGCTCTTCCGGCGGTTGCACGGGCCGCACGAGTACGGCGGCGGGTCCGGGGTGGGCCTCGCGGTCGTGAAGCGCGTCGTGCAGCGGCACGGCGGCCGGATCTGGCTGGAGAGCGCGCCGGGCCGCGGCAGCGCGTTCTCCTTCACCCTGGGTGTCTGCGAGGCGGCGGACGACAGCACCGCGGCGGACGGCTCCTGAGGCCACCCGCCGCCGGACCGGCGCTACGCCTCCGACGACTGCTGGCGGGGGACGGGCGGGGCGTGGGAGGCCGCGCCCCGCGACGCCTGCCAGTAGTCGATCGCGCCCTTGAGCACCGTGCGGAACAGCGTGAAGTTGACCGGCTTGTAGACGTAGCTGTCCGCGCCCGCCGCATAGCAGGCGTCCACCTCGGCCGGGGAGGTGGAGGAGGTGAAGACGACGACCGTGACGTCGTCGAGCTCGGGTCTGGACCGCAGTTCGGCGAGGACTTCGTGGCCGTCCGGGCCGGGCATGTTGAGGTCCAGCAGGACCAGACCGGGCAGCGCCTCCCGGGCCAGCAGCATCTCCAGCAGGCCGTCGCCGCGGGTCGTGAACTCCGGCCGCAGCTCGGGGTGGGTGTGGCGCAGCGCCCGTTCGATCGCCTCGGCGTCCTCCAGGTTGTCCTCCACGACCAGGACACTGCCCAGGTCGATTCGGCGTCCGCGTTCCGTGGTCATCCTGCCGTCCCCTTCACGTGCGCGACGAGCACCGCGGTGTCGTCGCTCCCGGTCGCCCGGAACGCGGACATCCGCGCCACCAGGCCTGCCGCGGTCTCGGGTTCCTCAACGACGCAGTCGCGGACGGCCTCCGGCAGATGGTCCTCGAAGAATACGCCGCTGGCGGACCGGGCCTCGGTCAGGCCGTCGGTGAACATCACCAGCGAGTCCCCCGCCTCCAACCGCAGCGAGGTGGGTTGCAGGTCGGTGTCGGGCAGCACGCCGAGGAAGAGCCCGGTCACCCGCACCTCCTCCACCAGACCGTCCTTGCGACGCACCAGCGGCGAGGGGTGGCCCGCCGCGGCCACCCGCGCCAGGCACGCCCCACCCCCGTCGGGAGTGAGGACGGCCACCAGCGCCGTCACGAACCGGGTGGTGCCCTGGTCGAGCAGTATCGTGTTCAGCCGCTGCAGCGCCAGTTCGGGCAGCACCCCGTCCTCCAGGAGGGTGCGCAGGGTGTGGCGGGCCAGCCCGGTCAGTGCCGCGGCCTCGGCGCCGCGGCCGCAGACGTCCCCGATCACCACCGCCAGCCGGCCGTCGCGGTCGACGACCGCGTCGTAGAAGTCCCCGCCCACCTCCAGGGAGTCGTCCGCGACCTCGTAGGCGGCGTACAGGTCGGCCGAGGGCCACACCGGCAGCGCGTTCGGCAGCAGATGGCGCTGCAACTGCTCCACATGGCGCCGCCGCTGCTCGTAGGCGGTGGTGGTGTCGATGGCCAGTGCGGCACGCCGGGCGAGGTTGTCGAGCAACCGGGTGCCGGCGACGGCGTCCTCGCCCCGGTGGTAGATGAAGGTGAGGGTGCCGAGCGCCTTGCCGCGGGCGCGGAGCGGGCTGACGCTGACGGCGTTGACCGGCTGCCCGGGGCCGTCGGTGTGCGGGCCGAACGGCGCCCCGTCGAGTTCCTCGCCGCTGAGCACGACGCACTCGCCACTGCGTACGGCACGGTCGACCAGGTCGGCGAACCACGGGTCGTCGCGTGCCAGATCGGCCAGCCAGGGCTGCACATCGGCGGCGACATGCGCGGACGCGACGGGGGCCAGCCCGCCGAGATCCGCGAACAGATGCACCGCGCACCCCTCGGCGACGGCGGGGACGGCCAGGCGCGCCACCCGCGAGAGCGTCTCCTGGACGTCGAGGCTGGCGTCCATCTGGAGCGACGCCTCGGCCAGGAAGGCGTCCTCGATCAGGCGCCGCTCGTGCTCGCGCGCCTCCACGATCCGGCGGTTGCTCGCCACCAGCACCTCGGAGAGCTGGACCAGCCGGGCCGTCATCGCGGTCAGCACCGCCGCGTCCCGCGGGCGTTCCGCCAGACCGACCGAGTACGACGCCCAGTCGTTCTCGCCGAGCCGGAACCGCGACTCCAGCGCGAAGTGCGCGCCGGCTTCGGCCAGGGCGCGTCCCTCGGGCGCGAACCCCTCGGTCCCGGCGTCCAGATCGTGGTGGTGGACCAGGGGGCGCGCGGCGGCCCGGCCGGGCTCCGGTGGCGGGACGGGCCGGCCGGCGGCGGTACCGGCACCGGTGGTGGTGGTCGTCGTCGACCGCGCCGTGGTGGCGACACGGAGGTAGCGCAGCCGATCGCCCTCCCACCGGCTGCCGGTGACGGCCAGGACGTCGTCCTCGGCGAGCATGGCGGCGTAGACGTGCCGCGCCATCTCCTCGACGTTCTCCACGTCCTGCGCGGCGAGCCAGAGGCTGTGGAGCCGAGCCGGCCAGGACGCGTCGATCCCGTCGATTCGACTGTTGGCAGTGGTCAAGGAGAACTCCCCCCGTCCGGGTCGGGCGCCCCGCCGATCGCGGCGGACGTCTGCGGCCAGGGGACAGGACGTGGCACGCGGCGCGCCCAGACTAGCCGGGCGGAATGCCCGCGGACGACCGACTCCGGCACGAGATCGCCGGAAGCTCCCGGTCCCGTTCCGGCCGCCGGCGCGCGCCGGGCGCGCGCCCCGAGAGGACCGAGGCGGCTCCGCTGCCGGTAACACGACCCCGACCTGCGGCGTCGCCCCGTGGCCCACGGGGCGCACGGGGTGGTGTGCGTCGTCGGAGTCCGCCGCGACGCCCCCGCCGCACCGCGCGCGCCCCGCCCCGTCGAAGACGCGCGCGTCGGCCCGGTGGCGCGTTCCCGACGGGCGCCGCGGACTCCTCCCCCGTGCGGGCGCCGTCGGCCCGGCCGGCGGCGCGGCTCCTCGCCGTCACCCCTCGAGGGCCGCCCGGCTCGCTCCCGACACGGCACGGCGCGGTGCGCGACGCGGGGCCGCGGCGGGGCGATGATGCGGTCATGCAAGCCAACGACATCCTCCTCGACGGGTACGACAGCATCCGGGAGACGGTTCACGCGGTCGTCGCCGACCTCCCGGCGAAGACCCTGAATCACCGGCCCGCCACGGACGTCAACTCCATCAGCTGGCTGGTGTGGCACCTCACCCGCGTGCAGGACGACCACCTGGCGGAGGTCGCCGAACGGGAACAGGTCTGGTCGAGCGGGGGCTGGCGCGAACGGTTCGGCCTCGACCTGCCGGCGGACGACACGGGGTACGGGCACACCCCGGAGGAGTCGGCGAGGGTGCGCGTCGAGGCCGGAACCCTGCTGACGGGCTACTTCGACGCGGTGCACGAGCAGTCACGGGCGTTCCTGGCCGGCCTCACCGCCGCGGAGCTCGACCGGGTCGTCGACGAGGGCTGGGACCCCCCGGTCACCCTGGGCGCGCGGCTGGTCAGCGTGCTGGCCGACGACCTGGAGCACGCGGGGCAGGCGGCCTACCTCCGGGGGTTGCTGCGGGCGCGGTGAGAGCCCCGAGGGACGCGTCCGGAACCCGCCGCTGCGCCCCTTCGCCCCCGTGGGCGGGGAACTGCGCTCGGTTATGATCCCCCTTCGGGGCGTGCCCGCCCGGGTCCGAACGCTGTGCGGCTCGGGCAGCAGACGGGGGGCGCGTCCCTCGATACGCCGTGGGACGCGCGCGAGGTGGCGCGCCGGAGCATCGGCCCGGGGAAGTGGGGTGTCCGGATGGGCCGCGAGGCGCAGCAACGCGCGAGCGCGGAGGTGGTGAGGCTGCGGGCTTTCTGGGCAGAGCACCGCAGGTCACCGAGGGGGGCGACGCTCCCGTGGCCGGGGCGGCGGCCGGTCACGATGGAGGAGTTGCGACGCCTGGTCGACTCCGTGCCGACAGGGCCGAACGGGGACCCGTACGCCGGGCAGTGGTTCGTCATCGTCGCGGCGCTGGACCGCGGTCAGACGGTGACGGAGCCGCTGGTGGACCCGCCGCAGCGCCGCTGGCCCCTGTGAGCCCGGCGCACCCGCCGGGCCGCAGGTGACACCTCGCACCGGAGCCGGCGGGCGGTCGGGTGGCGCCGGACGGCACCGAGTCGGACCATGAGGACATCGACGCAGCAGCGGGGCGGCGAGGACGGAGCGGACGGCACCGACCGGAGTGGACGCGCCATGATCAGCAGCTGGAGCCGCAGGGCGGCACCATCGGGGAGCGCACCGCGACCCGCGTTCCGTACTGCTGCTTCGGCGTCCGCACCGGCGGGGCGGACGGGGGCCCGTGACCGGTGGTCGTCCTGGCGGCGTTCACCGTGAGCGCCGCGGGGCGGACGGAGCCGCCACGGGACCCGCCACGGAGTCGGCTGGCTGTGGTGCGGGCGTTCGTGGCGCAGGCGACCGAGACCGAGGCGCTGGAGTTCGCACTGCACCACGCGGTCGCCGCGGTCGGCGGTCTCGGCGGCGTGGTGCACCTCGCCGGCCCGTGGGAGGGTTCCGCACTGCGGTTGGTCGTGGTCGACGGGCTGCCCGAAGCGGATGCCCGCGGCTTCCACGAACGCATCGTCGGCCGGGCACTGCCCGACGGGTCCGAGGAGAACGCGCTCTCCGGTCCGGCGGGGACAGGCTGGTTCGCCGCCTCCGAAACGGACCGGCGCGCGGACGAGGAACCCGCCTACGCCGAGGTCGCGGGCGTCCTCGTCGTCCCCCTCGCCGCGCCGCGTCGCGCCCTGGGCACCCTCTCCGTCATCTGCCTGTCCCCACCGGACGCCGACGAACGGTGCCTGGTGGGAGAGATCGCCTCCCTGGTGTCGGAGAGGTTGGCGCGGTCGCTCTCCGCCGACCACGCCGCCTCGTCCGCGGCCTGGCCCACCCGGGCCCACTCCTCACCGCTGAGCGAGGCCGTCCGGTCGGTCAGCGTCGGCTCGTGGGACTGGAACATCCGCACCGGCGAACTGCGCTACGACGTGCAGGCGACGCGCGTCCTCGGGATGGAGCCGCACGAGACCCGGGTGCGGATCGGGTCCTGGGTGGACCTGGTCCACCCCGACGACCTCCCGTGGGTGATGGCGGACACCGAGGAGGCGATCCGCACCCAGAGCCTCTACGGCGTGGAGTACCGGATCCGCCGCCCCGACGGCACCACCGGCTGGGTGCAGTCGCGGGGGCGCGTGATCCCCGGCGAGGACGGTCGCCCCGGCCACCTGGTGGGGACGGTCTGGGACACCACCCGGACACGCGTGGCACGCGACGCCGTCGACGACGCGCTGCGCCACATGACCGACGGCTTCCTGGCCGTGGACAGCGAGTGGCGGATCATGTTCGTCAACGCCGAGGCGGACCGCGCGCTGGGGCCGGTGCCGGCCAGCGGCGACCGGCTGCTGTGGGACCTCCCCGCGGGGCGCGCGCCGGGCTTCGAGGAGGCCTGCCGGCGGGCGGTGGCGGAGAACACGCCGGCCGGCGTCGACGTCCGTCCCCCGGACAGCGGGCGCTGGTACCACCTGCGGCTGGTCCCGGTGCCGCAGGGGCTGACGGTCTACTCGACGGACATCACCGAGGCACGGCAACGCGACGCGGAGCGCGAGAGCGCCGCGCGGGAGTCCGCGGAGCAGTCGGCGCACATCGCCCGGCTGACGGGCGCACTCGCCGAGGCGATCACCATGGAGGACGTGGTCCGGGCCACGGCGGAGCACGTCCTGCGGCCGTTCGGGGCGGTGAGGATGGCGATCATCACCCTGAGCGGTGGCTCGGCGCAGACCGTCGGCTCCCTCGGCTACCCCGCCGACGAGCCGGCCGCCCTCTGGGCCCAGGACGGGGGCGCCTCACCGCTGACGGAGACC
The DNA here is from genome assembly GCF_012033785.1 of Streptomyces bohaiensis. Taxonomy (GTDB): domain Bacteria; phylum Actinomycetota; class Actinomycetes; order Streptomycetales; family Streptomycetaceae; genus Streptomyces; species Streptomyces bohaiensis. The sequence continues at coordinate 10,006 of NZ_JAAVJC010000113.1, forward strand.
GTGGAGAGCCGCGTCCCGCTCTTCCTGGGGTCGCCGGCGGAGTACCGGCGGCGCTACCCCCGCTCGGCGAGCGCGCTGACCGACGGCGGGGACCGGTCGTGGGCGTTCCTGCCGCTGGTGGTCTCGGGCCGGGTCACCGGTTGCTGCCTGCTGGCGTTCCCGGTGCCGAACGCCCCCAGACCCGAGGACCGCAGTGTGCTGGCCGCGCTCTGCGGGCTCCTCGCGCAGGCACTGGAGCGGGCCCGGCTGTACGACGCCGAGCACGAACGGGCGCAGGAACTGCAGCGCGGCCTGCTGCCGCAGCGGCTGCCGACGGTCCCCGCGGTGGACGCCGCGGCGCGGTACCTGCCGGCGGACCGGCGCCTGGACATCGGCGGCGACTGGTACGACGTCATCCCGCTGTCGGCCGAGCGTGCGGCGCTCGTCATCGGGGACGTCATGGGGCACGGGCTGTCGGAGGCGGCGACGATGGGACGGTTGCGGACCGCGGTCCGCACCCTGAGCGAGCTGGAGCTGCCGCCCGACGAGATCCTCACGCACCTCAACGACCTGGTCAGCGAGTTGGGGGACGACTTCTACGCAACCTGCCTGTACGCCGTGTACGACCCCACCTCCCGGATGTGCGACTTCGCCTCGGCCGGGCACCTGCCGCCGGTCGTGGTCCGGCCGGACGGCGCCGCCCACGTGCCCCGCGTGCCGGCCAACGCGCCGCTGGGGGCGGCGACACCGCCGTTCGACGTGCTCCGGGCGGAGGTACCGGACGGCAGCCTGATCGCCCTGTTCACCGACGGGCTGGTGGAGTCCCGAGGCCACGACATCGACGACTCCGTGGACCGGTTCACCCGGCTGCTGGCGGCCACGGCGGGGGACGACGGGCCGCCGGTGGCCGGCGGTCACGACGCTCTCGACGGGCTCTGCGACAGCCTCGTCACCTCCCTCACCGCGACACTGCGCAACCGCCGGGACGACGCCGCCCTGCTGCTGGCGCGGACGCATGCCCTGACCTCGGAGAACGTCGCGGTGTGGCCGCTGTCCGCGGAGCCCACCGCGGCGGCCCGGGCGCGGGAGATGATCCGCGAGCAGTTGACCGCCTGGGGGCTGGACGACCTCGTGATGACCACCGAGCTGGTGGTCAGCGAGTTGGTCGCCAACGTCGTTCGGCACGCGCAGGAACCGGTGACGCTGCGGCTGCTGCGCGGCCGGAGTCTGGTCTGCGAGGTCTCCGACGGCAGTCTCACCACGCCGCACGTGCGGCGGGCGGCCGACACCGACGAGGGTGGCCGCGGCCTTCAGCTGGTCAGCGCGCTCACCCACCGCTGGGGCGCCCGGTACAGCGTGGCCGGGAAGACCATCTGGACCGAGCAGCCGCTGCCGGAGACGGACGAGCGCCCGCAGGAGTGACGCGCTCCGCACACGGGGTCCTTGGCACCGCCGTCCGGTGCCGTGGCCGGTGGGGCGGCACCGGGGGCGCGCGCCGGCCGTCCTGCCCTTTCGCCCCACCGCGCCCAGGAGCACCACTCTCGACGGGTCGGTCGGAGCCCCGGTTGAAGAAAGCGCTTCCTGCCTGTTGACCTGGACCTCTGTTCGGCTCTTGACTGTGCGCGGCCCACCAGCACGGAGGCAGTGAGCCGTCCCTCGAGCCGCGAGGGCCGGGGCTCCGCCTGCCCTAAGGGAGTTGACGATGAGGTTGACGACAAGACCCACCGAGCCGGCGTCCGGCGCCGCACGCCGGTCCCGGTTCACCCGGGCGGGAACCGGCGCCCTGCTCACCGCCGTCCTGACCGCCGGCACCCTGGCAGCAGGCACCGCCCCGGTCTCCGCCCGGACCGCGGAGACCGCGGCCGGGGCCGACACCGCCGAGGCACCCGTCTGGCAGTCGGTGACCTTCGGCCAGTCCACGGACCTGAACTTCTCCTCCAACGTGCTGCCCGAGAAGGTGGGGGTCAACTACGCCGAGCCCGAGGTCCCGGGGACCGTCGAGGGGCGCATCACGCTGGAGAGCCGCGGCGGCAAGCTGGCTCAGGGCCACGACGGCCTGACCTTCTACCACACCGTGCTCGACCCCGAGACGGACAACTTCGTCCTCACCGCGGACATGACCGTGGAGCAGTTCGGTCCGGAGACCGGCGCCGCGCCCAACAGCCAGGACAGCGCGGGCCTCATGGTCCGCGACGTCATCGGCGCACCGCGGCAGGACCCGATGGTCGACGGGTTCGAGGAGGTGCCGGCGGCCTCCAACATCTTCGCCACCGGCATGATGCGCGCCGGGGTCAGCGCCATCCACCGCACCGGAGTCGTCGAGCCGTGGGGCAATCCGGGCAGCTCGCTGTCGGCGCGGACCTTCACCACGGACTCCCGCTACGCGCTGCCGGTCGGCACCCCCGTCTCGCTGCGCCTGGAGCGCACCGACACCGAGTTCGTGATGGCCGCCACGTTCACCCACGCCGGTGAGCCCGCCACCTTCGAGCAGCGGGTCGACGGGGCGGACTGGGTCCAGGACATCGACCCGGACCGCATGTTCGTCGGCTTCTACGCCGCCCGCAACGCCAAGATCACGGTGGAGAACGCCCAGCTGGAGGTGAGCGGCGCCGACACGGTCCCGCGCGCCCCGGTGGAGCCGCAGCCGGAGCAGCCGGCCCTGGCCATGCTCTCCCCCACCGAGACCAGCGCCCGGGTCTACGCCCTGCAGACCCGGCCCAACCAGGCGGGTGAACTGGTCGTCACCGACGACCGGGGCAAGCGGGTGGCGAAGAAGCGCCTGAAGGCACACCAGGTCTACAGCAAGAACGTGCCGCTCCGTGACGGCGGGGTCCGGCTCACCCTCACCTTCACCCCCGCGACCGGCGACTCGGCCCCCGTGGTCCGGGAACTGACCGTGACGCGCAGCGCGTACGGCGAGCGCGGCGACGGCCGCACCGTCCACGCCGCCCCCGGCGGCACGGCTGCGGGCGCCGGCACCGCCGCCCGCCCCGTCGACCTCGGCACCGCGCTGCGGCACGTGGCCCCGGGCGGCACCGTGCTGCTGCACGGCGGCACCTACGAGCCGACCGGGACGCTGTCGCTCGACGCGTCCTACAGCGGCCTGCGCAACAAGGTGAAGACGGTCCGGCCCTACCGGGGGCAGGACGTGGTGATCGACGGCCGCGACGCCCTCCCCGTCGTGGTCCGACTCGACGCCCACCACTGGCGGTTCGAGGACGTCCAGGTCACCCGCGCGGTCAACAACGCGATGCGGGTGAGCGGCAGCCACAACACCATCAGCGGCATGACGTTCAACTTCAACGGCAACACCGGCTTCCAGCTGAGCGGCAGCGGTGACAACCCCGACCTGTGGCCCTCGCACAACCTGATCGTCGGCAGTGAGTCCCACGACAACCGCGACCCGAGCGACATCGACGCCGACGGCTTCGCCGCCAAGCTCGGTGTGGGTGCGGGCAACGTCTTCCGCGGCAACATCTCGCACCACAACATCGACGACGGCTGGGACCTGTACAACCGGACCAACGAGGGCGCGAACCTGCCGATCACCCTGGAGAACAACGTCGCGCACTCCAACGGGCGGCTGAGCAACGGATACGGCCCCGGCGGCACCATCGGCAACGGCTTCAAGCTCGGTGGCGAGGGACTCCCGGTGGCGCACGTGGTGCGCGGGAACATCGCGTACGACAACGGGATGGACGGCTTCACCGACAACTTCAACCCCGGCCGGCTCGAACTCGACAACAACACGAGCTTCGACAACGGCCGCTTCAACTTCCTCTTCCGGTTCAGCCCCTACTTCGACGAGTCGGAGCAGGGCGTCTTCCGCAACAACCTCTCCTTCCGTACCGCGGACGGCCGGGGCGGCGACGCCCCCGCGGCCGACTTCGTCTCCGGCGACCTCGACCGCACCAACGTCCTGTTCGACGGCTCCCGTGCGGCCAACGAGGACGGGTCGCTCGCCCCGCGCGCGGCGGACTTCCGCTCGCTCACCCTGCCCGAGGGCTACGCCCGGGCCGCGGACGGGACACCCGTGCACGGCGACTTCCTCCGCCCGGTGCGGGGCAGTGACCTGAACAAGGGCGGGACCCGGCGCTCCCACGTGGGCGCGCTCGACGGCAGCCGCCGCTGACCGACCGCCGCCCGACCGAGGGCCCGTGCGCCGTGGTGCTCCCACTGCGCACGGGCCCTTCTGCGCTGCACCGAGCTCTTCGTCCGGACCGCGACCGCCCACGACCAGCGGCGTTGCGGAGCACCCCAGATCCGGCTCGTCTGATCCATTGAGCGCCCAAAGTGATGCTGTTAGCGTTCACATACGACAGGGTGAGTGACCGAGATCACTCTGCCGTGAGCCGCCGTGCCGAGCAGCCGACGGCTCGGTGTCCCCGTGATGGTCTGCGTCGGGGGTGGGTGGCCGGAGCCACCGGGCCGTGGGTGGGCCCGGGCCGACCGCATCCCCGCGGGGCCGACGCGGGACCACCGCCGCACGCCACCGCTCCACGCGTCAGACAGCTCCATCCCGGCACCTCCCCCGATCGGACAGCCGGCCCCGGACGAGGCCGCGCGCGCCCGCCCGGCACGCGGCGCCCGAATACTAAAAGCAATCATGAAGCGGGGAAACCAGGCACCCACCGCCCAGCGAGTTCATCTCCTCGCCGCCG
>NZ_JAAVJC010000114.1 GCF_012033785.1 Streptomyces bohaiensis
GTGCCGCCCCTGACCGGGGGCGGCACCGGCCGTCGTGCGCCGGGGAGCGGGCGGCCCGCTACGGGGCGCCCGCGGTGGGGCGCCGACCGGGCGCCCGATGCGTCACTTGAAGAAGGCGATGCCGTCGTCCGGGAGGTCCTTGACGTCCTTGGCCCACTCCTGGGGGTCCACGACCTTCTTGAGCTGCGCCGACATGTACGGGCGCAGCGGCTTGTCGGGGGTGGAGATCTCCCCGACCCACATCAGGTCGCCCTTGACGTAGCCGTACAGCCGCTTGCCGCCGGCGTACTCCGGGGAGGCGCCGGTCCGCGCCAGGGCGTCGGTCGCCAGCTCGATCTGGGGCCGCCCGTCCGCGAGTTCGCCGTACCAGACCTCCACGATGCCCTTGTCGCGCACCGTGACCAGGTCGATCTTCCGGTCCTTGACCCGCCAGTAGCCGTGCTCCGACTCCAGCGGGCTGACCTTGCGGCCCTCGGAGTCCAGCCGCCAGGTGTGCGAGCTGAACTCCAGGAAGTCGCGGCCGTCATGGGTGAAGACGACCTCCTGCCCGAAGTTGCACTGCTCCTCGCCGGGAGGGTCCGCGACGCCCGCTCCCTGCCAGTTGCCGAGCAGGAAGGCCAGCGGCACGAGGTCGGGGTGCAGGTCGGACGGGATCTCGATCATGGGAACTCAGAATGTCCTTGCGAAGGAAACGGGGTTCAGCGCTGGCCCTGGTAGAGCTTCTTGACGACGAGCCCGGTGAACGCGGCGGTGCCGACGGCGACCAGCACCATCAGGGTAATGAAGAAGGCCTCAAGCACGGGGGCTCCTAGTACGGCGAACAATGATCACGAACCGCCCCCGATTCTATCGGTCCCGGATCGTGACGGCTGTGTGAGGTACGCCGTCCGGTCCTGGGTAGGTGGCGCATGCCAGGTAATCAACTCGTGATCAGTGTGAATGAACGCAACCGAGGGGTCTTGCGTCTAAGGCGGTTGGAAGGGGTGTGATCATGGCTTGTCCAGACTGCGGTGCGACCATGCACCAGGGGCCCGGCGGCGACTGGCTCTGCGCCAATTGCGGAGCCAGTCGCTGAACCGATCCGCATGTTTCCACTCTCGCCCCCCGGCCCGGCCGCAGCGCCGTCCGCCCCGGGGCGACCGTCGGCGGCACCGGGGGTTCGCCTGAGCCGTGGGCACCGCCGGGCGCCGCGTACCGACCCGCACCGCCCGCACGCGACCGTGCGGGCGGTGCGGCGTGCTCTCCGGCGGCCGGTGGCGCCCGGAACCGCGACCCGCGCCGCGCCCTGTGACGCGGACCACCCCCGGCCGGTGCCGGGTTCGGTACGGTTCCGCCATGGCGAAGCGGTTGGTGATCAAGGTGACGGCGGGCGCGGACGCCCCCGAGCGGTGCTCGCAGGCGTTCACGGTGGCGGCGGTGGCGGTGGCCAGCGGCGTCGAGGTGTCGCTGTGGCTGACGGGGGAGTCGGCCTGGTTCGCGCTCCCCGGGCGGGCGGCCGAGTTCGAACTGCCCCACGCGGCCCCGCTGCCCGACCTGCTGGAGACGATTGCCGCCGGCGGCCGGCTGACGCTGTGCAGCCAGTGCGCCGCGCGGCGCGACATCGGTGAGGACGACGTGATCGAGGGCGTCCGGATCGCCGGCGCGCAGGTGTTCGTGAGCGAGATCGTCGGCGAGGACGTGCAGGCGCTCGTCTACTGACGCCGCTCGATCCCCCGACCCCCGCCCCTCTCGACCACTGACGGCGGAGGGCCGCGCCCCGGGTGTCCAACCCGTTCGGAGCGCGGCCCTCGTGCCGTTCGGCGGCCGGACCGGGAGGTGGTGGCCGCCCGGTGCGCCGACTGCCGCTCGGCGGCCCTCAGACGGCGATGGCGACCTCGGTCAGCCCGCCCTGCTCGGCCACCACGGTGCGGTCGGCGGTGCCACCCGGCACCAGCGCGCGGACCGTCCAGGTGCCCTCGGCGGCGTAGAACCGGAACTGGCCGGTGGCCGACGTCGGGACCTCGGCGGTGAACTCGCCGGTGGAGTCGAGCAGTCGGACGTAGCCGGTGACCGGCTCGCCGGCGCGGGTGACCGATCCCTGGATGGTGGTCTCACCGGGCTTGATCGACGCGGCGTCGGGGCCGCCTGCCTGTGCTCCGCACATGGTGTTCCGTCCTTCGAACTGTGGTGGTCGCAAGGGGCGCGGGCCCCCCGTGCGGGGGGGCCGCGGGGCGTCACCGCCCCTGGGGTGTCACTTGGCGGGGCCGGTCTCCACGGGCACGCCCACCAGGGAGCCGTACTCGGTCCAGGAGCCGTCGTAGTTCTTGACGTTGGCCTGGCCGAGCAGCTCGTGCAGCACGAACCAGCTGTGGGCGGAGCGCTCACCGATGCGGCAGTAGGCGATGGTGTCCTTGGCGAGGTCCACGCCCTCGCCCTCGTACAGCTCCTTCAGCTCCTCGTCGGAGCGGAACGTGCCGTCGTCGTTGGCAGACTTGGACCACGGGATGTTGCGGGCCGAGGGCACGTGCCCGGCGACCTGGGACTGCTCCTGCGGCAGGTGGGCCGGGGCGAGCAGCTTGCCGCTGAACTCGTCGGGGGAGCGCACGTCGACCAGGTTCTTGGTGCCGATGGCCTCGACGACCTCGTCGCGGAAGGCGCGGATCGAGAGGTCCTGCGGCTGCGCCCGGTACTCGGTGGCGGCGCGCTCGGGCACCTCGGCCACCAGGTCGCGGGAGTCCAGCTCCCACTTCTTGCGGCCGCCGTCGAGCAGCTTGACGTCGCTGTGGCCGTACAGCTTGAAGTACCAGTAGGCGTACGCGGCGAACCAGTTGTTGTTGCCGCCGTAGAGCACCACGGTGTCGTCGTTGGCGATGCCCCGCGCGGAGAGCAGCTTCTCGAAGCCCTCCTGGTCCACGAAGTCGCGGCGCACCGGGTCCTGGAGGTCCTTCTTCCAGTCGATGCGGACGGCGTTGCGGATGTGGTTCTTCTCGTAGGCCGAGGTGTCCTCGTCCACCTCGACGATGACCACCTTGGGGTCGTCGATGCGGGCCTGCACCCAGTCGGCGTCGACGAGGACGTCACTGCGGCTCATGCTGTTCTCCTTCTGCGGGGCGGGTTCTGCGAGGCGGTTCGGGGCGCGGCGGGCGGGCGCGAACCGGGCGCGCCGAGGCGCGCGCCGCGCGGCGCGAGGGGATGCGAGGGGAGGAGCCGTCAGGCGACGGGACGACAGAGCATGGCGGCGACGCGGCAGAGGTCGACCGCCCGTCGCTTGGTGAGATCCGCCTGTCGTGTCATGTCGGAGATCGTACGGACGGAGGGTCGCCGCTGTCACCGTCGGTCCGTATGGCGAGACGCATCTGTCCGGATGTCGGGATGAGCTGGTGGGGAGGGGGTCGGGGTGCGGTGGCAGCTCCGGCGGCGGATGGCGGTCCGCAGGGGGTGAGACGGCTCCCACCTGCGCGGATGCGCCCGGCGCCGGACCGAGAGCTGCCCCCGTCGGTGACGCCGGGTGGACGGGCGCGTGCGGTTGACGGCCCCGCCCGAGCGGGTGGGCCCCGCGTCCCGGCATGCGGACCGCGCGGCGGCGGGTGACGGGCGCCGGTCGGCGGGTGACGGGCGCGCGCCGCCGGTCGACGGGTGGCGCGGGGGCGTCGCCGGCCGGCAGCGTTCTGCTGGCTCGGCCCGCCGGAGGCGCACTCCACGGGCCGGGAACGGCGGAGGGGCCCGGCATCGCCGGGCCCCTCCCGCGGCGGATGCCGCGACGTGCCGGTGCGGGACCTCCGCGCCCGTCGGGCTGCCGACGCCTCGGCGGCCCGACTCGCGCTCACTCCGGTGCGGCGGCCCCCGCGAGGAGCACGTCCGTGCCGCTGAGCCGCAGCGTGACGCCGTCCTCGGTCGCCTCCAGTCCCTCGACCTCCACGCCGGAGGGCAGGCCGGACAACTGTCGCTGCTGGTCCACGCCCTCGCGGATGCGGTCGTCGATCCCGTCGATCCCGCCGATCACCGGGAGGTCCGAGAAGGAGGGGATGTCCTCCACCGCGACCCGCACCAGATCGCCCTCGACGGTGATGTCGCCGGTCATGGCCGGGCCGACCGCCTGGCCCATCACCGTCACCCGCAGCTCCACCTCGCCGTCGCCGCCGTACCCCCAGGCGACACCGAAGGTCGAGTCCTCGGGCACGGTCAGCCGCTGCATCTCCTCGTAGGAGAGCGTCCCCTCGCCGGTGGCCCGGGCGGCGACCGCGCGCTCGAAGTTGTTCTCCAGCCGCACGTCCTCCAGGCGGATGGTGAGGTCCTCCACCGAGCCCTCCTGGTCGTCGACCCGGACCCGGTAGGAGTCCACGCCGAGCTCGACGCTCTCCAGCTCCTTCGCCGCCAGCTGGGTCAGGAACGGGAAGCCCCCGATGGAGACCGACGGGTCGGAGTCCAGCTCCTGCGTCGAACGCACCTTGGAGGCGATCTCGCCCTCGGCCACGTGGACCGCCAGCCGGTCGGCGCCGACGGCGAGGCCGCCGAGGACGACGAGCAGGATCAGCCCTATTCGCAGCGCTCGCATCTGTCTGCTTCCCCCCTGGTAGGTCGACGGGCAGCCGTGAGCGTAACCCGACGGCCGTTAGGACGTGCCGCGGACCTCGAACGTTCCGTCCCCCGCGTCACTCGGCCCCCGCCCGGCGCGCCGTGCGCGCCGGGGCACGACGAGGGGGCGGGCCCGGTGACGGGTCCGCCCCCTCGTCCTGGCGCTGGAACAGCGCCCGTCAGAACAGCGCCCGCGCCAGCAGGTACGCCGCCGGTGCGGCCATCGTGACCGGCAGCGCCACCCCCGCGGTGAAGTGGACGAACCGCGACGGCCAGTCGTAGCTGGCGACCCGCAGCCCGGTCAGCGCACAGACACCGGCCACCGCGCCGAGCACCGCGCCCTCGGGCAGCGCCTGCGCCCAGTGGCCGACCGCCGCACCCGCGCCGGTCGCGAGCGCGAGCGCCACCACCGGCGACACCCACGGCACGGTGAGCGCGGCGCGGGACAGCGCCGCCACCGCCACCGCAACGGCCACCGCCACCACCGCCGTGCGGTTCACCGTCACCGCGGCGAGCAGTCCGCCCGCGACGACGGCGAGCAGGGCGGAGGCCGCGGCCGCGGTGAGCGACGCCAGCCGCTCGTCGCCCTCGCCGTGGTGCCGCAGCTGGACCACGATCACCAGCAGGAACCACACGCCGAGCGTGCCGGCCAGTGCGGCGGCCGCCTCCCCGGCCGGTGCCAGGACCAGCACGGCGTCCGCCGCCAGGCCGGCCGCGAACGCGAGGACGATGCCCTGCCGCGCCGGCCACATGCCGTTGAGCCGGAACCAGCCGGCCGCGGTCACCGCCTGCAGGACCACCACGACCGGCAGCAGCGCGTACAGGCCGAACGGCGCGGAGACGGCGATGAGGGCGCCGAAGAGCGCGGTCAGCGCCGCCGGCTGGATCCCCGGCGGACGGAGCGGCGAGCCCACGCGGCGGACCGTGCCCGGCGCGAGCGGCGGCTCCTCCGCCTCGGGGGCGGGGACCGGCGCGCCCGCGGCCGGGCCGGTCGCACCCGCCTGCGCGGCGTGGCGGGGGTCGTGCGGGTCGGGGGCGCCGTACCCGCCCGGCGCTCCGGTCCGCGCGGCCTGTCCGCCGTAGGGGCCGCTCTGCGCCGCGCCGCCGTACCCGGAGTCGTGCCCGCCGCCGTACCCGGCGTCACGGGCGCCGCCGTGGCCCGGTCCGCCGGGGGTGGCGGGCGACTGGTGGCCCGCTCCCGGCGCGGGGGCGTACCCCTGCCCCGCCGGGTGCGGTGCCCCGGACGGCGGGGTGTACCCGGGCTGGTCGTGCGGATGGGGCGTGCTCATCGGGAGCCTCCGGCGAACGGCGGCAGCACCTCGACGGTGCCGCCTTCGGTGAGCGGGACGTCTGCGTGGTCGCGGGAGCCGACCTGGCGCTCGTCCACCAGGAACGAGCAGCGCAGCAGCACCCGCTCGAACTCCGGGCGGTCCGCGTGCCGGGCGCGGGCCTCGTCCAGCGCGGCGGCCAGGTGGTCCGCCCGGTATGTCTCCTCGGCGGTTCCGGCGGCTGCTTTCGCCGCCGCCCAGTACCTGATCGTGCCGCTCGCCATCGAGTCCTCCCGCTGTAGTCGCCCATCATGGCAGCCCCGCGGGGGCGCCCTGTCCCGGCCCGGACCGCTCGGGAGGGGGGGCCGGGCCTCCGTGGGCGCCGGGTGTCTCCCGGGTGTCGCCGGGGTGACGCGGGTGGGTCGGGGACCGGCCGAGGCGGCGTCCGCATGGTGGCCGGATCACGTCCGCATGTCGGCGATGTGACGCGCATCCCTTCACGGATCGGACACCTCCGGTATGCTCTCGTGCCAGAAGGATCCGGGCGCCGACGCCGCGAACGGGTCCTTTCGCGCTTTCCGGGCCGCTGTGGATCTTCGTCGCACGCGATGTCGTCCGCCGGAGGCCGGGCCCGCGCAGACCGGGATACCCGGGCAACGTCGCCTGAGCCGTCCGCCGTTCCAACTGTCCATCTCCGCCGAAACGCGTACCGCACCCGCATCGCTGTACCGCCGTCACGCTGTCCAGGACTGAGGAAGGACCTCGTCGTGAGTTCCCTGCTTCTGCTGACCAACGCCCTCCAGCCGTCTTCCCAGGTGCTCCCGGCTCTCGAGCTGCTGCTCCACACCGTGCGTGTCGCCCCCGCGGAGGGCCCCGCCCTGGTGGACGTGCCCAGCGCGGACGCGATCCTCGTCGACGGACGCAAGGACCTGCCGCAGGTGCGGTCGCTCTGCCAGCTGCTGCACTCGACCGGCCCCGGCTGCCCGCTGGTGCTGATCGTCACCGAGGGCGGCCTCGCCGCCGTCACCGCCGACTGGGGCGTGGACGACGTCGTGCTCGACTCCGCGGGCCCCGCCGAGGTCGAGGCCCGGCTGCGGCTCGCCGTCGGCCGCCGCCAGCTGGTCAGCGACGACAGCCCCACCGAGATCCGCAACGGCGACCTCCTGGTCGACGAGGCGACCTACAGCGCCAAGCTGAAGGGCCGCGTCCTGGACCTCACCTTCAAGGAGTTCGAGCTGCTGAAGTACCTGGCCCAGCACCCGGGCCGGGTCTTCACCCGCGCGCAGCTCCTCCAGGAGGTCTGGGGGTACGACTACTTCGGCGGCACCCGCACGGTCGACGTCCACGTGCGGCGGTTGCGCGCCAAGCTCGGCCCGGAGCACGAGTCGCTGATCGGCACCGTCCGCAACGTCGGCTACCGCTTCGTCGTGCCGGAGAAGACCGACTCCGTGGAGGCCGAGCAGGCCCGCGCCGTCACCCGCGAGGCCGAGCAGGTGGTCAAGCAGGCCGCTCGCCGGGCCTGAGCCGGCAGCGGTCTAGACTTCCGCCGTGGCCAAGGTGACGCGGGACGATGTCGCACGACTGGCGGGCACTTCGACCGCTGTCGTCAGCTATGTCATCAACAACGGTCCGCGCCCGGTGGCCGCAGCGACCCGGCAGCGGGTGCTCAACGCCATCAAGGAGCTCGGCTACCGGCCGGACCGGGTCGCGCAGGCCATGGCCTCGCAGCGGACCGACCTCATAGGGCTGATCGTGCCGGACGCCCGGCAGCCGTTCTTCGCCGAGATGGCGCACGCCGTCGAACGCGCTGCGGCCGAGCGGGGAATGATGGTCCTCGTCGGCAACTCCGACTACCTCGACGAGCGCGAGGTGCACTACCTCCGGGCGTTCCTCGGCATGCGGGTCTCCGGGCTGATCCTGATCAGTCAGGGCCCCACCGCCAACGCGGCCGCCGAGATCGAGGCGTGGGACGCCCGCGTGGTGCTGATGCACGAGCGGCCGGAGGCCATCAACGACGTGGCGGTCATCCTGGACGACGTCGGCGGGGCCGAGGAGGCCGTGCGGCACCTGCTGTCGCACGGCTATCCCTATGTCGCGTGCCTCGGCGGCACCGAGGAGACCCCGACCGTCGGCGACCCGGTCACCGACCACGTCGACGGCTGGCGCAACGCGATGCGGGACGCCGGGCTCTCCGTCGAGGGCCGGCTGTTCTCCGCGCCCTACGACCGCTACGCCGCCTACCGGGTGGCGCTGGAGCTGCTGTCGGGGCCGGACCGTCCGCCGGCGATCTTCTGTGCCACCGACGACCAGGCCATCGGCGTGCTGCGGGCCGCACGGGAGCTGCGGCTCGACGTGCCCGGGCAGCTGGCCGTGGCGGGGTTCGACGACGTGAAGGAGGCGGGTCTCACCGACCCGCCGCTGACCACGGTCGGTTCCGACCGGGGGGCGATGGCGCGTGCCGCCGTCGGTCTCGCGATGGGCGACCCGGCGGAGGGCGGCGGCGCCCCGGACCGGGTGCGGCAGTTCCCGGTGGAGCTGAAGGTGCGGCAGTCCTGCGGCTGCCCGCCGCCCGCCCCTGCGGGGTGACGCGGGGCGGGCGCGGCGGTGCGGGTGCCGGTCGGGCCGTGCGGCGGGTAGCCGCGTGGGGCCGGGAGGTCCTACCCGGGGTGGGGCAGCAGCGGTACGGGGTGCCTCCGGTGGCTCACCGGAACGAGGCGGTGTGCTCCTCGGTGCGGGTGGTGTAGGCGCTGCACACCACGGTCTGCGGGACGCCGCGCGCCAACACGGTGGGCTCGGCGGCGGGTGAGAGGACCGGCGGCTGCTGGTCGTCGACGCCGTACCCGAAGTAGGCGGCGAAGGTCTCCTCGCAGAGCGCCTCCTTCTCCTGGGTGGTGGTGATGATGTCGTCCGGCGCCGACGGCACGAAGTCGTCGTGGACACCGGTCACTTCGAAGACGTGCGGTTCGGAACAGGGCACCGGGTCGTGGTCGACGGTGTCCGCGCGGCCCCAGCAGTCGCCCTCCGACAGCTCACTGCGGAGCCCGGAGTCGTTCAGTTCCTCCGACGGTGTGGAGCCGTCGCCCTCCTGCGTGTTCGACGCGTCGCTTCCGTTGGACGCGTCCGTGCTTCCGTTCGGCTCGGCGTCGCCGTCACCGGAGCAGCCGGTGAGGGTGACGGCGAGGATGACGGCACCGGCCGCCGCGGTCAGGGCGCGGCGGTGGGCAGTGCGTGCGGTGATCGGTCTCATCGCCCCAGCACAGCGCGCCGTAGCGGAGTTCGCAGCGTTTCGCCCGCGCTGTGTCCTGGTCGTGGTGGAAGCGCGACGGAACCGTGTCCTTCGTGCGGGCCGCGTGCGGTGAACTCTGCTGCCGTTGCGGCGGGTTCGACAGGTCGGGGCGCGGCTTCGCGGTGACGCGGCCCGCCGCGGCGGCTACGGGCAGCCGGGCGCACCGCTTCGGCCCTCGCTCCCCTCGGTGCCCGAGCCGTCGGTCACGGCGACCGACGCGCCGTCGGCCGAGCCGTCGACTGAGCTGTCGGCCGCGTCCGCGCTGTCCGCCGCGCCCGTCCGGTCCGGTGCCTCACCGGTGAGCCGGCGGGCTCCCGGACCCCGCTCGGCGAGGGCGTCGCCGGGGTTGGCCAGCGCGCAGTCGCGCAGCGACAGGCAGCCGCAGCCGATGCAGCCGGAGAGGTGGTCGCGCAGCTGCGTGAGCTGGTGGATGCGCGCGTCGAGATCACCGCGCCAGCGCTCGGAGACCGCGGCCCAGTCCTCGGGCGTCGGGGTCCGGCCGTCCGGCAGCAGGGACAGCGCGTCGCGGATCTCGGCCAGCGGGATGCCCAGGTTCTGCGAGACCCGGATGAACGCCACGCGCCGCAGCGTCTCACGGCGGTAGCGCCGCTGGTTGCCGCTGGTGCGCCGCGAGCCGATGAGGCCGCTCTCCTCGTAGAACCGCAGCGCGGAAGGGGCCACGCCGCTGCGCTCCGCGAGCTGCCCGATGGTGAGTTCCCTGCTGATCGCCGCCTGGGTCATGGCGCCAGGGTAGCTGTACTTCGAGTGAGGTTGATGTTCGCGCGCTCCGGTGCGCCGCGCCCCGGAACCCCGGTGCGCCCGCCGGAGACGGCGGCGGCCCCGCCCCGCCGCGGTGTCGCGGCGGGGCGGAGCCGGGGGAGCGGGCGGCGGTGTCGCCGCCCCCGCCTCAGCGGATGACGGTGATCCGGTCCGCGGCGGGGGCCGCGAGCGGCGCCTGCGGGGAGGAGACCTCGCCCAGGTAGTCGATCAGCGCGTCGAGGTCGATGCCGCCGACGACCGGATCGGCGCCCTCGGCCAGCGTCGGGAAACCGTCCCCGCCGCCCGCCAGGAAGGAGTTCACCGCGACCCGGTAGACCCGGTCGGCGTCCAGTTCCTCGCCGCCCACGGTCACCGAGTCGGCGACGACGCGGTCCGCGCCGGAACGGGTGAGGTCCAGCGTCCACGCGAAGCCCTCGGAGGGCTGGAGGATCTTGTTGGAGCCCTCGTTGGGGCCGCTCACCTGCTCACGCAGTACCTGGAGCAGCTGCTCGCCGGTGAGGTCGATCAGGTGCACGTAGTTGGTGAACGGCTGGACGGCGAAGCCCTCCTCGTACGTCACCACGCCGTCGCCCTCGTCACCGGAGGCCGCGTACACCAGGTCGGTACGGATTCCGCCCGGGTTCATCAGTGCGATCTCGGCGGAGTCGTCGATGCCCTGCGCGTGCGCGAGTTGGGCGTCCGCGACCAGGTCGCCGAGCGGCGTCTCGGGGACGGTGCGGTCCTGCCGGATGTCCTCGCTGATCCAGGCGACCGGCTCGTTGGCGATCGGCGCGGCCAGCTCGGCCCAGAAGTCCACCAGCCGCGTCAGGTCGCCGGCCTTGGGCTGGTCGCGGTGGACGACGTGGTTGGTGCCCTCCACCGAGGTCCGGACGATGTCGCGCCGCAGCAGGTCGTACTCCATGTTCAGCTCGGTGTAGAGGCGGCCGTTGGACTGGCCGGAGGTGACCAGGCGGTCGTTGCCGGCCGGGTCGGGGATCGTGCAGACGTACGCCTCGTGGGTGTGGCCGGTGACCATCACGTCCACCATCGGGGTGGTCTTCTCGGCGATCTCCACGATCGGCCCGGAGAGGCCGCCACCGTCCGCGTCGCAGTCGGCGTTGTACGCGGAGTTGACCGGGTAGCCGCCCTCGTGGATCAGCGCGACCACCGCGTTGACACCGCGCTTCTTCAGCTGCTTCGCGTACGTGTCGATGGTCTCGACCTCGTCGAGGAACTCCAGTCCCTCGATGCCCTCCTGCGTGACGATGTCGGCGGTGCCCTGCAGGGTGACGCCGATGAAGCCGACGCTGGCGCCCTTCATCCGCTTGATCGTGTACGGCGCGGTGATCGGCTTGCCGGTCTTCTCGTGCACGACGTTGGCGGCGAGGAACGGGAAGTCCGCGCCCGCGAACTCGCGGCCCTCGACGTAGCAGCCGTCCGCGGGGTGGCACCCGCCGTCCTGCTTGCGCAGCAGCTCCCGCCAGCCCTCGTCGAACTCGTGGTTGCCGACCCCGACGACGTCCATCCTCAGCGCGTTGAGCGCCTCGATGGTCGGCTCGTCGTGGAACAGCGCCGAGATCAGCGGGGTCGCACCGACCATGTCGCCGGCGGCCACCGTCACGGAACGGGGGCTGCCCTTCCGGGCGTCGCGCAGCGCGGTGGCGAGGTACTCCACGCCGCCGGCGTCGATCGTCTCGGTGTGGCCGTCACCGTGGTCGTGGACGACCTGGCCACCCGAACCGGTCGGCGGTTCCAGCGCGCCGTGCAGGTCGTTGATGGCCAGCACCTGGAGGTCGACGGTGATGCTCGGCAGCCCCGGCAGCTCGGGCAGGCCCAGCCCGAGTCCGGCTGTCTCGGCGTCACGGGACGGCGCCGCCTCGGTGGAGGGGCTGGCGGCGGCGGGCAGGGTGAGCGCGAGCGCGCCGGCGAGGGCGGCAGCCACCATGCCGGCGGCGCGGCGGCGCCCCGGGCCTCGGCCGATGCTCCGGCTGGACCGGGCGAAAGGTCCGTGCATGGGGGGAAAGTTCCTTTCCGGGGGAGGCTGGAGGGGAGAAACTGCCCGGCAGCCTACGGCTACGCGCGTAGCGTGTCAGGAGTAATGACGTAACGAGCGCATTGCCGCTTCGCGTCGAATTCGCCGTAGAGTTTTGCCATGAGCGACATCACAGTGGTGGACGAGGTGTCGGCCGCGGATCAGCGCGACGCCGGGGAACTGATCGACGCGGGTGCGCGGCTCGACGGTCAGAGCGCGGTGTCGGAACAGGGCCGGCTGTTGCTGCGGGGTGGCCCCCGCGACGGCGTGCGGCACGTCATGCTGCGCCAGAAAGGCGAGTTGGTCGCCTACGGCCAACTCGACGGCACCGACCAGGTGGAGGCCCCCGCCGCTGAGCTGGTCGTTCACCCCGACCACCGCGGTCGCGGCCACGGCCGGGCCGTCGGCGAGGCGCTTCTCGCCGAGTCCGGACGCCGGGTGCGGATCTGGGCCCATGGCGGCCACCCCGCGGCGCGGCATCTCGCGCAGAGTCTGGGATTGCATCTGTTCCGTGAACTGTGGCAGCTGCGCAGGCCGTTGGAGGGAATGCCGCTTCCGGAGCCGGTGCTGCCGGACGGAATTCGCATCCGACACTTCGTTCCCGGACGCGACGAGGAATCCTGGCTGGAGCTCAACGCTGCGGCCTTTGCCCACCACCCCGAACAGGGGTCCCTCACTCGGCGGGACCTGGACGCTCGTATGGGTGAAGCCTGGTTCGACCCGGCCGGGTTCTTCCTCGCGGTGCGGGAGAAGCGCGGCGCCGACGGCGAACCCGTCGCCGAGGAACTCCTCGGCTTCCACTGGACGAAGGTCCACACCGCGGAGGGCGTCGGCGAGATCTACGTCCTCGGGGTCGGCCCCGGCAACCAGGGACTCGGCCTCGGCAAGGCACTCACCCTCGTCGGGCTCCGCTACCTCGCCCACGACCGCGGGCTGCCGGAGGCGATGCTCTACGTCGACGCCGACAACACGGCCGCTGTCCGCCTCTACCAGAGCCAGGGGTTCTCCACCCGCGAGACGGACCTGATGTACCGCACCGAGAGCTGACCGGTCCGGCCGCGGCCCCAGGGGGGCGTCGCCCGGCGCCCCCGCCGCGGCGGGGGCGCCCATTCACTTCCGGGGCGGCTTTGGGGAGGGGCCCGCCACCACCGCGCCCACAAGTGCTGCCATGATCTCTCCGCGCTGGGCCGAGGTGAGGTCGCCCTCGGCGACCAGACGTTCCGCCGCGAGGTAGCGCGAGAACTCGACCGGCTGGTCGAAGTAGGAGCGCAGCTGGGAGGCAGCGGCCTCCTGCGAGCGGACGAAGGCCCGGTTTACGAAGGCCGCGAGCGCTGCCGCGACCGCGCCCATCGACCCCGCTACCACCGCGCCGGCTGTGGTCGGCGCCGTCACGGCTGTCGCGCCGCCCACGACCAGCAGCAGGAAACCCACCGCCATGGCCATCTGCGCGTTGCGGAACGCCGTCCGTGCCTGGTCGAGCGCGATGGAGTGGTAGAGGTCCAGCCGCCGGTGGGTCACCCCCCACAGCTCGGCGAGGGCGAGTGGCGAGTTGCCCGAGGGCCGACCCGCGTCGTCCGCCGGTACCTTCACTTGACGGGTCTCGTCAGCGGCGTCGCCGGGCTGCGACGCCTCTGACGTGGGGTCCACACGCTCCGGCCCATACACGCGGACAGTTGGCCGATCGTCGCGCACGGGGGGAGCGACCGTGGGCGGCCAGGACGCTGCCGCCTGCAGCCGCTCCTGCTGCACGATGTAAGGATGCCCGACAGAGCCGTGCACGGCGACGGGCGGTCGTGGCCGCATTTCCCGTTCCAGCCTCTCCTCCGCCTCTCGCATCTCCCGTCGCCGAGCTTCAAGCTGGGCGATGCTGCGGCGACGGGCCGCCGTGGCCACACACACTGTGGCGGAGAACAGAGCGAGGCCGACCATCGTGGAGAACAGGGCGGTGGTCTCCGCCAGGGTGCGGGTGGCCACGCCCCCCGTCTGGGCGACAAGATCCGCGACGCCGATGAGGACCGCGAGCATGCCGAGCGTGCCAGTCGCGATCATCCCGGCCCCCAGGTGCCGCACCCACCGACCGGCGAGCACCGCGCCGCTGCCGCCGTCCGAGAAGGGCCACCGCGGGCGACGTGGCACCTCCGCCCCCGTATTCCGCTCTGCGCTGCCCGGCGGCGCGGGGTGCGGCTGTGGCTGGGGCGGCCACGACGGTGGGGTTGCGTGACCTCGGGGAGCCGGGCAGTCGGCCGTGTCATCCATGGGCCCAGCATGTCGCCGAGCCCCCCGTCCCGGCTTTCGACAAGCCGCGCCGTCCACCCGTGCGTGGACACCTCCCCGACACGTGCTCGTCGGGTTGCGTTTGCCCTGGCAGCGGGAGAATAGGGGCATGAGCCAGGATGCCCGCAGCACCGCCGCGGCGGCGGACGCCGCCCGCCGCCCGGTGGGTCCACCGTCGACCGGCCCGATACCCGAAGCCCCCGTGCCCGCCCGATCGGCCCCCGCTGCGGACGGCCCTTCCGCCGCCTCGCGCCCCGCCCCGCCGCCCCCCGGCCGGGTACCGCCCGCACCTCCTGCCCGCGCGACTGACGGCGGAGCGGCTGACGTCGGCGCGCACGAGGGCGGGGATGCCGCGCTCGGCTCCGACGGGGGCGCGCCCGAGGAGGGCCCTGCCGACGTCCCCGCCGCGGACCCGGCCGCGTCCGGCCCCGGTC
>NZ_JAAVJC010000115.1 GCF_012033785.1 Streptomyces bohaiensis
GACAAGCACGTGAAGCCTCTGGTGGGTATCGGGCGATCTTGGTCGTGAACCCGTCTACCAGGGGCTTCACTCACGTGTCGAACCAACCGCCCAGCCCAGAGACCAGGTTGGCAAAGGCTCAATGACTGCTCAGCCGGGCAGCAGATACGACTACATCGACCTCGACTACGAGCTCTCCATCGGTGCGCCCGAGGCTATCGACCTGCTGCCGCCAATCAAGTGGGGTGGGGCCGAGATTCGTTGCGATGACAGGGTCTCGCACGGAAGCTCGGTGGGTTGCGTGGTTCCCTGGTTCACGCCGACGTTGCGGGTCTCACGCGCGATGTACGGCTCGTCCGCGGACATGATCGAGTGGGCGCAGCACAACCTCACGGGCAGTTGGGGGCTTCGAGGCAGCGGGCAGCCTCTTCACCGCCTCCAGAATCGTCAGCAGCAGATGTCGAATCGGGCTGCGATGTGCGGTGCGAGCAAGTTCACGCGAGACCCCGCTGTGCAGGACGATTCGTGTGACGAGTTCCCCTTCGCCGGCACCTACGAGAGCGCTGCGCTTAACGGTGTGGACCACGGGCAGGACTGTGCGCAGGTGACTGCGGTCCGCGCGAGCAGTTCGGGGGATCTGGCGGTGGACTGGCCCGTGGTCGCCCCGCTCGGCAGCTTCACGGGGGCTGAGAAATGCGTGAGAGGGCATATCCCCCGGGACCTCAACACCAACCTGGGTGGGATCTACGGAGTGTTCGTCGGGCAAGTTCTCCTCGCAGATGGCGATCCGTTCTGGGTGAGCGTCACCTTCTGACCGGCACTTGAGGCTCTCTGACGGTCAGCTCTGCAGGCTGACCGTCGGAAGGGCACCGTTTACGGCTTCCGGAGAGATGGATATCTCGAACTCTCTCTCGACTGCTAGCAGTGCAGCCGCCGAGGGGACCAGCCAGTCGTCTTCCTCGTCGGTGTCCCAGTCGCGGAAGAACCCCGTCTCAGACAGGGCGCGGTTCATGCGAGAGGGGTCCGCACCGGAGGTCAGGTGTAGCGCCCATGCATCGATGTCAGCCAGGAGGCTGCCATCCTGGGCGTGGCAGACACGCGTGGTCCCGTCCAGCGCTTTCCAGACCGATACCGCCTCGCCCCCCGCCGACAGTCGGGCCACTACGGTGGGTTCGCACAACTTGCCGTGCGCGGACACATCGAAGAGGAAGGTCCAGTCGTCGCAGCTGTACACGCGCGCGGCTGGTGCGCCGGCGGGCCACACGTACTCCTGCGCCGCCTCATGTTGGGTGTACAGCGGATACGGCGCCTGAGCGGTGACCTGGAGACGATCGAGAACTTTGCCGACCGAGTGCCCGTGGACGCACGTGATGCCGAAGGCGTCAGGTGGCATGCACCTGGCCAACTCAGCTTCCCTCACTTGTTCTCGCCCTTCCATGCGGAGCGGTGGGCGGGCTAGTACCGCCACGCTTGTACCCTAGATTAGCTTTCTGTATTGCGAGTTGCGCCGTGCCCGGCTTCAGGACGGGTAGTCCTCGGGCGGTCCGCGCGCCAGGTTGCCTGCCGGGGTCGACTCCGTGGTGGGTTTCTCCGCTCGTCTCCGGAGAGTGCGGCGCGGATCCCGGCGATCGGATCTTGAAGCGGAGGCGCTTTCCGTAGAGTGCTCGGGTGCTCGAGGGTCTCCTCGGGCTGTGCGCGTGCTGTGAGCACCTCCGTCCGTGCCACAACACCCTTTTCGTACCGGCCTGCGTCTGGCCGCCTGTCCCGAATGGTCGACGCGCGCCCGCGCAGCGGAGGCGCTGGCTTCGCATGCCGCAGACCCCCACGCAGCCGCACTGCACACGCTCCTGCTGGACGGCGAGGACACCGCAGTGCCGCGCACGGCGGCAGCCGCTCTGTGCCGGGAGGTCTCGATTGAATTACTGCGACTGGTTGCCGCCGCGCTCGCGGACGAGAAAGCGTGCGACTGGGTCTTCACCGGCAAATACGATGCCCTGGCCCGACAACGCTGGTGATCACCGGAAGCTGACACGTTGCTGCACCGGGCTGCTCCGCGGCAGCGACGCACGGATGAGAAGGGGCGTCGCGGAGTTGCTCGACTGCTTGCGGTACACAGCGGCATGCTGGCAGCCCGCTTGGCTGAGCACGGCTCCCGCTTGCTACCTGAGTGGCCCGCCCGCGGATGAAGAGTCCATGGACAACCGCGGGTGGCGCGAGCGGCCAGTAGAACTTCAGCTGTCTACGGTGTGCTGACCAGGGGTTGGGTCAGGACAGGGAGGAGCTCCAGTAGCGACGTCGATCAGCACCAGTTCACGGTCGCCGTCGGGACCCGGTTCCGCCAGGTACTCCCGCGACTGGGCCGGCGGCGGCGGAGGGCGGTGATGGGGATCGTGCGCCCTTCTGACCGAGGCGGAAGGTACTGCCCACACCATCACCGACCCCGCACACCTTGCCGACGTCCTGGTCGACCTTGCGCGCGTGCCTACCGGCTGCTGAGGAGCTGTTTGCCGCGGTTCGGTAGACCCGAGCTCCAGGTCGCCGGGCAAGGCTGATCGGGCAGTGGCGCCGGGGGCCCCCTTGCCTGTTGCATGGTGCCGTCTTCGGCAGGCCGGCCCGAGGTGGCCGCGTTGCGTTGGCTGCCGAGTGCCGCAGCAGGGGCAGGGATCCTGGCCGCGGGGCACGGACTGCCTCCTTCCCACACCCGCCACGCGTCGTGTCCCCGCGGCATCCCTGGCATGGCGGGCGGAGAGCCGAGGCGCCGGGACCGCCCGTCGCACGGCAAGGCCGGCCCGGGCATCGGAGCTGGCGGCTTTCCTCCCAGTAACGACCGCGTAACGGTTCTCGAAGCGAAACGGCGATACCCCCTATAGCTCCATATCGCCTGGGTGCTGCCTCACTGGAACGCCTCCTACGGTCGCCGGCAGTCGGTATTCACCAGACGTCCGAGGGGAGTTGGGCGTCTAACGGGGGGGCGTTTGATGCTGCGTCGGATCAATGTCGGTATGCGCGCGCTGGTGATAGCGACGGTGCTTGTCATCATGGCCGGCAGCGGGTGGCCTGAGGTCAGGGAAGCGCGGGCCACCACGGTTGCCGACGAGGCGTCGGACGCCGCGCGGTTGCCGCAACCCGCCCCCGCCCAGCTGGCCATGACGCTCGAAGAGCGCAAGGCCCAGATACGCAGTGGCTTGGAAGCCGGCGAGGCTGAGATACCGGACGGCGCCGCGCGACGGCCGGAGGCGAGCGATGGCGCATCTGTCGTGACGCCGTTGGCGCAGAGTGCGTGGACGGTTCTGCCGTGGGGTTCTCCGGGGGCACACGACACCTTGATGGGGCTGCGGACGAGTGTTGCCGTCCCGGGCATGGAGGTGCTTGCGAACGTCTC
Source organism: Streptomyces bohaiensis (assembly GCF_012033785.1). Classification (GTDB taxonomy): domain Bacteria; phylum Actinomycetota; class Actinomycetes; order Streptomycetales; family Streptomycetaceae; genus Streptomyces; species Streptomyces bohaiensis. Next base: position 3,362 of record NZ_JAAVJC010000115.1, read on the forward strand.
CATCTCGCACACGGGAGCACCCGCGATGAACGAGGTCGATTGGCGGGATGTCCGGGTGACCTGAAAGGTGAGGCCTTGTGCGCAGTCAGGTCGTGCAGTGGTCTATGACTTCGGCCAGGTTGTCAGCGCGCCTGACGTCGTTAGCGCGAGCTCTGTGCCGCCTCGAGCCGAAGCTCCCGTGGTCTCGGCCATTCTTCCGACGCCTTCGGAACTCGACTGCCCAGGCGACGATCGCGTGGAGTTCGCCCCGGTGCTGTGGATGATCGATGACGGGTCGGGCGATGTGGACCCTGGTCCGGCCGGCGGAACGGTGCTGCATCATTACATTGTCCCCGCTGTGGATGCAGCCGCCGTCTGCACGCCCGCCTGCGCCAGCACGGGCGGGTTCTCCCAGGTGACGAACGTGCGCGGTGCCGACGTGAATACGGCGACCGGCGCTTTCTCCTCGGTTGCGTACGACGGCGGAGTTAGCGCCGCGGGGGAGGGCTTTTCGCTGGACCGGGTCTACAGCTCGGGCGATGAGCGTGAGGGCGCGTTGGGGCCGGGCTGGCGCCTTCCGTGGGAGACAGCCCTGGAGGCTCTCGAAGACGGCGCTGTGGTCCTCCACCAGGAAGCCGGAGGCCAGGTGCGGTTCTCTCCTGGTCGGGACGACCTGTTCACGGCGCCGACCGGCGTCCGATCCGAGCTGCGGAAGACCGGCGATGGCTACGAGCTGGACCACCCCGGAGCTTCGTTCCTTGCACTATGACGAGCACGGGCGAGTCACCTTCATCGGCGACCGCGGCGGTAACGGCCTGAGCATCACACACCAGGACGGACGCCCGGCGGTCATCACGGACGACGTGGGTCGCGAGCATCGGCTCGCCTACGACGGAGGCCGCCTTGCCACGGTCACGCTCGCCGATGGACGGACCCTCGCCTACACCTTCGCTGGCGGACTGCTGGCCGAGGTGACCGGCCTGGACGGGTCGACTACCGGCTACGCACACGATGATGACGGACGCCTGGCATCGGTCACCGGGCCCGACGGCGGCACCCGCCTGGAGCTGACGTACGACAGCAGTGGCCGGGTCAGCTCGCAGCGTGATGCAGCCGGAGCGGTCACACGGTTCAGCTACGAGCGGGACGCCGGCATCGACTACGCCCACGCAACGAGCCCCGGCGGCGGGGTCTGGACCGACGTATACGGCGGCAACGTCCTGCTCGCGGAGATTGACCCGTTCGGGAACATCACCAGCCACACCTACGACTCCGACCGCAACAGAACCGCCATCGAGGACCCGCTGGGCAACAGGACAATCTACAGATACGACTCGCGAGGGCGTGTGACCTCGGAATCCAGCGGAAGTACCAGCACCACCTGGCGGTACTCCGCGAACGGGCTCGTCAGCGAGATCACCGACGGCGCGTTCCGGAAGACCTTCCTGTCGTATACCGACGAAGGCTGGCTGTCCGAGATTACCGACGAGCTGAACGCCACCACCGCGCTCACCTATACGGACGACGGTTACCTCCAGACGGTCACCAGTCCGGAAGGGCGGACCGTCACCTACGCGTACGACGACTGGGGTAATCGCACAACCACCGTCCTTCCGGAGGGCGATGTCGAGAAGCGCCGCTACGACAGCAGCGGTCGGCTGCTGACGGTCGTTGACCCGCGGGGCGCCGAGGCTGACGAAGCTGAGGGCTACACCACCTCTTTCACCTACGACAACGCGGACCGCATCATCTCGCGCACGCTCCCAGACGGGGGCACCGAGCGCTACACGTACAACGCCAACGGTCACCTCGCGTCCTTCGCCGACGCCGCAGCAAATGTCACAGAGTACTCGTACGACGCAGCTGGCCGGCTCGCTGAAATCAGCGAGACCGGCGGGCGCGTCACCCGCTACGGGTACGACACGGCTGGCAACGTTCAGCAGGTCACCGGGCCGGACGGCGCGAAGACTGCCTTCGCCTACGACGAGGCCGACCGCCCGATCTCGCGAACCACACCGCGGGGTGGCGCGGACGGCGCAAACCCCGAAGCGTTCACTTGGAAGTTCGGCTACGACAAGGCCGGGCGCCCGGTCACGGTGACCGATCCACTAGGCGGAACCACCGAGCGCGCGTTCGACAACGACGGGCGGATCACCGGGGTCACCAATCCACTCGGCCGCACCCGTCACGTGTTCTACGACGGCAGCGGCAAGCTGCAAACACTCAACCACTGGGCCGGCGGAAGCACCCGCTACACCTACGACAAGGCCGGCCGGCCCACCCGCGTCAGCGACCCGCGGAACAAGAACTACCACTTCAGTTACGACGCCGACGGCAACCTCACCGAGCAGCGCAGCCCCGCCGGGGCCGTCACCACCTACGAGTACGACGGCAACGGCCAGCGGGTCGCAATGACCGATCCCAGAGGCAACGCACAGGGCGCCGACCCTGACGACTTCACCTGGCGTTACGCCTACGACGATGCGGGACTGCTGATCGAGATCACCAATCCTCTCGGTCATACGCAGAGCACTGCCTACGACGGCAACGGCCGGGCAACCGCGCTGACCGATGCACTCGGCAACACCACCGAGTACCGCTACGACACGACCGGGCGCCTCGCGGGGATCACCGCCCCGGACGGTGGTATCACCGCCTACGCCTACAGCGCGGCCGGCGACCTCGCCACCCGCAGTGACGCCAACGGAAACGTCACCGACTACGGGTACGACCAGGCCGGACGGCTCACCTCCGTCACCGACCCCCTGGAACGGGTGCGCGAACTCGACTACGACCTCGACGGGAACCTCACAGGGGAGACCAACTCTCGAGGCCAGACCAGCAGCTACGAGATCGATGCCCTCGGCCGCGTCACCACCGTCAGCTACTCCGACAGCACCCCGTCGGTCTCCATCGACTACGACGCCATCGGCCGTATAACCGAAGTTACCGACGGAACCGGCACACGGAACTTCCCGGGCTTGGACTGGCTCGGACGGCCGACCCTGCTCGACCTCCCCGACGGCCAAGGCCGACTGGCATACAACTACGACTACGACGGCAACGTCACCAGGTTCACCACCGAATCCAACATCGCCACTGCGTACGGCTACGACGATGACAGCAGGATGATCTCGGCGAGCACACGCAACCGCACCACTGCCTACGAGCGGGACCCGTCCGGCAACATCACCTCCATCACCTCCCCCACGCCGAACCGGCACATCGAGAACCGCGTCTACGACGCCGCCGGGCAGCTCAGCGCAGTCCGCAACACCGGCCCCGACGGCGAACTGAGCTCTTGGGAGATCACCCGGGACGCCAACGGCCAGCCGCTGATCGTAGATGTGGTGCGAGCAGGTGAGACACACCGTCGACTGTTCGCCTACGACGTCAACGGCCGCCTCACCCAGGAATGCACCGTCGCGCCCGACAACGACAGCTGCCCCTCCGGCGCGGCGACCACCGACTACACATACGACCTCGTCGGAAACCGCCTCACCCAGCAGACCGGCACCAGTGTCGTCGAGAACCTGTTCGATGAGGCCGACCAGCTCACCCGCTCCACCACTGGCAGCGCCGCCACCGATTACGCATACGACGCCGACGGAAACCTCGTCTCGGCCGGGGAAGACACCTTTGGATACAACGCCGCTGGCCGTCTCTCCTGGGCGCAGACACCCGAGGGCCGCACCAGCTACGGGTACGACGCCGACGGCAATCGCACCAGCGCTAGCCTCGACGGCCAGCTGCTCCGGACGAGTGTGTGGGACATCGTACGGCCGCTGCCGCAGCTGACCGCTGACTACGACGGCTCCGGGCGGCTGATCAGCGCCTACGCCTACGGCGCCGAGGACCGGATCCAATCCGGGCACCGATCCTCGGCCTCGGCCGGTTTCGAGCAGTACCACCACGACTGGATGGGGTCCGTCGCCGACCTCACCGACCAAGCCGGCACACCGCAACACCGCTACGAGTACACCGCCTTCGGCGTCACCGAAGCCACCCAGCTCGACGCCGACGCCCAGGCCAACCCCTTCACCTTCACCGGCCAATACACCGAACCCACCACTGACGCCGTCGGCCTCAATCTCCGTGCCCGCAACTACCACCCTGACGTAGGCCGCTTCACCAGCCCCGACCCCGCGCCACGCTCCGCCACAGACCCGTACACCAGCTCCTACGCCTACGCCGAGAACCTCCCGACCACCCTCACCGACCCCTCCGGCCGCTGCCCCATCTGCGTCAGCGTCGGCATCGGAGCTGTTCTCGGCGCCGTCGTCGAGGGCGGTATCTACGCGTTCACCACAGACGACTTCGGCTGGGCCGGCCTCGCCCAGGCTGCCGGCAAGGGCGCCGTCGTCGGCGGCCTCGGCGGCGCCCTCATGCCCGGCGCCGGCAACGTCGCCGCCCGCAGCCTCGGCCTCACCGGCGCTCGTGGCCTGGGCGCCTCCGCCGGAGTCAACGCTGCCGTGGGAGCTGGCTACGCCTGGAGTGTCAACACCGTCCAATGCCGCCCCACCAGCCCCACCGATCTCCTTCTCGGCGGCCTCGGTGGAGCCGCCAGCAGTCTCGCCGGCCCAGCGGCTGAGTGGGCGAAGGGGCTGCGGGGTCCTTCTCGAGGCACCACGCCAACCTATGGGCCGGGCGTGGGATCGGAGCTGGCAGATAGTGTGACGCTGACTGGCAGAACCGATCAGTCCAGCGTCATCACCGGCCATGGCGTCTACATCCGAGGAAGTGGTGACTTCACGGTACCGCCCGGAACATTCATCAAGTTCTACGTGCCGGATGGCAAACGCCTCAGCGATGCGAAGGGCTTTGCGGTCGAAACAGGCACACGCATACGCCCCACCGAAACCTTCGGCCCCGGAAAGACGGTACCCAACTACACTGTCCTCCCCCCGAATAACCTCCGAATCAGCTCCAGATCAATCAGCGTTACCCAACCCACCCAGATCGGCGATATCGTTCGACCCAACATGGGCGCGTGTCACGCCGCGATCTGCAGAGAACACCTGAACCCGGGAGATCTGAGACGATGACGCACTACGAAGACCTGACACCATACGAGTACGACGACGAACCACTCCCCGGCGGCGTCAACATCGGATGGCTGTCCAAGCAGCACCCTTACCGCCACGGCAGGACACCAGAAGGACTGGTCGAAGCACTGGCCCACCTTGCAAAAGATTCGAAGAATCGGTACCGGGGATACCACCACTGCGAGCTTTGCTCCAGCTTTGAAGAGGCCGAGCAGAGCGCTAGAAGAGAGGGCCTGTTCATGGGAAACGCCGAAATCCACATCCCCGGGGGAAGCGGCATCACCTATGTCGCGCCCACACTGATCGTGCACTACGTTGAGGCCCACGAGTACCTCCCGCCAGATGCATTCATTGACTCTACACTGAGGTTTTCTCAGCGAGTTGATCTTCGCGAATCGGGTTGATCTGGTCCGTGCGGGCTGGGGTGGACAGTGGTGGCCCGGGTGTGGACAGACGTGAAGCCCCTGGTAGGACGGTTCTCACCACAAGATCGTCCGTTGAACCAGAGGCTTCACGTTGGTCCCCTATGCTGCCATGCTCGACGTCCCACGCCACCTCGTGGAGTATCTGGCCCGTCTGCTTGCCGCGCACCGTCGCCGGATCGGCACTCCGAAGGGCTCCCGGGCGCTGGGCCCCTTCCGACAGGCAACACTGGTCCTGCGCTGGTTCCGCGAGGCCGGCTGCGTGCACTGCCTGGCACGGGACGCCTCGATCTCGCAAGCCACCGGCTACCGCTACCTCCACGAGGGCATCAACGTCCTCGCCGACCACGCCCCGGGCCTGCGCGAGGTCTTGCGCCGCTGCCACTCGGCAGGACTGAGCCACGTGGTCCTGGACGGCACCCTCATCACCTGCGATCGCGTGGCGGGGACCACGGAGAAGGGCAACGACCTGTGGTACTCCGGAAAAGCCAAGCACTTCGCGGGCAACGTGCAGTTCCTCGCCGCGCCCGACGGAACGCCCCTGTGGGTCTCCGACGTCGAACCAGGCAGCGTCCACGACCTCACCGCCGCCCGCATCCACGCCCTGCCCGCGCTCTACCCCGCCGCCCGCGACGGCCTGCCGACCCTGGCCGACGCCGGCTACACGGGCGCGGGCCTTGGCATCCACACACCCCTCCGCCCACACCCCGACATCCCCTCCCCACTCGCCGCAGACAACCGCACCCACAACCAACTCCTACGCGGCACACGCGGCCTCGGCGAACGCGCCGCCGCCGAACTCAAGCAACGCTGGCGCGCACTCCAGCACGTCACCCTCAGCCCCAACAGAATCGGAGCCATCACCAAAGCCGCCCTCGTCCTCAACGGCTCATGGAAGTAAGCACCGTTGAGAAAACCTCAGTGTTCCATTGTTCATGCTGGGGGTGAACACGTTCCGGGTGTCCATGTACTTGTCGCTGTTGCTGTACCGAATTTCCCAGGGCTCGTCCCACTCCTGGAAGACCGAGTACATGAACGAAACGGTGCCCGACGAATCGACCTTCCTGAACTCGATGGCCTTGTTCACTATGTCGTCCTGCTTCCCCACCCAGGGGAACTTCACCTCGTCCGGTGCGCTGTTCCAGCAAGCTCCCGGTGCGAGATAGAAGCTCCATTGAGGGTAGTCCCGATACCGAATGGCGATCGCGTGCGAGCTTTCGTTCGCTACTGCGAAAAGAAGCGTGTCCATCTGGCTCTCCTTTGCTGTCTCCCCCTCGGAGGTGGCATCTCCGGTTGCCACGTGCAGGCAGTACCTGGTTCAACCATTCGAGGGGGGGCGATGCCAACAGGCTCAATTCCAGAGAAGCACGGTGAGGTTTTCTCGGCGAATTGATCTTTGCGAATCGGGTTGGTCTGGTCATCGCGAGGTGGGGTGGGCAGCGGTGGCCCGGGTGTGGGCAGAGGTGAAGCCCCTGGGGAGGACGGCTCTCACGACAAGATCGTCCGCTGAACGGGAGGCTTCACGGGGGTCCCCTGTGCTGCGATGCGCGACGTCCCAGGCCGCCTCGTGGAGTATGCGGTCCGTTGGTCGGGCACCGTCGCCAGATCGGCACCCCGAAGGGCTCCCGGGCACCGGGCCCGTCCGACAGGCAACACTGGCCCTGCGCTGGATCCGCGAGGGCATCAACGTCCTCGCCGACGATGCTCCGGCCTGCACGAGGTCTTGCGGTGTTGCCACGTGGCAGGGCTGAGCCACGTGCTCCAGGACGGAACGCTCGCCTGCGATCGCGTGGCGGGGAGCACGGAGAAGGGGAGCGACCTGCGGGGCTGGTGGGGGTCGCAGTTGTGGCCCGGTGCCGCATCGACCACGTCGAGCCCCCGGCGCCACGCGCCCACAGCACAGGAGCCCGGCGTCAGGATGGCGCCTCGAGAACCTCGCCGCCCGCGTCGACCACCCGCCGGTGCGCCGCCTCCACCTCATCGCTCACCAGGTAGACCGCGCCGGGGCCGTCCGCATCCGCCCGGGTGCTCTGTCCGGGTGCCTCGTCGAGCCGAACCCCCAGGAGCGCAGCGCCCTCCCGGTGTCGTGGTGGTGCAGCAGCGGCCAGACGGTGGACGGGGAGGCATCAGGCGACATGCCGCTCGCCGTAGGCAACCCGACGCCACGCCCGAGAACCTCACGACCCGTCAGCGACCGGGCGTACCGTGGCGGGATCTTCCGGGCGTCACGGCGCAGGAAGACCGTCTGTGAACGGCATCGGCTCTGGTCGGCCGGCGGGGCCTGGGGCTGGATCCTGCGTGCCGTCCAGGCCGACGCCGGCCTCGCGAACCGGGTCGACTGGAGCACGGTCGGGGTCGGCTCGACCTCCTGCCGGGTACATCAGTACGCGGCAGGGACCCCAGGAAGGAGCCGCGCGTCCCGGCAGAGGACGACACCCCGACACCACCGCACCGAGGAGGGCTCGGACGGTCCCGGGGCGGCCTGGCCTGCAGGATCGACCGCGCCGGTGAAGGCGCATGCCGCCCTCGGGCCGTCCTGCTCACACCGGCCAGTGGGGTGATGCACCGCAGATGATCGACGCTCTCGAACGCACCGCCGTCCCCCGGCCGGAGGGCGGACGGCCCCGCGCGCGCGCCCGAACCACCTGGGCGGTGATCAGGCGTACAGGTCACGCCGCACCGAGTCCGGCGGCAACGAGAACCCCTGCCCCGCGACGCGACGAATCCTCCGCTCACTCTGCACGTCGTGACGCTGCCGGGGCGTCACCGATGGGCGCAGGACACCATCTGGAACCAGTCAGCCACCCCGCGGAGGCGGGCGGCCAGGAGCCCTCGCCCACGAGGGCGACGCCTCCCCGCATCAGCTCGACGCATGACTGATCGCGATGCGAGGACAGCCGGCCAGACTCATCGACAGGAGGTCCGTCCTTTGGCCGCCGGGCAGTGCCTAGTGGAGCGGCAGCGTGGCGGTGAGGCGTTTGCCGACGGCTTCGCGCCGCATCTGCAGGGAGGTGGCGACCGCCGTCACGATCTCGAGTCCGTGGCCACCGATGCGGGTGGGGTCGTGCTCGCGGACGGCCGGGAGAGCAGGGTCGCTGTCCCAGACGCTCACCGCGAGTCCGTCGTGCACCAGCTCCAGCTCCAGCATGTACGGTCCCGGCGCGTACTTGCGCACATTGGTCACCAGTTCGCTCACGACGAGCGGGAGCACCAGCCCCAGGTCCGGGCCGACCGGCACCTTGCTCTCCGCCTGCACGCGGGCGAGGAAGTCGGACGCGAGGGACCGCGCCTCCCCGATACTCGCACTGCCGTCGTAGGCGGCTGATGCCCGCAAGCGGCGCTCCTGGGTCTCCTGTCCCGGAACGTGCGAATCCTCCGCGCCCCCCTCGGCGCCGTCCCCACCCTGGGGGAGGCCTTGCACCATTCCTACCGCCTACCCTTCTCCCGCCGGTCATGCTCGTTCTGCGCGGGTGATGCGGTCCCGCGGTGGTGATTCGGGCCACACCGGCCCGCCGCTGTCGTCAGGCCCCCGGCGGCGGCACCCGTGCGGCGATCAGCGTGATGTCGTCCCGGGTGTCCCCCAGTTCCCGCGCGAGCGCGGCGCACAACTTCCGGAGGGGCATGGCCCGGTGGTCGGCCAGGCGTTGGCGCAGGCTTGCCATGCCGGTGTCGATGCTCTGCGACCGGGACTCCACCAGACCGTCGGTGTACAGCAGCAGCGTGGAGCCGGCCGGCAGGTCGGCCCGCTGGGTCGGGCGTTCCATGGTGGGCCGCGCTCCGAGCAGCGGGGCGTGGGGCCCGGTGAGGAACTCGGTGCCGCCGTCGCAGGCGAGCAGCAGGGGCGGCGGGTGGCCGGCGATCGACCACGACAGCTGCCAGGAGCCGTCCGGCCCGGGGTGCAGGCGCACCAGGATGGCGGTCGCCGAGTCGGCGTGGGTCAGCCGGGCCTGCGCGGTGTCGAGGCGCCGCAGGATCTCGCCGGGCGTCTCCTCGGGGCGGTCGACGGCCAACGCCCGCAGCATGTTGCGGAGTTCGCTCATGCGGGCGGCGGCCTGGATGTCGTGCCCGGTGACGTCGCCGATGACCAGCATGGTGTCGCCGCCGGGCAGCGGGAACGCGTCGTACCAGTCGCCGCCGACCTCGGCCGCTGCCAGCGCCGGCCGGTAGTGGGCGGCGAGTTCGATGCCGGGAACCTGCGGGAGGTCGGTGAGGAGCGCCTGTTGGAGGGTTTCGGCGATGGCGGCCTGCGCCGCGTGGAGGCGGGTGTTGTCGAGCCCCAGCGACGCGCGGCGGGCGACCTCCTCGGCCAGTTCCTGGTCCGGCTCGTCGAACGGGGTGCCCGTTCCGGTCCGGGCGAGCGTCAGGGCGCCCAGTGTGGTCGACCGCAGGCGCAGCGGCACGACCAGCACGTCGCCCGCGTCGGTGAGCGACAGCAGGTCCGGGCGCCCGCTCGCTGTCGGGCGGAACCGCTGTGTCGTTCCGCCCTTGAGGACCTTGGCGATCGCGGCGCGGTGCTCGGCGTGGTCGGGCAGTTCCGCCTCGTCCGGCGACGCCGGGAGCGCGTCGGGAAGATGGTGCGCCCAGGCGACGCAGCGCAGCACGTCCTTCTCCGCGAGGTCGATGGCAGCGGTGTCGGCGAGCCGGGGGACGAGTTGCCGCACCAGGCGCCACACCGCCTCCTCGGTGTCCAACGTGGTGGTCATCGCGAGGGTGAGCTCGCTGAGCCATGCGGTGTCGGCGAGTTCGGACTCGACCTGTTCGCGCCGGACCTCGCTGCGCGCGTAGCGGTCTGCGCGGGCCTCGACCCGTTCGCGCCGTTCGGAGATCTCGTTGAGGACGACCACGGTGCCGCCCGGGTAGCCGCTCTCCGGCGGCAGCGGCGCGGCGGACCACCACACCGGCAGCGTGGTGCCGTCGGCGCGCACCACCACCGCGCGGTCGTCGTTGACCCGGTGGTGACCGCCGGCCTGTTCGAGGGCGGTGGACGACTCGGGAAGGCCGTCGGTGTCCACGCGCGGCTTCAGCACGTGGTCCGCGTCGAGCCCGAGCAGTGCGCCGGGCGCGTAGCCGAGCAGTCGCTCCGCCCAGGCGTTGGCGGCGATGACACGGCCGCCGGCGTCCACCGCGTAGATGCCGGCCCCGGCTGCCGCGCCGAGTGACCGTAGGAGGGCGTCACCGGCGCCGGCGGGCGCGGCGAGCCGGATCTCCCTGGGGGGCTCCCCTTCGCGCATGACGCTCAGCCCCGGTGCCTGTGCGGATGTCGGGTTCACCGCGTTCCCTTCACCTGAGTCGCGCAGTGGGCACGGAGGTCGCCGTGTCCACGTCGGGAAACATCTCCACCACGCCATCCATACCCGTGATCCGCAGCAGACGCAGCACCTGCGCGCCGGTTCCCGCCAGTCGCAGGGCGCCGTCGTGGGCCTCCGCCTGCCGCATCGTGTAGACCAGCACGCCCAGCACGGTGGAGTCCATGAACGTCACCTGCTCCAGGTCCCACACCAGCCGCACCCGACCGGCGGCGACCAGTTCCGCCACGGTGGAGCGCACCTGGGGGGCGACCGCCAGGTCGAGTTCGCCGGCGAACGCCAGCACCGTCCACGTGTTCCCCGTCCCGCTGGGGGTCGGATCGGACACCGAGATCCGCACGGTGCGTCCTCCTCACACTCCCGGGTACAGACCTCCGATCATCCCACCTACGGGTTCGCCCTCGCCCCGGGGGCGCGCCGGGCGCGCTCTGCCGGGCGGGGGCGCCGCCGGGCGGCGCTGCGTGCGCCGTCCCGGGGTGCGC